>CALBDW010000132.1 GCA_937927435.1 uncultured Bdellovibrionales bacterium
TATTTCGTCGATCTTTCGCCAGTCGTATTCAGGCGGCGGATGCGTTCGACGATTTTCGCGTTCACGCGTCCGCCCGGGATCGAGACGCCGTCACGAAGGCGCTGCAATTGGGCGTCGGTCGGCTTGCCATCGACTTTAACAAGATAGGTTTTTAAAATCTCTTGACCGGGATGGTTCACGCGCTGGGCGAAATCGCCGTCGTTCGTGAGAAGAATCATGCCTTCGCTATCCCAGTCGAGTCGGCCCACCGGGAAGACGCGGACGGGTAGCTTGTCAAAGTAATCTGCCACTGAAGGCCGGCCGAGCGGATCGTTCATCGTCGTGACGACGTTCTTCGGCTTATTGAAAAGGATGTAAACCTTCTGGGGCACGGGTTTAACGGGCTTGCCTTTGACGGTGACTCTGTCCTTGCCAGGAATGATCTTCGTGCCGAGTTCGTAAACTTTTTTGCCGTTCACCATGACGGCGCCTTCGGCGATGAGTTCGTCCGCTTTGCGCCGACTGGCGACACCGCATTCGGAGAGGTATTTATTCAGGCGTACGGATTTTTCGTCGTTTTTTTTCGCGGTCATCGTGATTCTTTCTGAACAAACGCAGTTGGAATTTCAAAAGTTCCAGGGGGCGGCTCGTCTCCGGCCGAGACCAGGCTGATGGGACCGCCGGGTGAAGCCAAAGGAGGCACGGGCCGCTCCTTCCCTCGTCTTCCTTTTTGAGCCGCCACTCGGGCCGACTCGAGAGTGAGGGTCTTTTCGAGGTTATTGATCAGAAGTTGAATCACTTTGTCATCAGAATAAATGTGCTCGAATGCCAATCGGCCCCGTTCGAGCGCCGCGGTGGCGAATTTAAGTGCTTCCGGATGCTTTTGATTGACGAGATCTAACGCTTTTTCCAGAAGCTCCGTGAGTTCCAGGTACATTTGGTCGGATTTCCGGTATACGAAGAACTGCTCAAGCCGCTTGAGAGGGTAGAACAAGAACGGGTGCTTGGTCAGCGGGCCTCCCTCCATGGTCGCGTACCGTTGGAACGTGTAGCCGCGGACCAAGGTTCCAAAAATACCCTCCGGATTGGCGGTAAACCGTGCCGAAACATGGGGGCCGACTTCGAGCTGCTGGACCTGATGGGCGTTTAAATTCAGATCCGGAGTGTATTGGAGAACGAAATCCTGATTCAGGGGCATCAGCTCGCCTTCCTTGATCGCCAAAACTTTTGAGAAAACAGCGACCCGGAGTGAACGGTCTTCCTGAAGAATCACGGCCACAATGCGGTCATTACCCTCGCGAAAGGTCCTGAACTGAGAGGTCGGTTCGATGTGGCGCTCGAGAAAACGGCTGACCGCCATCTCCAAAACTTGGATGTTTTCGGCGGTGAAAACCTGGAGGCTATCCGCTGTTACGGTTTTGTGCAAAGGCAGCTGCACTCGATGCGTCTCTTGGAAGTGATGGAGGATGGCCGTCACTTCGTTGAAAAGCGCCGGCTTGTTTTCTTGCCAATGCGTAAAACTGAGGGCGCGTGAATAAAACCGGTTGATCAGTTCTGACGTTAACGGCTCAGTTGCTTCGCAAAGGTTTTTCAGAAAATGATAAAAGGACAGACGCGCAGCATCTTTATCTGGTTCGAGTGCCAAGATATGCTGAGCGAGAGCCGTTACGTGCGTCATAATTCCAGTGATAGGGATGATTTTTGACTGCGTCCAGCAAATTCAGCCCGATGCACTGCGTGTGGAAGCGAGGGTGATATGAGCACACATCGTGAGTTGAATCCGTTTCTGTTCGGAACCCCGACCATGCACGATCGGAACCCGGTCGATCCCAATAAGCCCGCCGCGGGTATTATGGGAAAGGGAGTGGAAAGCGCCCCGGCTCGGCCGACTTATTTGCCTGGCGATATCAAGGCCCTTGAACATCAAATCAACTCTTTAAAGGTCGCGTTCATTCAAGCCGATCAACGCATGGATACGATTACCGCCAAAATCGAGGAGCTCGCGCGTACGGTCCACATGCGCCTGGAGCGTTTTTCCCAAGCCCTCGTCCGATTGGAAGAAATGCACAACGGCTTAAAACACGAGACCACGGGCAAGCTGGCTCAGGTCGTGGCGAAGGTGAATGAGCGCAAGGTGAACGATACCAAAATCCAAGAGCTGATCGACCGCCACAACATGATCGTGCGGAACTTCGAAAACCGCCTTCTGAGCCTTCAGAGATTGGTGTCGGAACAGGAGATGGCGCTCCACAATGCCCAGGCGGCACTTGAAGAAGCGCGCGTTGAATTAGCGAAGCGCCGCTGACATGCGGGCCGCGAAATCATCCGCGTCTGAGGAGCCGAAAAGCGAGAGGTCTTCGCGCAGTTTCCCGTTTCTGTCGATGAAGAGATAGGTCGGGAAGCCGAATACCTGGAAACGATTGAGAACTTGCTTGAGCTCCGGCGTTTCGACCGTACCATCCACTTTCAGCAGAGTGAACTCACTCCCCAGTTCGACGACTTTGGGATCGACCAATGTCGTCGCTTCCATTACGTTGCAAGCTTCGCACCATTCCGCCCAGAAATCGATAATGACAGGCTTCCCTTGCTGGACGGCATCGTTTAAGGCCGTTTCGGAATAAGGCTGCCAATTCATGCCTTGAACAGGGGCACCGCTACGCACGCTGCTCGGCTCCGGCAGGCCGGGCATTTTCACTCCAATAAGATTCAAAAGCTCCGCCGCACTCAACCATGTCCCGGTGATGAAGACGGCGAGCAAAAAGCCTTTGCGGAGCTTAAGAAGCAACCCGCTGTTCGCGACCGACTCGAAGGCGCCGTAGAGGCTTGCACCCGCGATCAAGGCAAGCCCGAGCGCGATGTTGAAGAGCCAAGCTGGTGACACGGGTTTGATGTAGTAGAACGCCATTCCGATCATGACGAGTCCGAAGAATGTCTTGACCGCGTTCATCCAAGGGCCGGCTTTGGGTAGATGAGCGAGAAGCGAGCCCGACCAGCCCAGCACGAGAAACGGCAAACCCATTCCGAGCGCGAAGGTGAAAAGGACAAGGAAGCCGAAGGCGCGGTCTTGAGTTTGCGCGATGTACGTCAGAATGCCCACGAGCACCGGGCCGACGCAGGGGCTCGCAACGATGCCAGCAATGAGCCCGGTCGCGAAGGCGCCACCGTAATTTTGCGCCAAGCGGGCCGCGCCGAGCTTGTTCCGGATGAAAGCCGGCGCTTGGAGGTCGTAGAGTCCGAGGAGACTGAGACCCATCGCAATGAAGATCAGTGCGATGGCGCCAACGACCCACGGGTTTCCTAAAAGAGAGCCGAAAAGACCGCCGGTGCTTGCGGCCAAGACACCCAGAAACGCATAGGTGAGCGCGAGTCCCAAAACGTATGTGAGAGCGAACGAGAAGTTTTTAAGCGGCGAATTGCGCTCAGCCCGGGCTCCTAAAACGGCGAGGGTGATGGGGATCATCGGATAAACGCAAGGCGTGAGGCTCGTAAGAAAACCCACGATGAAAACGAAAAGGAAGGTCGCGAGCATGCCCTTTGAAAGCGCGTTTGCAAAATCGTCCCGAGGCGGAGGTTTTTTGGTGAAGGTCGCGACTTGAGGTAGCGTGTCCGGGCGGGAGGTCGCGGCTTCCGCCGATGACGGAAGAATTTTGAGCGGGGTCTCGACGATTTTCTTTTTCGGAAAAAGACAGAATTCCTTCGTGCACGCTTGATACGTGAGTTGCGCTTTGACTTGGTAGTTTCTGGCGAGAAAACCTTCGGGGACTTCGATCAACGCGCGCATATAAGAAGTTCCCGTCACACCCTGTTTCTGGGTTTTTGTCACGACATCGTGAAAAGAGACGACGGGCGAAATTTTAAAAGGAGCGAGTTTTAGGTCATCAGGCGATTCGATCGAAAGTTTAAAGCGGTCGAGGTAAGCGTGATACCCGTCCGCGAGTTGCATTTCGATAATGAGTTCGGTTGTACCGCCAGCTTCGATTTGCGAGGGTTGGAACCGCGCTAGCAGCGTCATCGGATCGTCCAATATCCCTTCCGGCGCGGACGCGAGGGTGGCGCTTTTTTGACCGAACGCGTCCGGGTCCCCTGAGGCGCGCGTCGGGCGTGAGAAGGCTAAGACGAGCAATAAGCTCGCGCACAAGACTATGAAATGGACGAAATGGACCTTCTCCCTGTTCACCATCGCTTTTCTCTTATCGGGTCCGGGCGAATTTACAAAAGTCGAGAACCATGTACAACTCTTACCGCGTTACGATGCGGTCGATGCACATGATCAGGCGCCGGAATTCCGCTCGCGCTTGTGCGCGGGCTGACGGACTTAAGTGCGGGAAGAATCCGAGTTGCCCGAAATGATCGAGCCGAAACGGCCCTTCCTGGTGGCCCCAACGCTGGCTTTCCGTCCAGATGAGGCCGTCGCTTTTCTGCGACTCAGGGTGGAGTTTCTTGTAGAGAAAGCGAAGTGGCCACGAAAGTCCATTCTCATCGACTTCACAAATGAGAGAGACCGCTTTGTAAGTATCGAGAACCGGATATTTTCTGTTGAACTCGCTCATCGCCTCCAGCGTGAAGCACCGGAAGATTTCGGCTTTTTGACGGGTGTCGTATCCCGCGAACGCAAAAAGGCGGGAGAGGGACGGATATTTTTCGTGAAACTGAAGTCCGAACTCGGCCGCGTTTGTTCCACCGTGGGGCGTTCCGATAGTGATGACGGTTCGCACGCGAGGGCTTAAATCCGCGTGCGCCGCAAGAACGCGCGAGACCAATCCGCCCGTCGACTGTCCGAGCAAGTGCATCTCCGAGACGCTTGGAATCTGTTTGAGCGCCCTTTGGGCTTGTTCTTCGGGCGAGCCGTGGCCGAGGCTGGTGATCGGGACGAAAGTGTGGCCCAAAGTTTTCAGTTCCCGTTCCAAACGTGCGTGCATCAGGCCGAATGTCAAAGGCCCGATATGGACGTCGTCGTCGCCGTAGGTATTGAGCCCATGAACGAAAACCAAGGTCGCCATGCTTTAAACTTCATATATTGTTCGGACCCTTGTCGAGTTTTTCTCAAGCCGGCACCGCATTCCTTAATTGAAACGTCCGTCGATCCGATGAATCCGGTTGAGGTGTAACTATGGGAGCAGTAGGCGCGTTAGTCGTTCTTGTCTGTGTGTTCGGTGCGTTTGTTGCGCACGGCGGACACCTTGGCGTCGTATGGCAACCGTCCGAAGTCGTCATTATCTTCGGTGCCGCGCTCGGTGGATTGATCATCGGGAACCCGCCGTCCACGGTAAAAAAAGCCATCAAAATGGCGATCCACGGGTGGTTCGGCAAAGGCCCCGGCAAGAAGGAATATCTGGAGCTCCTGCAGATGATGTTCCAGATCTTCCAGATCTTTCGAAAAGACGGCCCGCAAGCGGTGGAGCGCCACATTGAAGAACCTGAGAAGAGCGAGATCTTCAAGCAGTATCCGACGTTTCTGAAAAACCAGCATGCGGTGGATTTCTTCTGCGATACGATGAAGATCACGCTCTCGGCGGATCTTTCCCAGTACGATGTCGACGACCTACTCGAGCAAGACATTAAGGTCATTCATGAAGAGGAGCACGCCGCCCAACACGCGATCGCACAAATCGCCGAAGGCCTCCCCGGTCTCGGTATCGTCGCGGCGGTCTTGGGCGTCGTCCACACGATGGGCCTTCTCGACCAGGGCACCGAAGTAATCGGTAAGTCGATCGCCGCCGCTCTTGTCGGTACATTCATGGGTGTCTTGGCGTGTTATGGTTTCGTATCGCCGACGGCCAACAAGATGGCAAACGACATCGCCGCCGAAGGACGTTACTTGCAAGTGATGAAGGCTGCTCTCGTCAGCTTACAGAGAGGGGCGCCGCCGCTTGTCTGCGTCGAGTACGCGCGCCGTACGATTTACCCGACGGAACGCCCGTCGTTCGCGGAACTTGATGCCGCCACAAAAGGCGTGAAGAGAGCGGCATAAATAGAATTAGTGGAGATGAGGGCCCGTGGCCGAGAAGAAACCGCAAATCGTCATTAAGAAAGTCACCGTCGTCAACGGCGGTTACCATGGGGGTGCGTGGAAAGTCGCCTTCGCGGACTTCATGACCGCGATGATGGCGTTCTTTCTCGTCATGTGGCTCATGGCGACCCAGAGCGACGCGCAAAAGAAAGCGATCGCCGAGTACTTCTCCACGCCGTCGATCATCGAGTATCAGTTCAATAATTACGGTGTCGAGCTGACTCTCGAGAAACTCTTCCTCGATCTCATCAACGAGCCTCTTAAAGTCTTTCAAGAGTTCATCACTCCGGCCGACCGCACGCCGAACATCATGGGCATGGGGATGAAGAAGGTCGTGATGGCCTATATGGCCGAACAACTCGGTGAACTGGCGACCAACGTGCAGATCACGGCTGACTCTGTGATGTTCGAAATTCCCGACCAGTACCTCTTCGTGAAGGGTACGGCGACCCCGAATGGGCAATTCGTCACGGTGATGGAACGGGTGAAGGGAGTCACGTCCGGTCTCGAAGATTCTGATATCTATATCACGTCTCTCGTTTACGATGAATCGGTGGAAGGTGCGGATCACCGCTATGCCCGCAATATCGCCGAGGCGCGCTTGGATCTCGTCCAAGCCAAGATCCGCGCTTCGCTCGAAAATCCGAACGTTGATGTTTTCGGAAAAAGCCTCGCGCGCCGGGACGACCGCACGGCCCGGGAGAAAAAAGGCAAAGGCGGCGGTTTCATCCGGATCGAGATCCAACAAAAGAAAGTCACATCCGACGGCCGCCGCCCGCGACCGCTTTCCGACGGTCTTTTCGGAGGCTCAAAAGGCGGAGGCGCCCCGGATTCCGAAATCTACGACAAGTTCGTCGAGCGTGTTTCGAGATCGAAGCGCCGTCAATGAATCAATTCCGCGTCGAAGGTTGGTAGACCTTCTTCACGTTGCCCGCGCGGAAAAAGCCTGGCAACGCTTTTTTGCGGCCGCCGACTTTTAATTCCTTCGGATGCACATAGTTCAACGTCAAGCCGACATCCACGAGGAAGACGCCTTTCAGCGATGACTTCTGCAACCGGTACGCGTTGCCCGAGGCGTGCGGGTTCTTCGCGTTCGTGAGCGGCACGGCCGTCGGCGTCTGATCGAATTCAAAAACGCCTTCATCTATGATCATGTGGCGCGGAACCCGGCGCGCTTTGATGCTGTTCAGGCCCGCTCTTGAACCGTCAACTTGGTTGATTCCATCGGCGGTAAGGGCCCAAGGCCACGTGCCCACGCGTCCGTTGGCGCGAATCTCAGGTTCGGGCCGGCTGTAGGCTTCGCGCGCGTAAATCGAGAAGACTTTCGCGCCCGGAACGAGGAGTTCGCGCAAGAGAGCGATCGCGCGGTTTTCCACGCGCACGCCACCGCGAGTGGCGACGCGGAGGTTGTCGTCGTAGCGGCCGGATCTGAGAGCGCTGATGAAGCGGTTGCCGTCAGCTCCCCATCCCCATGTCCCGTGCATTCCGTTGTGGTCCGCATTTGGTCCGAGAACGGCCGTATACCAACCGAACATTCCGCGAACGAGGCCGCGTCCGCCCGGAAGAAGGGATTTCGATAACCACGCCGAAAGCGGAGCGCCGACATCCGGCGGAGCCACATAAGCAGGGTTGTAGAAAGACGGATAGTTGCGCAGGGGATCTTCGTAGAATTTGATCCACTCCACGACTTCGAACTCTCCGAGAATCGTGCGGTTCCCCGGTGAGTTGTGACCGACCGCCATGTCGGTTTCCAGGATCAGTTTGTGAGGATACCCGCTGCGACCCTTTTGATAAAGGCGCAGTTTTTCCGTTGCGACATTGAGGACCGCGAAGTAAGCGCCCGCACCTGCATCGGCGTTATGTTTTGGGGCGGGAGATGCTTTCCCTCTTTTGGTTTTACCGACGATCGGAACTTGAGCTTCTTCCGGCGGGCAGTCTTCGAGGTTGTTATTTGCGACGGTCGGGACCGGTTTCTGAGGAACTGGAGCGGGGACCGGCGTCGGCTGAGGTGTTGCGGTTGCGACAGGCCGATATTCAACTTCTTCCGCGGGCTCGCTTTCGTCCATATCATCGAATGCGACTTCGCCTGCGGGCTCGTTTTCGATCCACTCCTCGTTGTCCTCGCAGTCACGTCCGGGGAAACGATGTCCGCAGTCCTTGCTCCGGTCCGGAGGTAGAAATGTTCCCGGCTGCGATGTCGACGCGACGACCGGGGGCACTTCCTGGGGTTTCACCGGGGGCATCGGAATAAACGTCGGCTGAGGAGATCCCGGTTGCCCTTGGGTTTCATGCCAGCGGGCCGGCGAACAGGCGGCTAGAAAGCCGGTGATGGAGGTGACCAAAAGGACCTTCTTTGCGAACACCCAATCCGAACGCATAGTTATACCTCAGGCTCTTTGAGTTCGACCCCTGATAGTTCAATTCGCGTTCCAGGCAGTTTGAGTTTCAGGTTGAAATAAATGCAGGGAGGGAGGATAGAAATGCCGTTTTTTGTCTCTCGAGAACGGGGTGGAGCCCGTTTTTGTAATACGGGAACAAGCTAAACGGCGGATTCGATGCGTCGTTTTTTGCAGTCCACAGGCATAACAAGGAGGGGTTCGTATGACCCGTAAAGCTCTGTTCGCCATGCTTATATTGATCGGTGGTGTTGCTGCGGCGACTTATAAGCCCGACTTCATTTCGCGGTTCTTCGGTCCTCCTGCGAAAATGAATTGGGTGGAGATTGAAGGGCGCTGCAGCCCGCAATCCGACAACGAGCCCATCCTCTATACAAACGACTTCAAATGGTACTTCACCATGCCCGAGATGGCGGCGAAATACGAGGAAATCTACAACTCCGGCAAACGCTTGTGGCGCCGGGCTTATTTCGATCCTCAGTCGGGTGAGTTCATTTTGCCGTACGATCGGGACCGCGGCGGCGACGTGATTTTAAGCCGTCGCGCGATTGTCAGCATCCGACGTCATATTGAAAACGCGCTCAAGCAGGGGTACGTGCAATTCGTGTTTTTCCCCGATATGGGGCACTCGCATTTCTTCATCTCGGAAAAGATCTGGAAAGAGCGATACAGCCAAATTCCCATATCGAACATGAACCTGATTTACCAAGGCTTGCTCGCCGACCCGAATTTGAAAGTGCTGTACCATACGGCTGAACAGCTCCACATGCTTGACGAAAACAAAAAGCCGATCAACGATCACCGGATCCAATGGCGTTTCTACACACGCAACATCGTCGGCGACAACGAAGGGATGGGAGCCTTGGAAATCCATTTCGCCGTCGATCCCAAAAACGTGGCGAACACGTTTCGGGACTACCCGGGACACCATTACTGGAGCGCCGGTTTCAATATTTCGGCAAGCAAGGACGGTTGCTTCCCGTTCAAAGTGAACGGGAAAACGTACTATTTCGACATCAGTCTCTTCGATTTGCGGCCGAAAGAAACGCCGACATTGAACGGGCAATTTGAGAATGATTACTTTTGATGAAGTCTTGTGGCGTTCTGTCGACTTGGTAGCGTTCGACACCGAAACAACGGGCAAATATCCGTTGAGCGCGGAAGTATGCGAACTGGCTGCGGTGAAGTGGCGTGACGGAAAAGTCGTCGACACGTTCCAAACGCTCTTGAAACCGTCGCGTCCCATGGATGCCGAAGTGATCGCCATCCACGGTATCACCAATGAGATGGTGAAAAACGCGCCTTCAATGTCGGAAAAGATCGGCGAGTTCCGCGATTTCATTCAAGGTGCCGTTTTGATGGCCCATCATGCCCCTTTCGACCTCGGGTTTATGGCGGTTGAAATGGAGCGTTTCGGAATCGAGTTGCCGGAAGAACCGGTACTCTGCACCTCCTTGCTCTCCCGCGCGCTTTTTCCGGAGAGTGTGAATCACCGCCTGCAAACCTTGATCGAATTTTTTGGTCTCGAAAAAGGGACGGCTCACCGCGCATTGGACGACGCGCGCGCTTGCCTTGAAGTGGGGATCAAATGTCTTGAGAAAACGGGTGATGAGCAATTCAAGGCCGTTTTCGAAGCGCAGGGGGGGGCGATTCTCTGGTCGCGTTTTTCCATGAAAGCTCTTGAAAGCCGTGCTGAGTGGGCGGAGCTCATTCGAGCCATCCGGGAGCGGAAAGCCGTCTCGATTGTCTACGACGCCGGTTCCTCTCCGGGCAAAGCCCGGCGCGTGCAGCCGCTCGGCCTGGTGCGTTCGCTCGACGGCGATTTCGTCGTCGCATTCGACGAAAAAGACCAGCGGGCTAAGCGTTATTTCCTCGAAAAAGTGAGCGCGGTCGAAACGCTCCCCTTATGATCCCGGTTCCGCTTTCGGTCCGTTCTCGTTCGGGCTCGCAGTTCGGTCGGAAGAGGAGGGCGGAGCGAGAGTGTGGAGCAAGCGTTCGGCGATTTGTTCGAGATGTTTGAATTCGTCGCCGGCGCGAAGTTTGAGCGGGCGGGGATGCCCGTTCGCTAGGTCGTTGAGAAACCGTTCGAAGGCGTAAAGAGGGCCCGCGATCCTCGCCGAAAGAATGCGGCCGACAAGAAAAAGAGTCACGCCGAAGACGAGGCTCACGACGATAAAGCTAAGGACGAACGGGATTAAATAAGCTTCAACGACGTGTGAGTTGTTATTGCTCAGTTCCCCGATCGTCACGCGCAAGAAAGTGTAGGAATAAGTTCCCGCTATAGCAGCGAACCCGAAACCTACGGCCATCAAAATGAAACAATAGCGTAGTTGGAAACGCGGGTTGACCCAGTTGAACCGCCGCATTTCCTTTTCCGGCCAGAGGATGTCGCTTTCGCGGATGAGAGCGACAGCGATGAGGCCGTAGCCGACCCACTGTAGGGCGTCCGCGAGGTTGAAAGCCGGCGACGGTGTTGCAGCCGAGCCCAGAATGATGAAGTCAATCACGTATCCGTAGAGAATGCGGTCGGTGACATTGCCGAGAATCCCGCCGATCAGAACCGAAAGGCCCGAGCGCAGGGTCAAAGACTTAATGGGAAGAAGGTACTGAATGATGACGTACAGGAAGAGGAGAAAGGCGCCGGCGGTCGAAAGACTCACCACCCGGATTACAGGCGATGTTCCCGAAAACAAGCCGAGCATCGCCCCATGATTGTGGTGAAGGACGAAGCCGATCGGGCCGAAGAATTCGAGCCCCTCGAGGGACGTCGCCCAAACTTTCGTGATTCGATCGATTCCCCAGGTGAGAAAGAGGGGGAGCAGTACGAGCAACCAATCGATTTTTCGCATTTCATTATTCTATCGGCGGCCCGAGCGAGGCGCCAATGGTTTGGTTGCGGCCTTGCCTTTTAGCCTGGTAAAGGCGGCCGTCGGCGATCTTGATGAGGTCCGATGCAGTCTTCGCTTCGTCTGGAGCGGACGCGAGTCCGATGCTCAAACTGACCTTGATCGGGGGAAGGTTGGGAAACTGGAACTCGTGTCTTTCGAAAGCTGTGCGAATTCGCTCCGCGACGATCATCGCCGAGCGGAGAGGGGTGTCGGGCATGATGATCGCGAACTCCTCGCCGCCGTAGCGCGCCACGGTGTCGATCGAGCGCACTTGGTCCAAAATGCGAAGCCCGGCCGTCCGCAAAACGCGGTCGCCGATCGGATGCCCGTGGATATCATTGATTTGTTTGAAATGGTCGAGGTCGATCATCGCGAGTGAAAGCGGATGCCCGTGCCGGAGCGTGCGTTCGACTTCGATGCGCAGGCGGTCTTGGAAGTACCTATGGTTTTTGAGAGAAGTAACGGGATCCGTGACCGCGAGCGCTTCTAGTTCCCGTTTCGCGAGCAGTGTCGAGTGGTTGGCGAGAGCTTCGAGCATTTGCACGCGGAAGTATTCGTTGTCCCAGGGCTTCAGTATGAAGCGGTGAAGGAGCGAACTGTTGATGGCGTCGACCATCTCCTGGAGATCGATCTGGCCTGAAACGATCGCACGCACGGCGTCCGGCGCTTTTGTTTGAATGTCGCGCAAGAGTTCCAAGCCGGATTTTTCTTTGAGACGGTGATCGGCCAGGACGACGGCGATATCGGGATGCCGATCCACGAGTTCCAGGGCTTCGGTCGCGGACGGCGTCGCGAGAACCTCGAAGTCGGCGTCCAAAAGACGTCGCACCGATGCAAGAATTTGCGGGTCATCGTCCACGCACAGGAGTTTCGGGCGCGTCATCAGCAGGGATCTCCTCTCCTCCCGAGTCTAACCGGAAACTGTTTGAAGAGGCCAGGTTGACCGGGTCTTTTGCGTGTACACTGGACTCCCGGCGTGGTTCGTGAACTTCGCTATACACAAGCATTCGAGGGCCGTTAGACTTTGAAACTATGGCGTTCAAGAAAGCGATGTCAGTTCTTGGTTTCTCCGCATTTTTCCTCGAGATGGCGGTCGTTGGGCCCGCAGCAGCGCAGAC
>CALBDW010000133.1 GCA_937927435.1 uncultured Bdellovibrionales bacterium
TCCTTCTGTTTGAAAAAGCCGGACAGAGAGTTCCTGGTGTCGGTACAAATCGAAGCTGCTTTGACGGGAACGTTCAGAGCCGCGACGGGGAAATTGGCGGAGAGAGAGAGATTCGAACTCTCGATAGGGGGTTACCCTATACACGCGTTCCAGGCGTGCGCCTTAAACCACTCGGCCATCTCTCCGCAGACGGGAACAACTTGATGAGTTCAGAAAAACTAGCATCGTTTCGAACTTGAGAGCAAGCGGTGTGTGCGCCCTTTACCGAGGCCAGCGTCTCGCGGAGCGATTGTCTGTGTTAAAGACCGCAACGGCGCTCGCGCGTGGACCGAGGCGTTTTCCCCAGCCGGCTTTGCAACACCGGAATCCAAGGCGACAAAATGCCGCAAGTGTGCAAAAAGACTACATAAGTGAAGAAAAAACAACGGTGTTCAGTTTGACGGAGTGAGAACCCCTAACATACTGTGTCGCGCGACATGGTAAGCCCGGAAGGTTTGCCGCCAACAACGCGTGAAGGGACTCCGTTATGATTTACGAATTGGGTTCGCGAGATACGGCCTGGTCCGTTGTTCAACGAATGTTCATCGAGTCCAAGGCTTATCGGGAATTTCTCTTCGAAAACTGCCCGAAGCTTTCCGGCGCCGATGCTTCGACCGAGCTCGCCAAGCGCCTTGAATGGGACGAAATCCCGATTGTCACGAAAAGTTCGTTCTATAGCCGTTATCCCTTCTACGACGTGCTTCCTGAAAGTAACCGCGGGAAGATCTACACTTATCAGCGTAGCAGCGGAACGTCGGCTTCGCGCGCGGGTAACGGTATCGCGAAGGGATTCTTCTGGCCCTCTCTCATGGAGTCGCGGGACTATTTGATCGGCGGCTTCGGGGAAATGCTCGCGCAAATGCTTTCGAAGTCGAACGGCCAAGTTCTCTTCATTATCGGCTTAAGTTTGGGAAGCTGGGCGGGCGGAGAAAACATCGGCTTTGTTTCGAAGCTCTCCGCACTCGACCAAACCCTGCCACTCACGGTTTTCTCTCCGGGGAACCAGCACGATGAAATCATCGAGATGATCGATTTCGCTCACGAGCAGTACGATCGCGTGATCATCGCGTGCTGCCCATCGGCGATTTATTACATCCTCAAGGCGGCCGAAAACGCCGGTGTGCGGCTTCCCATCGAAAAAATCTCGTTCATGGTGACAGGCGAACCGTTCGCCGAAGAGTTGCGGCTTGAACTGCATCGCATGTCGGAGGGCAAACGCCGTTTTCCGGCGATGTTCTCCGTCTACGGTTCCGCTGACAGCGGATTTTCGGGAATTGAAAGCACGCACTTAATCGATCTCCGCCAGAGCCTTTTAAGGAATCCAGCGATCGGAGAAGCATTGCAGTTGCGTCCCGGTTCGATTCCCTCATTTTTCCATATGTACCACCGCAACCAATATTTCGAAGTCGTCGACGGCGAACTCGTTGTGACGGCGTGGCAGGGGCTTCCGCTCGTTCGCTACAATCTCGAAGACAGCGTGCAGTTCTTTTCGTGGGGGGAAATTTGCGACGTCATGCAGGCTCACGCGGACACCGACCGTCAGAGAAAGCTCTGGCAATTCATCGCCGATCAGCCTTGGCCGGGCGTCGCCGCGGTTTACGGCCGTTCGAAAGGCTGTCTCTATCTTTGCGGAACGAACGTTTTCGATTCCATGCTTGAGGAAGTCGTGATGGGGTCGGCCGCGCTCGACGAGCATATCACCGGTCATTTCGTCGTCTGGGTGGACGGCTCGAAGACGCAGCAGCAGCTGCATTGGCAAATTGAATTGAAAGATCCGGCCGTCGCGAACGATCCGGACTTTGTCGACCGGATCTATTACGAATTCTGCGAGTCCTTGGGCCGGCTCCAACCCGAATTTAAGGAAGACTACGACAAGCTCTATTCGAAGGCTTGCTCCCGCGATGAGCGCGTCTTCCAATTTCATTTCACCGCTCCGGGTTCGGTTGAAAAGCATCCGCAATACCATGCGGGGATCAAACGGCGGATTATTCAAGACCGCGGCCCGCTGGTTTAATTCCTGGACCGACGGTTGAGATCTCGATTGTGGCTCGGCGCTCCAAGTCTTGAGCTTTTGGCGCGTTTTTGATGATTTGAAACTCTCGAGAGGAGCGGGGCTCAATGTTGGATCTCAAGTTTATCAGGGAAAATCCGGACAAAGTTAAAGAAGCGGTACGTTTGAAGCGGGTTGACTTGGATGTCGACGAGCTTTTGAAAGCCGACCAAGAACTGCTCGCTTTGAAAAAGCAGAGCCAAGCCCTCAACGAGGAACGGAACGCCAACGCGAAGAAGATGAAAGGCGCTTCACCGGAAGAACGCGAGGCGATCATCGCGCGTGGGCGTGAAATCGGTGCGGAAATCGAGAGCTTGAAGCCCAAACTGCAGGACGCGGAAAAGCGTCTTCAAGATTTGCTCTATCTTGTGCCGATGATTCCGTCGCCCGACACGCCGGTAGGTCCGGACGAATCGGGCAATGTTGAAGTCAAACAGTGGGGAAAAAAGCCGGAGTTTTCTTTTAAACCCAAGGATCACGTTGAGCTTTTGAATCTCCATGGTTGGGCTGATCTGGAGCGCATTGCCAAAGTGGCGGGCTCGCGGAGTTACGCCCTGAAAGGCGATCTCGTACTTCTGGAAATGGCGATTCTCCGTTACGGCCTCGACAAGCTGGCCAGCAAGGGCTTCGAGCTCATTACGGTTCCGGCTTTGGCCCGCGAGTTCGCATTTGTCGGAACGGGTCATTTCCCCACGGGGCGTGACCAAGTTTATTTCATCCCCGAAGACGACATTTATCTCGCGGGTACGGCGGAAGTTCCGGTCAACGCGCTTCATTCGGGAGAAATTCTCGATGAAGCCGACTTGCCGATTCTCTATGGGGGGATTTCCCCTTGCTTCCGGCGCGAAGCGGGAAGCGCCGGCCGCGACGTGCGCGGGCTGATGCGCGTGCACCAGTTCAACAAGGTTGAGCAATATATCATGTGCAAAAACGATCCGGCCGAGTCAGAGAAGTGGCATAAGATGTTGCTCGAGACATCGGAGGAAATTCTCCAAGACTTTGAGCTTCACTACCGCGTCGTGGCCGTCTGCACGGGGGATATGGGCGTCGGCAAATACAAAATGTTCGATATCGAAACCTGGGTGCCGAGCGAAAACGTCTATCGCGAAACGCACAGCTGTTCGAACCTGCACGATTGGCAAGCGCGCCGCACGAACCTGCGCTATCGTGACGCCGACGGCAACGTGAAGTTCTGTCATACGTTGAACAACACGGCGATCGCGACGCCGCGAATCCTCGTACCGTTCCTCGAGCAACACCAGCAGGAAGATGGTTCGATTCGGATTCCCGAAAAACTCGTGCCCTACATGGGTGGCCGCACGAAGTTGGGATAAGAGCGCGGGCTCGCTAATGGATGTTCGTCACGTCGATCATGCGATTGATGGCGTTACCATCTTCGGCGCGCACGTGGAGAAGGTAACGTCCGTGCGGCAACCGCACCCGCAAGACCGCCGCGAAAGGGAAGTAGCCGCGGAAGCAGTTGTTGCCGGGCTCGACGTAGGCGAAGGGCTCGATCACGATGACATTGTTTTCCACCCGCGTTTCCACACTGGCGAGCTGTACGCAGCTGCCGAGTAAAACCCCTGATATCCAGATTTCAGTAATTGCGCCGAGCTGTTGAATGGTGACTTCCGAAACCGGAGCGTAGAAATAATTTCCGTTCGAACGGACGGCGTGAGTGATTTTAACCGCGCCCAGGAATTCGCGCATCGGGCCTTGCACGATCTGATACAGGCCGGGCGGTAAAGGGCCGACGTTGAACTCCACTGTAAACGGTAAGATCACGTTCGGTCTTGTTTGTTGCGCGCATGCACCTTGGTAAACGTAGGCGCGGGCGTTCACGGTGATTGTCTTTTGGGAGTGGTCGACGTGAATTTCCGGCGGCGCGGGACTGAAGCACGCGTTTGGGAAATAGCCCTCCCCGACGAATTGGACGTTATCGTCGGAATCGAATCCACTGGGTACGTAGAGGGCGCTGAGCGGAACAGGAACAATCGGCCGTCGGAGTCGCGCTGAAGCGAGATCACCGCTGAGGACACAGGCGAGAAAAACGAGAACGGAAAAGACGGCCTTCATCGTTCCTCCAGTGCCTAGAGGATGCGCGGCCTTCGTTCGGAATGTCGCGTTTCGTTTTATTAACGTGGACGTTGTCGAAGTTTTTGGAAGAAAGCTTTGAGCAATTCACTCGCTTGAGTCTCCAGTACCCCGGAGTGGATCGCAGGCGAATGATTCAATCGTTCATCGGAGAGGAGTTGGTATAGCGAACGCACCGCGCCCGCTTTGGGGTCAGTCGCACCGTAAACGACCCGGTCGAGACGTGAATGAATGATCGCGCCCGCGCACATCGCGCATGGCTCCAGCGTGACATAGAGAGTACAGCCGCTGAGCCGCCAACGGCCGAGTTTTTCAGAAGCCCGACGAATGGCCAGAATCTCGGCATGACCCAAGGGATCCTGGTTCGCCTCCTTGAGATTGCCGGCCGCCGCCACAAGCTCGCCCCCGCAGACGATGATAGCTCCGACGGGGATTTCGCCCATTACCCCCGCGGCTTTGGCCTCTTCTAGGGCCCTTTGCATCCAGTACTCGTCGGTTTTTAACTCCACGGAAATCCCTTGGAAATCGTAATTATGCGGCGCATCTTGTAGTAGAATTCGTATTGGCGTTTGTCAAGGTTTGCACGGTTTGTTATATCCAAACCTTCAATTCTCCTAGATTTCTTTGAAACTAGGGTACGGAAGGCAGGTGAGAACTCTTGGCATTAGTGAAAGTGCGTGAAAACGAAAGCTTCGAACAAGCTTTCCGCCGCTTTAAAAAGCAGTGTGAAAAGGCCGGCATCTTGTCGGAAGTGAAAAAGCGCGAGCACTACGAAAAACCGAGCGTGCGCTTGAAAAAGAAGTCACTGGCCGCCCGTAAGCGCTTGCTGAAAAAACTGAAGAAGCAGCAAAACGACTAAGAATCGGATCGTTTGAAGAGCTGTATTCTTGGGGCAAGAGCCGATCCTGTCGATCGGCTCTTGTTGTTTTGATTTGTCACACTCGATTCCGAAAACTGGGAGGACCGCATGTCACTGCGCGATCAGATCTCGAACGATATCAAAAACGCCATGAAGGAAAAAAATCTGGAGAAGGTGAACGCCCTTCGCATGGTCCAGAGCGCTTTCAAGAACCGCGAGATCGAGTTGCGCCCGAATCCGATGACCGAGGAAGACTGTATCGCGGTCCTTAAGAAGCTCGCCAAACAGCGCAAAGAATCCATCGAGCAATACCAAGCCGCCGGCCGGACAGATCTCGTCGAGGCCGAAACGAAAGAATTAAAATTGATCGAAGCTTACCTGCCTGAGCAAATGTCGCGCGAACAAATCGAGAAGCTCGTCGACGAAGTCATCGCGGCGACCGGTGCGAAGTCCATTAAAGAAATGGGCGTGGTGATGAAAGAAATGCAAGCGCGCACTAAGGGCATGGCGGACAACAAAGTCATCAGCGAAGTCATCAAGTCGAAGCTGCAGTAAGATCCGGGCTTGAGTTTAAACTTGTGGAGGCTCGAGCGTGCGGTCCGGCCATTTCTCGGATGCATTCATCGAAAAGGTTCGTGAAGCCAACGACCTTGTCGAGATCATCGGCCAATATACGGAGTTGAAGGGGAACGGACACCGTTTGATGGGCCGCTGTCCCTTCCCCGATCATCACGATAAGACGCCGAGCTTTTCCGTCTCCAGCGATAGCCAGCTTTATTACTGTTACGGCTGCAAAAAGGGCGGGAACGTCTTTACGTTCCTCGAGACCTTTAACGGAATGTCGTTCCCCGAGGCTGTCGAGTTTCTCGCTCGGCGGGCGTCGATTCCGCTTCCCGAAAAAGCCGATCCGAAAGAAGCTGCAAGAAACGCACAAGCGCGAGAAAAGAAAGACCTGTTACTTAGGATCAATAAGCTCGCCGCGGTTTTTTATCATCAGAATTTCAAATCGTTGCCTGAAAGCCATCCGGCTCGTGTCTATGCACAAGAGCGGGGAATCACCGACGAGATTGTCGAAAAGTTCCGAATCGGTTATTCGCCCGCGGAATGGCAGGGGGTGACGAATCTCCTAAAGGGGAAGAAGGCTCCGCTCGCTCTTGCGGAAACCCTCGGTCTTGTAAAGCCGAAACGGAACGCGAAGCCGGAGGATTCGCACTTTGATATCTTCCGGGACCGTTTGATGTTCCCGATTTTTTCCGCTGTCGGTGACGTGATCGGTTTCGGGGGACGCACCCTCGATCCCGAAGGCCTTCCGAAATATTTGAACTCGTCCGATTCCCCGGTTTTCAATAAGTCGCGTGTCCTTTACGGGCTCCACGAAACGGGGAAATTCATTCGGGCCGCCGACCAGGCGATCGTCGTCGAAGGCTATATGGATGCGATCGCGCTTTACCGCGCCGGCATCCAGAATGTCGTCGCTATTCTCGGAACGGCCTTCACCCCGGATCATGCGAAGATTCTTAAGCGGTACACGCAAAACGTCGTCATGTTGCTTGACGGGGACGAAGCCGGTTTGAACGGTGCCGAGCGCAGCCTGCCGATTCTGCTGGAGGCGGGCTTGATGCCGAAGGGCTTCGCGCTTCCCGACAAAATGGACCCCGACGATTTCGTCAAATCGCGCGGCGTGGACGAATTGAAAGAGGAAGTCGCCCGCGCGCCCGAGCTCTTTTCGCTTCTTCTCACGCGCCGGTGGATGGCTGATTATCATGGCACGCCGTCGGAAAAAGTCCGGGTCGTAGAAGAGGCGGCCGTTGCGCTCTCGCGAGCTGGGAATCGTCAGTTACTCGAGCTTTATATCCTCGAACTGGCCCGCCAACTGGATGTCGAGGTCGGCTGGGTCAGGCGTGCCCTGACCAATGCGACCTCGAACGCTCGCCCGCCGGCGATGCCCAAAGCGGGAACCGCGGTGCCGGAAAATGTACAGCGCCCGTCGGTGAATGCCAGCCCGGAGCGGATCCATCTTAAGGGGGCTCCCAAGGACGAGGTCTTCGTGATGAGCCTCCTCCTCCACCATGAGGAGCTTTTGCGCCAGCTGATCGAGGCAGGGTCGGATGAGGTATTAGAAATTCTCACGTTTGACGGGGTTCGGCTCGTGCTCCGGATGGCCGTTGAGCGTTATCTGAATCGCCCGGAGGCCTTTAAGGATCTCGCTTCTTCGCTTGCCACCCATGTCGATGAGCCTGCCCTTCTCAGTGTGGTGCTGGGAACGCCTGCGGCCCCGGGCGCCGAGGATTCGGCTCAGGCCGCCCAAAGGCTTTTGGCCGATTATTTGAATGCGCTTCGGCTCAAAGCTCTTAAGAACCAGGGCAAAGCCCTTTTGAACCAGTTGAAGGAGCGCCCAAGCCAGGAGGCCCTGGAACAGTTTATGAATATACAAAGGCATCGACTGGGGCTGGCACGGGATAGCTGAGGCCTAGGGTATAAAGAGGTTGCAGGCCTACGATTCGACGGGCTGTGGCAAGATTTCTAGAAGGGGGAAGAATGCCTCGGAGATTCGCCCCCTAGAAAAGTCGAAGATAGACAATATCTTAGTGTCTCTGCTAACCTAACTGCTTCGTTGAAGTCTCTAAAATAACGGCGCCTTTTGGGTAAGGCGTCGTGTAAGTGAGGCCGCTTGGTCGATTTTTGGGGAGCCATTACGGGTGCAAACTGCCAAACTTGGGTGCACTGTTTTTTCTGCCAGACTCCGTTCTCCGAGGCCCACTTATCAGGCTTTCCGGCCGTTCGGGCTGAAGGAAAGCATGGAACAAAAAGTGAATGCGGAATCAATGAAACGAAACGACGAGGGCCATTGGTGCGTGTGAGGAACGCGAACCGAAGACCCTTGCATGTTTTGGGAGATTAACCGGATGGCAAATAGCACGCAAGACAGACAGAGCTCGGCAACAAGCGAAATGTCGCTCGCGGAGCAGCAGAACCTCATCAAAGAGGAAATCCAGCGCTTTATTAAAATGGCGCGGGATAAGGGTTACCTCACGATCGAGGAAATCAACGATCTTTTGCCGGCGGAGATTGTCGCGCCCTCCGTTTTGGACTCGCTCATGCAAGCGCTCGAGGTGAACGGCGTCATCATCACCGAACATTCTTCTTCGAAGAAAGACGACGCCGACGAGTCGGGGACGTTCCTTTCGGATCCTGATAAAGAAATCGAAGATGAAGAAGATGAAGACGAACAGCTGGACGAAGAGGATGTCCGGGGCAACGACCCTGTGCGCCTCTATCTCCGCAAGATGGGTAGCGTCTCCCTCCTGACTCGCGAGGGTGAAGTCGAGATCGCTCGCCGTATTGAAAAAGGCGAACGCGAGATCGTGAAGGCGATTCTCCTTTCGCCGATCGGTACGCATGAAATTATCCAGCTCGGCGAGCGCCTGGATCAAGGCCGGATCAAAGTGAAAGCAATCTTCCGCGGTCTTGAAGACGAGGACACCCAATACGACGAACAAGAATACGTCGAGAAGATCCACCAACTGATCGGTGAAGTTAAGAAGTACCAGAAGAAAGCTCAGAAGTATTTCGAGATTCTGCGCGACGAGAACCTCAACCCGAAAGTGAAGGCGGATACCGAGAAGGCGTTGATGGATCTCGTTAACGAAGTGATGGCGAACTTTGAGAGCATCAACTTCAACCGCAAAACGATCAACCGCATCGTCATCAAGTTCAAGAACCTCGTGAACCGCATGACTCTTTTAAGAAAGCGGGTGCGCGAGGGTCTCGAAAAGACGTTCTCGAAAGACCTCGAGTCGCTGGCGGCCCGCTACAAACTCGTAGAAAGTAACGAGAAAGAGTTGGCCAAGATGACTCGCGATACGGGCCTGACGTTCCAGAAGTTCCGTCAATACTATTTGCAGGCTGTCGACGCCGAGAAGCGGTTGAAGCGCCTTGCTGAAGAAACCGAAATGAACTTCAACTGGATCCGCGACACTTACACCGCGATCTGGAAAGGTGAGCGCGAGGCCGACGCAGCGAAAGCCGAACTCGTCGAAGCGAACCTCCGTCTCGTGGTGTCGATTGCGAAGAAGTACACCAACCGTGGTCTCCAGTTCCTCGACCTTATCCAAGAGGGCAACATCGGCCTTATGAAGGCGGTCGACAAGTTCGAATACCGCCGCGGTTACAAGTTCTCGACCTACGCGACGTGGTGGATCCGTCAGGCCATTACTCGCGCGATCGCCGACCAGGCTCGCACGATCCGGATCCCGGTTCACATGATCGAGACGATCAACAAGCTTGTCCGTACTTCGCGTTACCTCGTTCAGGAGCTCGGCCGCGAACCGCTGCCTGAGGAAATTGCCGAGAAAATGGACATGCCGGTCGACAAAGTCCGCAAGGTTCTCAAGATCGCGAAAGAGCCGATCTCTCTCGAAACTCCGGTGGGTGAAGAAGAAGATTCACACCTTGGCGATTTCATCGAAGACAAGAAGGTCATCAATCCTTCTGACGCGATCGTCAGCCTGAACCTCGCTGAGCAAACTCGCCGGGTTCTTGCGACACTTACGCCTCGTGAGGAAAAGGTCCTCCGTATGCGCTTCTGAATCGGTGAAGAAAGCGATCACACGCTC
>CALBDW010000134.1 GCA_937927435.1 uncultured Bdellovibrionales bacterium
TTGAGAAGAACCCGAAACTCCACACGGTACCGGCCGTTGAAAAGGCCACGCGAAGAGAGGGGGCGCGGAGCGGAGTCCGTTTGACGAAACCAGCCGACAAGGTCTTGGCCTGGATCCGCTACTTGGAAGAGCTCGCCACGAAAGCTCAGAACGATCCTCGAATGCGCGAAGCGGTTTTCGGAGTCTTCCATCGGCAGTACGTGATGAAACCGGAAGATGTTCCCGAAAGCCACTTCGAGTTCCGTAAAAGGGTAGCTCGCGAGCGTGGGCATGGGAACATCGAGCTTACACCCGAGATGAGGCGCGAAATCGTTGATACGATCATCGCCGATCAGAAGCGGTCGCTCGATACATGGATCACTTACATGCTTTCGCCCGATACGTTCATGTATCCGATGTGGGTGAAGTACTGGATGGTCACCGGCGTGGCGAAACTCTCGAGATTCAATGCCCAAGACGGAACCTTCGGTCACCGTTCAAAGGAAACGGTGGCACCCTTTCCGGAACTGAACCGTGAAGCTTTGGCTTACGTGGTGGACGCGATCGTGAGGCACGTGGAGGGCAAGGATCTTTCGTCGATTCAGGATCCGAAGCTCATCGATCTCCTGCCTGGCTCTCACTTCGGAAAAATGTACGCCCACGCCCTTGTGAAGGCCGGGACGGGAAAGGGGCAGCGTTTCTTTACCAACGAAGGGCGGTGGGTTGTTTATAAGCGCGGCTCCGATCCGATTCCGCTGGTAAAATCCTTGGAGGGCCAAAACACGGGGTGGTGTACGGCCGGCGAGCAGACAGCGAGAGACCAATTGGCGCGCGGAGACTTCTATGTTTATTACAGCTTCGATTCGAAAGGTCTCCCGAGTGTTCCTCGTGTCGCGATCCGAATGGAGGGCGAGAAAATAGCGGAAGTGCGAGGCGTTGGGCCCGAACAGAACTTGGATGCGCAAATCAGCTCCAGCGAGGTGGTGAGAAAAAAACTCGAAGAGTTCGGCTCGGAAGGCGAGCGTTATTTTAAGAAAGAAGCGCATATGAAGAAGCTCTCGTCGATTGAGCGAAAAATGAAGCTCAATCAAGAGCTGACAAAAGAAGAGCTCGTGTTTCTATATGAAATAAACGAGAGAATTGAAGGTTTCGGGCAGGAACGTGACCCTCGGATTGAAGAGCTGAAAGCTTTGCGGGATTTGAAATCCGACCTTTTCACGATTTACGAGGGGAAATACCGGAAAGAGGAAATTTCGTTGACAGCCGAGGAGGCTTTAAGCGGCCGGGCGAAGCTCCACTACGGGAATTTGGATCTGAGCCATATCCGTTCGGCGGAGGGACTCATACTCCCTGAAAAGATTCTGGGCAACCTGGATCTCGGAGGACTGAAGTCGGCCGAAGGGTTGAAACTTCCGGAAAAAGTCGGTGGCCTTCTGAATCTTGGGGATCTCAAGTCGGCCGAGGGGCTTCGTTTGCCGAGAGAGATCGGAGGCGGACTTGATCTCTCGGGCCTGCGTTCGGCCGCGGGGCTCGAGTTTCCGGCGAAAATCGGTGGGAGTCTCGACCTCGGTGGGCTGACGAGCGCGAAGGGTCTGCAACTTCCGAAAGAAATCGGGGGCAATCTCGATCTGGGCGCTCTCGTTTCGGCAAGCGACCTAAAGCTGCCGGGAAGAGTCGGGGGTCATGTCAATCTTCGAAGACTCACATCGGCGCAGGGCCTGGAGTGGCCGAAGCAACTTGGAGCCGGGATCGAGCTTCAAAGTCTGAGGTCATTAAAAGGCGTTCAGCTTCCTGCACCCGAGCGGATCGCGGGGCGCATTCACGTATTGAGACTCGATCATCGGGACGTTTCTCAGCTCAAGGAGAAGGGCTATCAAGTTCTCGATTACTGAGAAAAACTCGACTACTCCCACGTTTGGCCTTGGTCGTTCGTAACCACCGTGACGAGATATTCTTCGCCGATTCCGAGCTTCAGCTTCACCTTCTTCCCCTCGCTGTCTTCCGGATGAATTTCGTGAATTTGGATTTTTTGTGCGGAGAGGTTTGGATAGCGTTTCAACGCGGCGATGAGCTTGTCCCAGCGAATCCACTGCTCGAACGTTTCGCCATGGTCCTCGCTCAGATAAGGGCCGACAAAGACGATCCCGGAGCTTGAGATCGCGATCGGAAAATTCTTGTCGTGAAATTGGGGGATTTTCGTCCATTTTCTGCCGTCGGTCGTGCGATAGATCCCTTGAGCCGAGGCGAACTTAAGAGAGTTGACAGCCGGGCTTGAAGCCATATCGAAGAGCTTGCGTTTGAAGAGCTCGGATGTCGTCAGTTCCTCTTTAACGGCATGATTTTTTTCTTCTTCGGCGAGTTCGTGCATGGGCCACCAGATGCCGCCGAGGTCGGAAAGTGTGGCGTAGCCCCAGCGAAGGGATTGCGAGGCAATGATTTTAAGACGCGCTCCGCTCGATACATGGGTGGCGATATCCGAATAGGGCAGGGGCGCGGATTTCATCGGAACATGGTCGTTCAGAGCGTGTGCGGCGCTCGTACCAAGATCTTGGGCCGTGACGGCGTCCGCTTTTTTTATGAAGCCGTTTGATTCGCGGACTCTCACTTCGAACCACCCTTCGCGTTCTTTTATGACGGGCATGATGGTCGGAGTCGTGATGGTGCGAATCACGCGTCCCTTTGCACCTGGTAGGGCATAAACCAACGTGCGGGGTTTCACGAAGATTTTTTCGGGTGGGCCGTCGGTGACGGGCAAAAGCGATTCGCTGTTGATCCATGACTCGCGGGTCGCTCCGTCGGTTTGGAAGCGGACAAGCGCCCACGACCCTTTTTGTGACACGATCTGCACCCGGGTTCCCTTAGTGACGAGCGCTTGCTCGATGGAATCAAGAAGGGCGTCCGAACGGACGGGAACCGTTTCTTTGAGAATCGCGTGGTTGACGAGTTTGAGCGCGGTGACGAGATCGCTTTCCGGAAGCCACCCGTAATGTTTATCGGGGGTTCTTACACGGAACCAATTTTGCGCCTGGATCTTCCTTGTCCGGCTTTCAAGGATGTTTCGTTTGTAATGTCCGGAAGGAAACCGGCTCTCGATGTTCAAATAAACCGGCACGGCGAAGGCAGACTGGATGCCGAGAAACAAGACCAACGAAGAAATCATCCAAGCTGTTTGACGCATCACAGTTTAGTCTGAAGCCGAGGGGGTGAGAGGCCAAGACCAGATTAATTGATGCAATTGGTCGGAATCGCTCTCTCGGAACGGGCCTGCTGGACCCGTAATTGGTCCTAGGTTAGGGTCAATGTGATGACCGCGAAGACCCTGAAGAGTTTCATTTTCGTCGCTCTCGTATCGTTGTTGGCTCAGCCGAGCCGCGCCGTCGAAGAGAGTATTGGCACGCTGAAGCTTTCGGATCTCTTTCTGGAACCTGGGTTTAAATATGTCGAATTCCGCGGGGGTGAATTTCAGCTCGGAAACTCTTATGTCGCCGTCGCATGGGAACGCGATGATAGGCTTTCGGCTGTCTTCAAGATCGGGTCAAAGCGGCTGATCGGTGTTCCTTCACGTTACGCGCCGGAAGCTTCCGAGGATGAGATCGGAATTATCGAAGGTTATGCGCAGCTCGATTCGGCTTATGGGCGCATTCGGTTAGGGCTCATTCCGATTCATTTCGGCCTCGAAGGAGGAGACGTCGAGTCCGATTTGGATTTTCGGCGGAGCCTCATGTATCAAACGCGGTTTCTCAATCTGCGCGATATCGGCTTGAGCTATCGCATCGCGGTTAACGGCTTTTTTTCCGAGTGGGCGGTTCATAACGGCGAAGGCGGTGCCGAGCGCGATTATGAAACCTGGTTTACAGGAAACTGGGGGTGGGAAAACGGTCGGACCTTCCGTGTTGGTATTTCGGGAACGGCGGGGCGTACGAATCCGAAATCAACCGATCCCGGTGGCGCTGATAGCGGCAAGACGACGGGTTTTCGAAGCGACGAACAGGCGCGGTTGAGAGTGGCCAATGTTTTTCTCAGATGGGCGCCTCACCCTGTTCGTATTGGCCTCGAAGCGACAGCGGGAGACACGTTCCAAGGCGATGACGTGATGAAGTTCCGGGCGGCGCATTTAGACTTCGATTGGCGCTGGAGCGAGTGGTTAAGCCTGCTGGTGCGTTACGACGTGTTGAATCCGCGCAACGACGTGGATAACGCGGAGATTACGGAATATACGGCCGGCATCGCGATTCGGAGCCGGTACGAGAATTCGGTTCTCTACGTTTTCGGCACCAAGAGGGTCCAAAAAAATGTCTCGCCGGATATCCACACGGGTATGATTGTTTGGGACATCACCCCGATTGTTTCGTCAGAGAGAAGCCGCGCTCTTTGACCGGTCGTAAGCGTTCGTATTATACCGTCTCCCGGGCCGCAATTTTTGATTGCGCGCTGCACTAGATCAGCTAATTTTCAAGCCTATTAATTCATCGAGGAGTTGCAAATGCAAATTCAGACGATCGGTGTCGTTGGCGGCGGACAAATGGGTAACGGGATCGCCCAAGTGGCGGCTTCTGTCGGCTTTCAAGTGCGTCTCATGGATATCTCAACGGCGGCTTTGGAGAAGGCGCTGGCCACGATTTCCTCGAGTTGCGATCGCCTGATTAAGAAAGAAAAAATGACGGAAGCGCAAAAGAAAGAGCTTCTTGAGCGCATCCAGACGACGACCGATATGAATGCGCTCCAAGATTGCGATGTCGTCATTGAGGCGGCGACCGAAAACGTCGATCTGAAACTCAAAATCTTCGCCGAGCTCGATGAAATCGTGAAGAAAGGCGCGATCCTCTGCACGAACACTTCGTCGATCTCGATTACGAAAATCGCGGCCGCCACGAAACGACCTGAGCTGGTCGCCGGCATGCATTTCATGAACCCCGTGCCGATCATGCAACTCGTTGAAGGAATCCGCGGCATGCAAACATCGGACGAAACCTTCAAAACGGTCCGCGCGCTTGCAGAGAAAATGGGTAAAACCTTCGTCGAAGGCCGCGATATGCCGGGTTTCATCGTGAACCGCATTCTCATGCCGATGATTAACGAAGCCTTCTATGCTCTTTACGAAGGGATCGCCGACGCGAAATCGATCGACGAAGCTATGAAACTCGGAACGAACCAACCGATGGGACCGCTGACACTCGCGGACTTCATCGGTCTCGATACGTGCCTTGCGATCATGAACGTGCTTCACGAAGGACTTGGTGACACGAAATACCGTCCGTGCCCGCTGCTTGTGAAATACGTTGAAGCCGGCTGGCTGGGACGTAAAACGGGCCGTGGTGTCTACACCTATTGACCGCCGGAGGAGCGTGGCATGGAACTTCCGAAAACCGAACCTGTCATCCTGAAGCTTGAAGGCTCGACGTTGATTGCGACAATCCAGCGTCCTGAGGCGATGAACGCCTTGAACGCGGCCGTGATGAACGGCTTAAGAACGCTTGTCGATTGGCTTGCGACGCCTGCGGCCGCTCAAGTCCGAGCGCTCATCATCACGGGTGCCGGCGAAAAGGCGTTTGTGGCCGGGGCCGATATCAAGGAGTTTGAAACCATGACTCCGGCGGGGGCGGGGGAGTTTGCGAGCGCGGGACAAGCCCTTTTTACGAAGCTTGAGGAGCTACCGATCCCGGTTGTCGCCGCCGTGAACGGTTTCGCATTGGGAGGGGGCCTTGAGCTCGCGCTGGCTTGCGACTTCATTTACGCTTCTGAAAACGCGAAATTCGGTCTCCCGGAATGTACACTCGGCCTCATGCCTGGGTACGGTGGAACAGTTCGGTTACCCCGTCGGGTCGGGGTCGGTCGCGCAAGAGAAATGACGTTCACTGGCGCGATGATCACGGCCGAGGAGGCTTTGCGGATTGGGCTTGCGAACAAGGTTGTTCCCCAGGCCGACCTTTTAAATGCCGCGCTTGAGACCTGCAAAACGATCGCAAGCCGCGCTCCGCTCGCCGTCGCTCGCATCAAAAAATCGATCCATGAAGGTATGAACATGTCGGAAACTCAAGCGAGCGCTCTCGAAGCCCGGCTCTTCGGGGAGCTTTTCGCTACCGAGGATAAGGCCGAAGGCGTTCGCGCATTTATCGAGAAAAGAAAGCCCGTCTTTTCGGGTAAGTAAGAGAGAGCAATGAAGACCGCTGATAAAATGACTTACGTGCCGCCAGCTCCCTATGTTGCGAAACATCCGATCCGTGTCGTGACCGCCGCGAGCCTTTTTGACGGCCACGACGCGAGCATTAATCTGATGCGCCGGCTTCTTCAGGACGCCGGATGCGAAGTGATTCACCTCGGTCATAACCGCTCCGTGCTCGAGGTCATCACCGCCGTTTTGCAAGAGGGCGCGCAAGCCGTGGCGGTGAGTTCATACCAAGGCGGTCACATGGAGTACTTCAAGTACATGAAGGACCTCCTGCGTGACGCCGGCGCCGACGATGTCAAGATTTGGGGCGGAGGCGGCGGCGTCATCATCTATGAGGAAAAAAGAGAGCTTGAAGCCTACGGCATCAGCCAGATCTTTCATCCTGATGACGGGCGTCGCCTTGGGCTTGAGGGCATGATTCGCATGATCGTCGAAGGCAGTGACTTCGACCTCGTGGAAAGCGCCCTGAAAGCGAAATCGGGATTCGATAAGGAACTGAACTTGCGGCCCGATCTTCCGCACCGGCTTCTCGGTCTTGCGCTGTCGGCGCTGGAGCAAGACCGCCCGGTGCCGGCTGAAATCGACGAAGCCCTTCGCTCGTTCCGTCGCTCGCGTCCCGGTGCGCCCCTTGTCCTTGGAGTCACCGGTACGGGAGGAGCCGGGAAGTCGTCGCTTGTCGATGAATTGGTACAAAGATTCTTGAACGCGTATCCTGGCATCCGAATCGGCATCGTTTGCGTTGACCCGAGTAAACGCAAGACGGGCGGAGCGCTCTTAGGTGACCGGATCCGTATGAACTCACTTTCGCGCCCGGGCACCTTTATGCGCTCGGTGGCGAGTCGTGGTTCAGGAAACGAAATCGCCGCTAGCCTACCGAAGATGCTCGCGTTCCTGAAACAAATGGACTTCGACTTGTTGATAGCGGAAACGAGCGGAATCGGACAGGCGCAGAACGCGATCACCGAAGTCTGCGATATCTCGCTTTACGTAATGACGAGCGAGTTCGGTGCTCAAAGCCAGCTCGAAAAGATCGACATGATCGACTACGCCGATCTCATCGCCATTAACAAAGCCGACCGGCGGGGGGCACTCGATGCGCTTCGCGATGTACGTAAGCAATACCGGCGTTCGCGCAAGCTTTTTGCGACAGGCCCCGGGGCCGACGACGAGGCTCTGCCCGTGTTCCTCACGCAAGCGGCGCAATTTAACGATGAAGGCTGCAACCGCCTCTTCGTGCGTTTGACGGAAGTTTTGGTGGAAAAGGAGCAAGCCCGCGCGGATTTTTGGCGTTTAAGCCCGGAATATATCAGCTCGATCCGGGGAGCCCAGCGCCAGACGATCATCCCGCCGGAACGGCAGAACTATCTGGCGGAAATCGTCGCCGCCATCCGCAACTATAAGAAGAAAACCGAGGAACTCGCGAAGAAAGCGTCGCTTTTGGGTGCGATCAAAAATCTCAGCAAAGACCCAGAGACGAAAGCGCTCGTCGAGAGCTCGGACCCGATCGTCGAAAGATTACGGAAAGAAATCGGGGAGGAAAACTACGTTCAGCTTGTCGGTTGGCAAAAGTTGATCGAAGAATATGCGGCCGACGAATACGCTTACGAGGTTCGCGGCAGGACCATTCGCCAGCCGCTGTACCGTACGACACTTTCGGGTACGCGCATTCCACGCGTGGCGACTCCGAAGAATTTGACCGATTGGGGGGATCGCCTGCGTTTCTTAAGGCTTGAGAATGTACCCGGCGAGTTCCCGTACACTGCCGGTGTTTTCCCGCTCAAACGCGAGGGCGAGGACCCAACGCGGATGTTCGCGGGCGAGGGCACGCCGGAACGGACCAACCGTCGCTTTCATTATCTTTCGAAAGGACAACCCGCGAAACGCTTGTCGACGGCCTTCGACTCCGTGACCCTCTATGGACAGGATCCTGATGCGCGGCCCGATATTTTCGGTAAAGTCGGTGAGTCGGGTGTTTCGATTTGTACGCTCGATGATATGAAGAAACTCTACGAGGGCTTTGATCTTTGCGCGCCCAATACGTCGGTTTCGATGACGATCAACGGGCCCGCGGCGATCATGCTCGCCTTCTTCATGAATACAGCGATCGATCAACAGGTCGAACGGAAAGAGAGCGAGCTTGGTCGCCCGCTCACGAAGGAGGAATGGGAAAAGGTCAAGGCCGAAACCCTTTCCGTCGTCCGCGGGACGGTGCAGGCCGATATCCTCAAAGAAGATCAGGGGCAGAACACCTGCATTTTCTCGATCGACTTCGCCCTTAAGATGATGGGCGATATTCAAGAGTATTTCGTGCGGAACAACGTGCGGAACTTCTATTCGGTTTCGATTTCGGGCTACCACATCGCGGAAGCCGGAGCGAACCCGATCTCGCAGCTCGCGTTCACGCTTTCGAACGCGTTCACCTACGTGGAGTACTATCTTGCTCGCGGATTGAAGATCGACGAGTTCGCGCCCAATCTTTCGTTCTTCTTCTCAAATGGTTTGGATCCGGAATACTCCGTAATCGGACGGGTCGCTCGCCGGATCTGGGCGATCGCGATTCGCGATCTTTACGGCGGGAACGATCGTTCGCAGAAGCTGAAGTACCATATCCAGACGAGCGGACGGAGTCTGCACGCCCAGGAAATCGATTTCAACGATATCCGAACGACATTGCAGGCGTTGATCGCCATCTACGACAACTGCAACAGCTTGCACACGAACGCCTATGATGAGGCGATCACGACGCCGACGGAAGAAAGCGTTCGCCGGGCGATGGCGATCCAGATGATCATTAACAAAGAGTTCGGCATGACCAAAAACGAGAACCCGATGCAAGGCTCTTACTTCATCGAAGAACTGACGGATCTCGTGGAAGAGGCTGTGCTGGACGAGTTCCTGCGTATCAACGAGCGCGGCGGGGTTCTGGGCGCGATGGAGACCCAGTACCAGCGAGGCAAGATTCAAGAAGAGTCGATGCTTTACGAGCATCTGAAGCACTCCGGCGAGCTTCCGATCATCGGTGTGAACACGTTCATCGATCCAAAGACTTTGGAGCCCGATTACGTGCCGCCGAAGATCGAGCTGGCGCGCGCATCATACGAAGAAAAACAGTCGCAGCTCGAACGCTTGCGCGAGTTCCATAGTAAACACGCGGCTGAAGCCGAACGGGAGCTTGCGAACTTGAAGCGCGTAGCGCTCGCGGGTGGTAATATCTTTGAAGCGCTCATGTCGGCCGCCCGGCATTGCTCGCTTTATCAAATGACTCAAGCTCTCTACGAAGTTGGCGGGCAGTACCGCAGGAACCTGTAAGATGCGTGTTCTGGTTTCTGGGTTTGAAGCATTCGGTGGGAACGACGTGAATCCCACCGAAATGCTGATGAGGGATATTGCCGCTTTTCCAGAGCAATACCGGGTTGCCGGACTTACAGAATTGCGGGCGACGGTTCTTCCGGTCACTTTCGACGGCGCCTTTGAGAAGCTTTCTCGCGAAAGCGAGGATTATTCTCCTGACGCCGTCGTTGCTTTTGGACTTGCGGCGGGACGAAGCCCTGCCATTGAACTTGAGCGCGTGGCCATTAACTGTATCGACTGTGAAATTCCGGATAACGCCGGCCGGCTTCTTCGCGATGAGCCGATCCGTCCGGGCGGTGAAAACGCGTACTTCTCGACCTTGCCGCTTCGAGCGATGCTTGAAGACCTTCACGGAGCGAGGATCCCGGCCCGGATTTCCAACACAGCCGGGACTTATGTTTGTAACTACCTCTTTTACCGACTTCAGGAGAGCAATGTCGCGACAGGACGCCGGACTGGATTTATCCATGTGCCGTATTTGCCGGAACAGGTGAGAGAAAACTCAGCCGTTCCTGTGATGGCTTTCGAACAATTGCGGCTTGCTCTTCGCACGGTATTAGCGACTTTAGTGCGGGTCGGCCGGTAGTTGCCGTGCATTGTTTATCGCGCTCTTCTCGTTGTGCGGCTCCGGTTTTTTGCTACAATCTTCGGGATGACTCGTTCAGCAGGCGTCCTTACTTCACTTTTGTTTACATTTTTCTTTGTTTCCAGCGGAGCTCAGGCGCTGACGGCTCCTCATCTTGAAGTTGATCTCATCTCAAGTCATCAAGTGGTCGTTCCGGGCGACAAGGCCTATGTCGGGTTGCGTTTTAAACTTGAGCCCGAGTGGCATATCTACTGGATCAATCCGGGAGACTCGGGTGAACCGCCGCAGATTGAATGGCAGCTTCCCGCAGGAGTGACGATTGGGGCGATCGAGTGGCCTGTTCCGAAGAAGATTCCTGTCGGCCCTCTTATGAACTACGGTTACGAAAATGAGGTTCTCCTGCCGATGGCGCTTGAAATCGCGCCCGATTTTCAAAGTGGTGAGGCGAAACTCGTCGCGGACGTCCGTTGGCTTGTTTGCAGGGAAGAATGTATTCCCGGCAAAGGCCGTCTGGAAAAGACGATCCGGGTGAAATCGGGGGGGAGGGCTGAGCCAGATGCTCAATGGCACGCGCATTTTCTTGCCGCTCTGGAAGCCACGGCGAAACCCGTTCCGCACGATTGGCAGTTGTTGGCGAAGTCGCAAGACGAGGAGTTTTTGCTGGCGATCGAGTCGCCTTCGGTTGCCGGGATTTTGAAAGTCGATTTTCTCCCGGCTGTCACGGACCTCATCGTTCACGCCACTGAACCGCGTGTGCGAGTCGAAGGAAAGCGGATCGATTTGACGCTGACGAAGTCAGACCGTCTTCTCAACGATCCCGAGGCGCTTCCCGGCTTGCTTCTTGTTTCGTTCGACGAGGGTGAAGTGAAAGCCTTTGAAGCGAGTTTTCCGCTCCGCGCACCGGGAACCGAGGCCATCTTCAGTTTTTCGGTGCTCCTTGCGATTCTCTCCGCTTTTTTAGGCGGGCTGATCTTGAATCTTATGCCGTGTGTTTTTCCAGTGCTTTCGCTCAAAGTGATGAGCCTCATGCAGATGTCGGGGATGAAAAGGGGTGAGATGATTAAACACGGTTGGGCGTATGCGTCTGGAATTCTGGTTTCATTCTGGGTTTTGGCGGCAGCTCTTTTGCTTTTCCGCATTAGTGGCTCGCAAATCGGCTGGGGTTTCCAACTGCAGTCGCCGCAATTCGTCTTCGCGTTGGCGTGCTTGCTGTTCTTTTTCGGTTTGAATCTCCTCGGATTCTTCGAAATTTCCGGCTCGTTCACTGGAATGGGAAACTCGCTTGCGGCCAGCGAAGGCTATCGCGGTTCGTTTTTTACGGGCGTGCTTGCCACTTTGGTGGCCACTCCCTGCACGGCGCCGTTTATGGGGTCGGCTGTCGGGTTCGCGCTCACTCAACCGGCAATCGTCGCCGTTTGGATCTTCACGTCGCTAGCGTTGGGATTGGCGGCGCCTTATGTGGTTCTGTCGTATGTTCCGGCGCTCGGCTCTTATTTGCCGAAGCCGGGGCGGTGGATGGAAAGCTTTAAGCAGTTCATGGCGTTTTTGATCTTCGCAACGGTGTTATGGCTCATGTGGATCTTGGGTCTCCAGACGTCCTTTATGGGCCCGGTTGCGCTTTTTGGTGCGTTCATTGTGATTTCGTTTGCGGTCTGGTTGGCGATCCGCTGGCCGAGGCTCAAAGCGGTCGCGGTCCTTTGCGGTTTGCTGGCTTTAATTTTAATCGGACTGCCTCTAAAGCCCTTCACCGAAAACAGGGGAGTCTCGGAGGACGCTCACGAGGAAAAGCTGCAATGGGAAAAGTTTTCGCCTGAGCGGCTCGCGCGGTATCGCGAAGAATGGAAACCGGTCTT
>CALBDW010000135.1 GCA_937927435.1 uncultured Bdellovibrionales bacterium
ATCATTAGCGAAGGACTCGGCGACGTCGACAGCGCGAAAGAAAAATGGAAGAAGATCGTAGAAACCGATCACCCGACGGGCGAGTACTACAAGAAAGCGCATAGCAAACTGCGTTCGTACGGAGGTCTCTAAGATGGAACTGAAGTTCGAAGAGCGACCGTACGCCGGAAAAACCTTTCGCCCGAAACCCGAAATCCTGCTCGACGAACGCGCGCAGCTGTTGATCGTCGCAACTCCGTGGGGCCCACGTTCCGCGGCCCGCAAGGTGATAGATAGGATGACCGACTATCTCGCGTTAGCCCGCGAAGACAACGAAGCCACTTCGCCGTTCGAGCGCTTGTCCTGCTTATCGACCCAGGCCAACAACCTTCGCATCGCGACTCTTCTCGCGAACGAAGCCCTGTACCGCGACGACAACCGCCAGGAATACCGCGCCGGTGTCGAGCTGTTCGCCGCCACGATCGATGATAACGAACTAGTTTGGGTGCAAGCGGGAAACCCGCAGATTCTCCTCAGCCGCGAGGGACGCTCGCCCATTTCGTTGGGAGCACAAATCGATTTAGCTGCCGATTTAAGCGAGGGAGAAACGACTCTCTCTCCGCTTCCGTCCCAACTCCTCGGACTCGATTCCACTCTAAATTTGAACCTCAACAGTTTCAGAGTTCGCGCGGGAGACAAGATCATCCTTCTCTCACATTCGTATCCGCCCCAACAGTTCTATGGTCTGAAAAACGACGAATTGAATCTCGATTCTATCAGCCGCACTTTGGCTGTTCATTTTCCGGACTTGGCGTTTTGGATCGGCCTGTTGTCAATCAACGACCCTCTGAAGGAGATGAATTGAAATGGGTGCTGCTCCGATTCTGAAAAATCCCGAGAGCCAAGATGACATGGAGGTTCGGGCGCACGCGTCTGGCATGATCTACGGACCGTTCGTGAATTCTCCTTTCGGAACTACAATCGGCATCAATCTTTTAGGGACAAAGGCGAAAGTCTGCTCGTTCGACTGCGCCTATTGCGACCTCGGCCGGACGACATTACGTTTGAACCGCTTGAAAAGCGACGGAATTCTTCCTACCTACGAAGAAATAGAAGCGGAACTGCAAACGACGATCATGAGGTTTCACGCGGAAGGCCCCGGGTTCGACGCTTTCTGCGTATCCGGAAACGGCGAACCGACCGTCCATCCGGATTTTCCCGAGATCGCCAGACTGATCATGCGGTTGAGGGACGAATGGTTTCCAGGAAAACCCGTGATCCTCATGTCCAACGGCGCATCCTTGCACACGCGTAAAATCGCGGCCGCGGCGAACCTGTTCACGGAACGCGTGATTAAAATCGATTGCGGCAACGAAAAACTCTTTAAACAGGTCAACGCGCCTTTATCCCGGGCGAATCTTGCTCACGTCTTGAGCGGCATCCGCAACCTCACCGACGTCATCGTCCAAAGCCTGTTCTTTACGGGAGAATTCACCAATACGAATCCGGCGGACATCGAGGAGTGGATCGAAGTCATCGGCATCGTGCGACCGAAGGCGGTCCATATCCACGGTTTGAGCCGAAGCCCCGCCACACCCGGACTTCGCGCGTGCGATGAGGATACGCTGTACGCCATTGCTTCGATGCTGGAACGTCGGACCCAGATCAAAGCGACGGTCATCGCGTGAACGTCGCTAATTTTGATTCGCAAGCCGCGCCCGCAGGCCAGCCCGGTATCGCCTGAATTCGGGAAGAGCCAACAGCAAATGGACGATATCTGGCTCATGGGCCATCGCGACCGTATCCCATCTGAAGCCGCCCACCTGATTCTGCTCGGCGATCCGCGAGGCCAGCGTTTTCAAGATATAAAAACGCACGAACTGCTCCATAGCGCGAAGCCGCGCCGATTCGCTCGACGCCTCATTCGCCCACGCCAACAATTCCGTCAAACCCTCAGCGCGACAATCTTTTTCCACATGCGGGTTCGCAAGCGCTCTCGGCACTTTCAAGAACTCGAAACACGGACCGTCAGGGGCGGGCGCTTTCTCACCGAGGTTGCGACGGGCGACATACTCCCAAACCGGCTTCGGTTCCGCCCCCCCGGCCGCTTCCCTCAGCTCGCTCCAGTCCGCCAGCCGAAGAGCCCAAATGGCACGCCAGCCACGCAGAATCTCATCGTCCGCAAATTGCGCCGAAAGGTCTTTCAAACTCTGAATCGTTTCTTGCGACGGCTCCCGGTCCCGCCACAACTCACGCGCTAGAAGTGCGCGTTCCAGCTCCACGCGCGCAGGTCGACGCCACGGAATGAACCCTTTCGCGCGGAGAAAATTCGCATATCGGGTCCGCAGCTCCCTCGCGTTCGCGTCGCGATGCGGGAGCGGGTTCATCTCCAAACTGTCCGTCAACGTGTTATAGAGCTGCTCCTCTTCATCGAAGATGAAAAGATACGGTCCTTGGCGGACGGAGGCCCGAATCGGACCGAGGCCGCGCCACTCACCCCACGCCGATTCCGTGATGATCATTCGATCCGGAGGCCAATTGGGTTGCGGGCTCGTCAGCGCCTCTTTCAACGACTCCGCCGACGTCCAGCTTTTCGGCAGAGGCGCGCCGATCAAGTCAAAGAGAGTCGCGCCCACATCCGTCAACGACACGTTCGCATCGATCTTCCAGTTAAAATTCCCGTCGCGTTTCTTGCGCGAAGGCTTGATAATGAGGGTGACGCGGGTCGCTTCCGAAAAAAGATTCACCGCCGGAATTTCGCCGAACCGCTCAGCCGAGGGATCGGCTTGTAAACCAACTAGAAATATGTCGGTCGAATCCCAAATCTTTCTCCGCATCATCTCTTTGACCAAGGCGCCCAGCGCCTCGTCGACGGCGGCAAGCTGGCTGAGAAAAGAACTCTCCCTTTCTTCGCCGAATTCGTTCGTGGTCGCCGTGTCGATGAACTGGAGATCTGAGAAAAATAAAAACGAAAGAAATTTATCTCGCGACGCTTCGCTCGCCTGCCAATTCAAAAAGCTCCGCACGACCTCGAACGCAGGCCTATAAAACGATTTTAATCCGACTGAAACGTTATCGTCGAAAACCTCAAACCCTTGCGCCAAACCTGAACGACGCCAGACCGGCGGCCCGCCCGAAAAGAACGATGTCCTGTATCCCCGCGACAAGGCGACTTCCGCGACCGTGTCGTATTTAGCGGGCAACGTTTGCGCGCCGTTGTGTCGCAAGCCGTGTTCGTACGGATCAAGCGCGGTGAAAATGGAGCCGATGGCGCTTTGGCTCATGGTCGACGGCGTGTATGCGTGAGTAAAGCGCACACCCTGATCGCAGAAGATTTGCAAGCCGGAGTTTCGTCCAGATTCGTACTCTTCGGAGCATGAAAACGAGCTGAAACCCAGGTTCTCGACAAGGATTACCAGAACCGACGGCGACGGAGTTCCTCTCCAAACACACGCAACTGGGAACAGCAGCAAAGCCGCCATCGCGAAAGCCGTAGAAGAAACCGCCAAACGCCGACCCCGTTTCATAAGGCCCAAGGTTATCTCATTGACGGCGAAGAATGAAGTCCACAATAATGAGCCATCTGAACGCCGCGCTCTCCAAGGAGAAGACATGCTGACAGAAAGATTGTTTGGTATCGCACAGGGTGGCGCCGAAGCCATTTTATGGCTTCTGCTCGCGTTGAGCGTCATTAGCATCGGCCTCATCATCGAGCGTTGGTTCACTCTCCGCCAAGTCGCGGCCCGCAGCAACCGGGTCAAAGGCCGCCTGAGAGACGCGCTTCAGTCGAACAATCTCGATGAGCTCGAAGAAATCGGAAAAGACCGTGACTCCCTCGAAGGACGCGCGGTGGCCTACGGCCTGCGCCACGTGAAAGAGTCCGGTTCCGCTCAGGGGCTTTCGGAAATCTTCAATTCGTTCGCTCTCCTCGAACGCGCCTCACTGGAAAAATCCCTGAACTTTTTGGCGACGATCGGCTCGAACGCTCCCTTCATCGGTCTTCTCGGGACCGTGCTCGGTATTATGAAAGCGTTCCGCGACCTCTCGCAAAACGCTTCCGCTGGAAACGAAGCGGTCATGCTCGGCATCGCGGAAGCGCTGGTCGCGACCGCCGTCGGTCTTCTCGTCGCCATTCCCGCGGTGATCGCTTACAACTATTTTTCGCGCCAAGTGCGGCAGACCATGCAAAGCCTTGAAACGGTCCGCGAACTCTGTCTCGCCTACGCGAAAAAGAAAGGTAAGGCATAATGGCTGGGCCTATCGGTAATCACTCCGACGACGAACCGATCGCGGCGATCAACATCGTTCCGTTGGTCGACATCATTCTCGTCGTCCTCATTATCTTCATGGTGACGGCACCTCTCGTTCTCAAGCCGACGATCGACGTCAATCTTCCGAAGGCTTCGACCGGCGACGAGACACCGCCGACACCGCTGAACATCGCCATCACTCAGGACGGCCGCATCAGCCTGAACGGCCAGCCCGCCGATCCGGAATCTCTCGCGGCGTTCGTGGCGAAGACCGTGGCTGAAAAGCCCGATACGCCCGCTATTTTGCAAGCAGATAAAGGAATCACTCTCGATCGCCTCACCGAAATCATCGATCTCGTTAAGTCGGCTGGCGTGAAACGCGTTGCCTTCAGCATCGAGAGAAAGAAATAATTAAACCGCGAGCAAATCGATAAGATGGGTCTTTAGGACCTCAGCGACTTTCACACGGTCCGCGGGCCCACCCAAAATTTCTTCCATGCTCGACATCGTCTCTTTCGAGAAACCGCACGGACGCATGCCGGAGAAAGCCTGAGGGTCATGCGTCACATTGAGCGCGAGTCCGTGAAAGCTGATCCATTTACGAACGCCGATTCCGATCGATGCGAGCTTTTTTGAACCGACCCAAACGCCGGTTGCCTCGCGAGCCTCGCCGTCGACGTTTTCCTGCACGGGATGTCCCGTCGCCTGAATACCGAACTCGGCCAGAGTGCGCACGATGGCTTCTTCAAGGAGCCGCATGTACTTATGGAGATCCCGCCCTCTCACGCTGAGATCCAGGATCGGATAAACGACGATTTGGTTCGGGCCGTGGTACGTGGCACGGCCGCCGCGATTCACTTCGACGACAGGCCCGTTCCAGCCGAACACGTCACCTTCGCGGGTTCCCCGCCCGAGCGTAACCACGGGCGGGTGCGAGCAAAAGACAAGGGTCTCGCGGGCCAATTCGCGCCCAACCAGGTCAACGAGGTCCATTTGCCTGTGGTAGGCTTCCATGTAGTCGATCAGGCCCCAATCTTGGACCCTTAAGCTTTCCGTCTTTCGCTCAACCAATACTTCCATAATGCGTTCTTACACGTTCGCGCGCGCACCCGCTCCGCCGGCTGATTTCGCAGCCAACGGCCTTTGAATGATGTGGATCGCGTGACCCAGCGTTGCTTCGGCCGCTTCCATCATCGTTTCGCCTAGGGTCGGATGCGGGTGGATCGTCAACGCGACGTCCTCAAGCCGCGCCCCCATTTCAATCGCGAGCGCCGCTTCGGAGATCAAGTTGCTCGCTTCCGGTCCGACGATATGAACACCGAGAAGCACATTGGTTTTCGCGTCGGCGATCATCTTCACGAAACCGTCTGTTTCCATCAAAGACACCGCGCGGCCGTTCGCGCCGAACGGGAACTTCGCAACCTTCAATTCCGTGTAGCCTTTCGCCTTCGCTTCCTCTTCCGTCACACCGGCGGCGGCGATCTCCGGCTCTACGAAGATCACCGACGGAACCGTTTTCGCATCGTAAACACGATTCTGTCCCGCGATCACGTCGGCCACCAAAACGCCTTCGTGCGACGCCTTATGAGCCAGCATTGGCTGGCCGGCGATGTCACCGATCGCGAAGATGTGCGGGATATTGGTCCGTCTTTGCGCGTTCACTTTCACAAAACCTTTGGCGTCGATCTCGAGACCGATGCCTTTCAGGTTCGCTTGGTCGGAATTCGGCTTACGACCGACGGTGACGAGAACTTTATCGGCTTTGAGTTTTTGCTCTTTTCCGCCGACTTCGACGGTCACTTCGACGCCATTACCGGACTTCGTCCAGCCTTTCGCTTTGGCTTCAAGGAGGAACTCAACGCCGTTTTTCTTCATGCGGCGCTGGACGACTTGCACACACTCCGGATCAGCAAGCCCCATTAAAAGGCTCTTATTGGCTTCAACGACCGTTACTTTCGTTCCGAAGTTCGCGTACATGCCACCGATTTCAAGACCGATGTAACCTCCGCCGATGACAATAAGACTTTTCGGCACTTCAGTCAGAGCGAGAGCGCCGGTCGAAGAAAGAACAAATTTCTCGTCAAAGGCGAAGCCCGGAATCTCAATCGGGCGCGAACCCGTGGCCAAAATGAAGTTCTTCGCCATGACGGTTTCAGTTCCTGTCTTCGTTTTGACAGTCAGCTCATGCGCGGTCTTAAAAGTCGCTTCGCCGCGGATCATGGTGACACCGTTCCCTTTCAAGAGCTGTTCCACACCACCGGCCATCCGATCACAAACGCTCTGCTTCCACTTCTGCGTTTGGGCCATATCGTGGCTCAGGCTCTTCACGGTGAAACCCATTTCCGGAGCTTGATGCTCGAGACGGTGCAGGAAATGCCCGGCCGTAATCAACGCTTTAGAAGGGATGCAACCCACGTTCAAGCAAACACCGCCCATGTATTCGCGTTCGATAACAGCGGTCTTCTTTCCGTGTTGGGCCGCACGAATCGCGGCAACGTATCCACCCGGGCCCGCCCCAATTACAACGACGTCAAAATTCTGAGCCATTTGTCTCCAACTCCTTCAATCACATCATGTCGAGCATCAGCACGCCCGGATTCTCGATCCGGCTGATGAACGCCTTCAAGAAGTTCGCGGCCACTGCGCCGTCGATCAAACGGTGGTCAGCCGTGATCGTAAAGTTCATCGACTTGATCACATCGAGTTCGAGCGAACCGTCGGCGCCCTTCTTAACGACCGGCTTGTCGACAATCTTGTACATACCGAGGATGGCGACTTCCGGATGGTTAATGATCGGAGTCGCGTATGTGCCGCCGACCGAACCGATATTGGTGATCGTAATGGTCGCGCCCTTCATTTCATCGAGCGCGAGTTTGCCTTCGCGGGCCCGCTTCGAAAGATCGAGAATTTCCTTCGAAAGCTGCAGGATCGTCTTTTGATCGGCGTTCTTGATCACCGGCACGAGAAGCCCGTTCGGCGTGTCAGCCGCAAATCCGATGTTGAAGTACTTCTTGTAAACGATCTCTTGAGCCGCATCGTCGATCGAAGCATTGAACATCGGGAAGTCGCGCACAGTCGCGATCAATGCCTTCATCACGAACGGCAGATACGTGATCTTCGTACCGAGCTTTTCCGCTTGCGCTTTGAGCTCTTCACGCATCTCGACGAGCGCCGTGACGTTCGCCTCGTCCATCAAAGTGAAGTGCGGAATGACATGTTTGGACATCTGCATGTTTTCGGCGATCTTCTTGCGGATGCCCTTGAGAGGAACCCGTTCTTCGGCCGCGCCAGCCGGACCGGTGTAGCTCGGACGCGGAATCGTCGGCATTTGGTAAACCGGCGCGCCCGCGGCTGTGGCGCCGGCCCCCGACGAACGGAGAACGTCTTCACGAGTTACCCGACCCGCAATACCCGTACCTTTAATCGTGTTGATATCAATACCCAATTCGCGTGCGAGACGGCGCGTGGCCGGAGTCGCCAGGACTTTCGCGTCAGCCGGCGGCGGATAAACTTCCATGCCGCCCGCGGTTTGCGCGGCCATCGGGGCGGGCGCGGACTGCGGAGTCGGAGCCGCAGGAGCGGAAGGCAGAGCCGCCTTCGCCTCGGCCGGCGCCGGAGCTTCGGAATGCGCCGGCTTAGTGTGCGAAGAAGCCGAGGCCGTCGCAGCTCCATCCGTTTCGAGCACGAACATCACTTGGCCGACTTCAATGATATCGCCCTCTTTGCCTTTCAGCTCTTTCACAACTCCAGCGACCGGGCTCGGAACTTCAACAGTCGCTTTATCCGTCATCATTTCGGCAACCGGTTGATCGGCCTCGATTTTGTCGCCCGGCTTCACCAGCCATCTGACCAATTCACCTTCCGTGACACCTTCACCCAGTTCCGGCAATTGGATACTTTTCTCTGCCATTCAGATCTCCCTTTTTGAGCCACGACGGGCTTACGCCGATCTCAAATTCAGGCTCGAATTCTAAGTGGATTTCGTTCAAATGCCATCGACTGACATTGTGCGATAAACGACGAATTATGAGTTCGCCTGGCGCTGTCTTTCGATCACGCCCTTCATGAAGAACTCACCCGCCCGGTACGAGCTCCGCACCAGCGGCCCGCTGGCCACGTATAGGAAGCCCATGCCCTCTGCGATCTCCTGCCATTCCTTAAACTCATCCGGGTGGACAAATCTTTCAACTTTCAGGTGCCGCTTGGTCGGCTGCAGGTACTGCCCGAACGTGACCACGTCACACCCGATGGAGCGCAAATCGCGCAATGTCTGCATGATCTCCTCCCGCTCTTCCCCCAAGCCAAGCATCAAACTCGTCTTGGTGTAGCGCGTAGAGTCGAACTCTTTGACCATTTCCAGAACGCGCAAGGATTGCTTGTATCCCGCGCGCGGATCGCGAACGCGTTTTTGCAAACGCTCAACGGTTTCAACATTGTGCGCAAAGACATCCGGCTTCGCCCGCACAAGTCGTTCGACGCATTCGGAGTTCGCCCGGAAATCCGGAGTCAAAACCTCGATGATCACATGAGGATCGTTCGCTTTGATCACCTCAATCGTACGCGCGAAGTGTCCAGCCCCCTGGTCCGGCAAGTCATCACGGTCAACACTGGTGAGGACGACGTAATCGAGCCCCATCTGACCGATCGCCCATCCGACCTTTTCCGGCTCCTCGTTATCGATTTTTCCGCGGGGATTGCCGGTCTTAACGGCACAGAAACGGCAGCCGCGCGTGCAGACTTCACCCATCAGCATGAATGTCGCGGTGCCACCACCCCAGCATTCACCCATGTTCGGGCAGCGCGCTTCCTGGCAAACGGTCGCCAAGTTCAATGAAGCAAGCATCTCGCGAATACGCTGATAGGTCTCACCCGAAGGAGCCCGCACTTTGAGCCATGGCGGTTTAACCGTCGATCCTCCCGACGAGGAAGGCGGCCCCTGTCTCATTTCAGGTTCATTGGGGGTCATGATGCACTCCTAAAGTGCATCCTTTGTAGTCATTGAAGCCCAGGAATGCAATGAAAGCTTACTAAACTGGCTCACCTCCGTGGTGATGGCTCTAAGTCACTGAACTGGCAGGTCTTTCTGAGCGCTGACCGTCCCCATCCCGACGACAGTGAGCCAGTTTCTAATCCCTTGGACTTCGCCCGGGCGAGGTCCACCCTCCAGGCAAAAAAAATCCCGGCGGCGTCCGGCTACCGGGATCGCGAATCGAAGAAAACTCCGTCTCAAATCACATGCGAGACAGGTGCGTATCGATGATCGCCTTAAACTCCTCGAACGGATACGCACCTTTGAGCGAAACGCCGTTGATCAAGTAACCGGGCGTACCGCTGAAACCGAATTTGTCGGCTTCCTCTTTGTCAGCTTCGATGCGAGCGAGAACTTTTTCGCTCTCCATGTCTTTCTTCGCGCGGTTTAAGTCGGCGCCGACTTTTTTCGCCGCATCCATGATGAACTTTTCACCTTTCGCGTTCAGTTCATCCTGGTTTTCGAAGATCATGGCCTTGAACTTCGCGGCCTTTGCAGGATCCTGAAGCGCGATCGCCTCGTACATTTTCGACGCTGGCAACGCGAGCGGGTGGATCCGCTCGATGGGGAAGTTCTTGAAGACGACTTTCACCTTGCCTTCATACTCTTTCAAAACCCGTTTGATCGTCGCATGTCCGCGGCGGCAGAAGGGGCACTGGAAGTCGGAGTATTCGACGATCGTGATAGGAGCGTCTTTCGCTCCCTCGAACGCGCGGTCTTCGGCGATCTCAGGCTGTTTCGGGTTTTTGAACTCTTCTTCACGAAGCTTCGCTTCTTCCTCGGCGAATCTTCTCTCTTCTTCCGCGCGGGCCCTTTGCGCCGCTTCGTTCACGACCTCAAGGAACTTACGCGGATCTTTTTGAATGACCGAATAAAGAATATCCGGATTCTCCTCCATCACCTTCTTGAGTTGCGGTGCGGACGGAGCGCAGCCGGCGAAAAGCAAGCTGCTGGCGAAACCCAAAACAATCGATTTAAAAACGGCAGTTTTCAAAGTAAATCCTCCTCGAAGACGCGCGGCTCGAGATGAACCGACAAACCAACCCGATCACGCGAACGAAATATTTCTGCAACCTAAATCGCCTAATAGTCTGACATATTCCGATATTCCGATGAAGAAAAAAGACAATGGCCCAACGTATCACCCCTCCTGGACCGAAACTGGCCTCATCCGCTCTTCCCTAGGGGAGTTAAACTGATTTTCATGAAAAGAACGCTTAACCTCCCACGACAAATTGGTTTGATCGCGCTTTTAATCGTGCTCCCTTTCACGGCCTGGACGAAGATCGAATTCGACTCAGCCAAACTATTGATGACCAACGCGGACCAGATTTCTGAGTTCGTCCGCGAGAAAATCCGGAAAGCACAAGAGATCCAAGCCAGCCAGGAAGATTCGGACGAGCTGCTCGCTGAACCCGAAGCGGTCAAACATCTGAAAGAGGCCCTTCGAATCGTCCTTGCGCGACCGGATCAGGACGGGACCCGCGCGAACGCCTTCGGCCGGATCCGACGCGAATTGGTCGACTTGAACGTCCTAAACGAAGTGCTGGCTGAACTGGCGAAGGAGGCGATTTCAGCCATCCGCAATTCTTCGAACCCTCCCGCGCGCATCTCGACCTACGTCGTGCTGCTTGAGAACCTGATGGCGGAACTGAAGCCCGAGGTTAATTCCAACGCGGCCTTCAAAAAGATCATCGTTGAAATTCGCGACGCCGACCTCGTGATTCCCGAAAAAGTGAAGACCCAAGAGATGGTGCGCTCCATGAGCCGCCCCTCTTCTCCGTCGGAAACGGCAGCCAAAATCGTTCCCAAAGAAGACAAAAAGAAATAAAGGCTCCGCGCTTTCCTACCGATAAAAGCTTCCGAAGTCGTCTTGCGCGCGCGACGGCATGAGGAGGCTTTTTGAATCCGCTTTTACAGCGCCACATGATTATCTGGACATCAGTCCTGGTGGTCGTGACGGGGGTGTTCGTCGTTTTCACCCTTCTGAAACCGCTGACACCGCCGGAAGAGCTGGCGTACAGCCGCGCGTTCTTACGCATTAGAAAGCAGGCGCTCTCGAAAACTCGCCGCCCCTTTCCTGTTCCGGCGCGCTCACCGGTTGATTCGGATCAGCGGGTCCCCGCGTCGCACACCGCCGGCCCGGTCGCTTGGGAAATCAGCAGGGAAGCCGTTGAAGTCCACCTGGACTGTCGGCCGGACAGCGAGATCCGCCTGAGTAAAGACGCGAAGCAACTCCGTCTGAATGGTTCTGTCTGCAAGCGAAACACGGAAATCACCGAAAGCGAAATCCGAAACGAAAGCAACGGCTTTTCGGCGACCGTGTTCAAAACAGCCGCGACCTCGTTCACGACAGATTACATTTCTCTGCAGAAAGGCCTGAATAAAATCCGCATCCTTCACTATCTGAAAAATGGCGCGCGCGAAGAACACCAACTCCACGCCTACGTGGAATGACGGGCTTTTTTTCGAAAGATCAGAAGGTGTACGTCAAACCGGCGAGATAAGTCGAACCACGGGGAGTCGTGCCCGCATCTGTCGTCGTCGTCTGTTCCGAAAAAGAAAGACCTAATCCGCGACCGAGCCTTTTCCTTTGGATGAAACTGAGAAGCCCGTTATAAACGTCGTAATGCACTTCGGCCGAAAACGTGCTCGTGAGATTCTTCCCGATCGAACAAGTCACCTCGTTCACCGGAGCAGGACCGACCGTGCCCGCATCCATTTGAACTCTTACTCTCGTCAAGGACGCGTAGGGATTCTGAAGTTTCACGTCGAGAACGTTGCCGGCGATCGAGTACTGAACGTCGAAACGGAATGAGGCGACTTCTACTCTCATTTCCTTCAGTCGTTCCTTGGTCTCCCAAACGGGACGCACTTTCGGATCGTTTTTCGCGTATTCGTCGATGTGGTGTTCGAGCAGACGACGAAGCACGAATTCGCCGTAACGCCTTTTCTCGTCGTTTAATTCTTGCGGCGTTCCTCGAAAGCCGTAAAGGTCGTTGAAATAAGAAAACCGGTTCGGCGAGTTGTAAATTTCCTCGGCTTCGGTTCTTCCGAACTTCTCTTCGTAACGGTCACGGAACTCTTTGATCAGCTTGTCATTAAACAGGCGCTGATTCAGATTAGGCCTGTTAGGCAAAGGAGGGTGAATCAAGACGAAATCGCGCGATTCAGTTTCGCGCTCCCGTTCAACCGCGCTCAAATAACCGGGATGCGCGTTGTAATCGCGCTTAAGCGCCGACGCCTCTTGGGTGTAAGCGAGGATCATCACACCGAGAAGGGTGATCAGAATCGATTTGATTTTTCCGCCTTTGAGGTTGAAAGGCTGAAAATCCGCACTGTGGCTCATATGTTCCTTACCGCTCCAACGCCGGGACCGACGGCGTGACAGTTGCCGGCACCCATGTCCTCTGCCACTCTATGCAACTCTCGCGCCGCCCATCGACGCCTGGAGCCCGTTCACCCGGCAGGTGTAAGTATACATAATCACAGGATTTTCTTCCCGGCCGATCCTTGATTCCAAACGGTGTGCGGACAAAAATACACAAGTGGCGTAGGAAATGTGTCAATTCGGTGATTTAAGTTATAAGGAGTCCCGTGTTGGAAATGCCGGTTTCGCCCCAGGAGGCCCCCAGAATGCACACCCCCAGCCTAAAACAACGCAGTGATCTGCACCTCAGCAGGAAACTGTGGCATTGCGCCGGCATTTCGGCGATGACGGCGTTTTATAACGTTTTCGGGCCGTCCACCTCCTGGACGGCACTCTTACTGCTTTCGCTTTTCTTCATCCCCATTGACTTTCTACGTCTACGTTATCCCGGCCTCAACATGGTGGCTTTAAAAGTCTTCGGCCCGCTGATGAGAACGCATGAGTCGGTCGAAATCTCCGGAATGACCTATTTATTCGTGGGTTGCATGTTCCTCCTTCTTTTCAGCAATCCCCACGTCGTGACGTTGACGCTCCTGTTTTTGGCTTTCGGCGATCCCATCGCCAGTTTTTTCGGCATCCGTTACGGAAAAGACCGCATTTTGGGGCCAAAAACCCTGCAGGGAACCCTGGCCGCCTTCACGACATGCACGGCGCTCGCGGCGATTTATTACTACTCGAACAATTTAATGGTTGAGCGCCTCTTGATTGTTGCTCCCCTTTCCGGCTTGATAGGAGCCCTTTCGGAACTCCTTCCGATTGGGAAGCTTGACGACAATCTGACGTTTCCGGTTGTCTGCTCCTGCCTTTTGTGGGTTCTCTTTTACGTTTACGGGGCCTGAGGCGCCGTTATGATTCAAAACCGCGAGATGACAAAAATGAACATTAACGACTCACCGATCCGAACCGACAACGGCTTTCCTCCCGTCCGGCGACGCCGCCTACGGTTGCGTCCGGGGATGCACATCTACGTCCTCCCGAACCTGCTCACGACGATGAACATGTTTTCGGGGTTCCTGGCAATCGTCTACGCGATTAAGGGCGAATTCGTGATCGCCGCGTACGCGATCGTCGCCGCCGCCATTTTCGACCAGCTCGACGGCCGCGTCGCCCGCCTTACGCACTCGATGAGTAAATTCGGAGCGGAGTACGATTCGCTTTGCGATCTCGTGAGCTTCGGCGTGGCTCCCTCAGTTCTCCTTTATCTTTGGGCTCTGCAACCCTTCGGCCGTATCGGCTGGCTCGCATCGTTTTTGTTTACCGCTTGCGGCGCCCTCCGTCTCGCCCGCTTCAACGTCCAGGCCACGATCATCGAAAAAGCCTATTTCCAGGGATTACCGATTCCGATGGCGGCCGGCATCGTAGCGAGTTCCGTTCTCGCGTTCACCGATTTGGGAATCGAACCGCAAGGCCATTGGGGCCTGCTGGCCATGACGGCGCTTCTTTCCCTCGTTATGGTGAGCACGTTCCGTTACCGCAGCTTCAAGGACATCGATCTGAAACAGCGCTTGCCGTTCACTTATCTCGTCGCCGGAGTCGCGATCCTCGCTCTGATCGCCATCCGCCCCGAAGTGACCCTGTTCATACTCTTCCTCACCTACGCCGTGCTCGGCGCCGTGGTCGGAATTCTGAGATTGGGAAAACCTCCGAAAACCACCCCGGCCCTGATCGCCGCCATCGCGAGCGAAGGCGATGACTTGCACGAAGAGGTCGAAGAAGAGGAGGGCGGCAAATGAACACCGTCAATGTGGGCGTCGTCGGCGCAACCGGAGCTGTCGGCGAAGTTTTCCTCCGTCTTCTTGAAGAGCGCCGGTTTCCAGTCGGCGACCTGCGCCTTTTCGCAAGCGACCAATCGGAAGGCCTGAAGTTGAAATTCGGGAACGAGCAGTATCCCGTTCGCCGTTTGCAAGAAGGCGCTTTTAAAGGGCTTGACCTCGTCTTCTTTTCAAGTGGCGACGAAATCAGCCGCGAGTGGGCCCCCAAGGCCGTAGCCGAAGGCGCCATTGCCGTCGACAACTCGGCGGCTTTCCGCATGAACCCGGATTTTCCGCTCGTCGTCCCTGAAGTAAACGGCGACCTCATCCCGCCGCGCGGACGACCCACGATCATTGCCAATCCCAACTGTTCGACGATCCAACTCGTGGTCGCTCTCGCGCCACTTGCCCAAAAATTTGGAATCGAGGCCGTTCGCGTGGCGAGCTACCAGTCCGTCAGCGGGGCGGGACGCGCGGGCATCGAAGAGCTGTTTTCAAGCACACGTCTCTCCCTTGAAGGAGAGGAGCTGAAAGAAAGTTCGGTCTTTCCGGCTCCCATCGCTTTCAACTGCGTTCCGCAAATCGGCGGCTTCGACGAAAACGGCTTCTGCAGCGAGGAACTGAAGATCATGAACGAAACCCGCAAGATTCTGCGCCTTCCGGATCTTTACGTTTCCGCCTTCACCGTTCGCGTTCCGACTCTCAACGGGCACGCCGAAGCCGTTTGGGTGACGTTGAAAAGGGACAGTGTCGGGAACGAGGAAATCGAATCGGTTCTGCGCTCGGCTCCCGGCATCGTTCTCGGCGGCGAACCGGGCGAAAGTCCTGACTATCCCACTCAGCGTATGGCCTCGGGCCGAGATCCGGTCTTCATCGGCCGGCTCCATCGGGACAAACAGGATCCGCGCACCTGGCTCATGTGGATCGTAGCGGACAATCTACGTAAAGGAGCCGCTCTCAACGGCATCCAGATCGCCGAACGGATTTTTGACATCAACTAAGACGCATGATGCAATTGAAAGCATGAAGTGCTTTCCATCGCGACATGTCGTCGGCGCCCTATTGATCGTCTCGTTTTTCAGTCCTATGGCCCATGCGGCGGTGACGATCACCGACGTTCCGTACGCTTCGCGATGGGATAAAAACAAATCTATCGTTTACGGCGGCGTCGCGGGCGTCGCAAAAAGCACGCAACCCACGAAAGGGCAAACGGAATTCGTTAACTCCTGCGCATATCCGGCGCCGGGAGTGAACCTTTATCCGTGCAATGACCGCGGAATTCATCCCGATTTGAACTTCACGGTCACTTTCACAGCCGAAGCCGACGGTTATGCCGGCCTCACGTACACCTCAAATGGCGGCACGAATGCGATCGAACCGACCATATCGCCCGTTTGGACGCCCAAAGGCACGACGGTGAGCTTCACGACCCGTTGGAGCCGAATTTGCGCCGCCATCGCGGCCGCCTATGGCTCCGGCAGCGTCAATAACAATTGCGAGGTGATCGGAGACGCCGTCGCTCCTTACGCCACCTTTAATGTCGGTGTGTACACGGCCAACTCGTCGTCGCTTGTCGATTCCGCGACGGTCACCATCAAGATCGCCGACTTACCGCCGAACGATGGCGACGAATCGACGACCGACTATTGCCCCGACGGCGAAGCGGCCCCCGACCCAGGCCCCTGCCGTTTTGAGGTCGTGCCGGGCGACGGCAAAGTCGCCATTCGCTCGTTGCATGTCGCTTCGTCCGGTTCCGCGCTCGACAAATACATGCTTCGGGTTCTGTGGACGGAAGGATCCGGCCCCAGTGCGTTCGCGTCGATCGCCTCAACCTCCGCGCACGCGGACCTCGAATTCATATACGACGCAGCCGGCTCCACGAACGACTTGGCCAACTCGCGGATCGAAGGTTTCACAAACGGCGTGAACTATGCGTTTAAAGTCGCACTCGTGGATGAAGCCGGTAATGTCGGTTACTACACAAAGACCGGCCCCGCCGACACGGCTTGCGATTTCTCGCCCAACCCCAACTGTCACGAAGCGAGGCCGGACGAAGTCATCGGCGTTCTAGCGGAAGACTTAAACTGCTTTATCGCCACAGCCGCTTACGGCTCGATTCTCGCGCCGCAAGTGGAAACCTTCCGGGCCTTCCGCAACAAGTTCCTACTCCCCCACGAGTGGGGTCGGCGCTTTGTGAAACTCTATTACAAACATAGTCCGAAGTACGCGCGCCTGATCCAGGACAATCCCGTTCTGCGCGCGACGGCCCGACTCGCCCTCTGGCCTTTGCTCGCCTACGCATGGATCGCGCTCAAGTTCGGCTCCGTTACGGCGTTCACCGTTCTTCTGATCGGCATTTTCTCGTTCAGTCTCGCCGTCTGGGCGTTCGGCAAATGGCTCCGCTCGGGGAGGGCACGTGTTTAAGAAACTGGTCGTCGTCCTGCTAGCCGTCACCGCTTTCACGCGTCCGAGTTGGGCGGAAACTCCCGCCGATGAATCAGTTTCCGAGGCGGCTCCAGCGGAAAGCGAAGAGGCACCGCCTCTCGAACCGCCTTATCCAGGGGCGGAATCGGGAGAATTCGCCTCCGATACCACCGCCGTTCCGAACGATCCGGTTCCCGAGTTCCCGCGCCCCATCATGGTCGACGACGAGGGCAACTATTATTACGGAACTGATGTACCCGCACCGATCCCGTCGAATCACCCAGAGATCGAACAGCCTGCCGCCGCCAGCGCTGACGGCGAATACAAATACACAGTCGACAACCAAGCGCCGACTCCGGTCGCCCATCCAGGAATCGAACAGCCCGTCGCGACGACCGTGGGCGGAGACTACCTCTATCGCGTCGAACACAGCCCGGTTCATGGCGCAGCTTCCTTCCGCTTCGGCGCCCTGACGCCTCCAAAACTTTTGAATAAGAGTAATGGACTCACGTTCGAAGACATTTACGGCCCATCTTCCTTACCGACCCTTTTCGTGGACTACGATTGGCGGCTCTTTTCGAGCCTCGGCCGCTTAAGCCTGAAGTTCGGGACCGGCGTGACGTTCAGCAGTGGTCACGGTCGCTTCAGAGACCCGTCGCGTTTGAACGAGACGCCCGTCGAACGGTTTACGTTTATCGTCTTCCCCAACCAGCTCACCGCCGCCTACAAGCTGCAGTTCGCCGAGCGGCAAATCCTCGTTCCGTTCGTTGAAGGCGGAGGAGGATACTTCACCTACGCGGAAATTCGGGACGACTTCAGGAAACCAAAACTCGGAGCCTCGCCCGTGGCCATCGCCGCAGGCGGCGTCAACTTTCTCCTGGATTGGCTCGACCAATCTGCAATGAGATCTCTTGACGCCACCTATGGGATCAACCATTTATGGCTCACGGCCGAAGTTCGACAGATCGTCGGCCTGCGGAGCGACTTCGATTTCAGCTCGACAAGCATCAACGGCGGCTTCCTCGTCGAGTTCTAAGCCGCCTACGCGCCATCCACTCTCGAGGATTCCGTCATGGGCAGCGACACCAACGAGCCATCTTCACGAGCCCCCTATCGGCAGTGCGCCCCCGGCCATTTCCGCCTGCGCCTACACATCTCCTATGACGGAACCGACTTTGCCGGTTGGCAGCGGCAAACCCATCTTCGCTCGATTCAAGGCACTCTCGAAGAAGCTTTGGCCCGGATTTACGGTCGAAGCATTCGCGTTCTGGGAGCAAGCCGAACCGATGCCGGAGTCCACGCCCATCAGCAAGTGGCCCACGTTGACGTTCCCAAGGACCCGACCGGTTTCGACCTCCGGTACTCCATTCAGTGCCTGACGCCGGAGAGCATCGTCGTGAAAGAACTCTTTATGGCGCCGCCAGATTTCCACGCCATCGCCTGCGCCGTCGACAAGATCTACAAGTACCGGATTCTGAACCGACAGGTGCCGAGCGCCTTAAGGAATCGGTATACGTATTGGGTCCGCTACCCCTTGAACCTCGATTTTCTTAACCAGGCCTCCCGCTTTCTCTTGGGGAAACAAGACTTTAAAAGCTTTCAAAGCGCCGGCACCGTCGTCCAATCGACGGTCCGCACGGTGACCCGGGCTGAATGGCGCCAAATCGACGAAGACACGCTGGAATTCACGATTCAGGGGGACGGCTTCCTAAAACAAATGGTGCGCAATATTGTGGGGACCTTAGTGGAGCTAAATCGAGATGAAGTGCCACCCGAACGAGTGCGTGAAATCCTCGAGTACCGCGACCGTCGACGCGCCGGTCCAACCGCTCCGCCGCAGGGACTCTTCCTTTATCGGGTTAATTACCCCGAATCAATTGACAACAAGTGCCGTAAGCTTTAATAAGTTGGACTTTATTTCACCCATGTTGCAGATATTGCACCCGCTCGGTTTGTCGATTTTGGATGACAAGCCTGGTGGAGCAAAAGCACTCGTAAGCCTGATGGGAAGTCAGAGATGAAAACCTGGAACGCAGCTAAACACGAAGTCGAGAGAAAATGGTGGGTTGTCGACGCCGCTGGAAAAAACCTGGGGCGCCTTGCTTCCGAAATCGCGAACGTTCTTCGCGGTAAACACAAGCCGCAATTTACGCCGAACCAGGACACCGGCGATTTCGTCATCGTGGTCAATGCTGAGAAAGTGGTCACGACCGGTAACAAGATGACGGAGAAGAAATACTATCGGCACTCGCGGTATTTCGGCTCGCTCAAGTCGCGGACTTTCCAAGAACAATTGGAGCACGATCCGGCTTTCATTATTAAAGAAGCCGTCAAAGGCATGCTCCCGAAAAACAAACTCTCACGGGCTCTGATCGGCAAACTGAAAGCCTACAAAGGTCCGAATCATCCCCATGCGGCTCAAAAGCCGGAAGCGCTCACTCTTAAGTACGTGAAATAATTAACGGATTGACGGAGAAAACGCCTCATGGCTCAACAGAAATACTATTACGCAACCGGAAGAAGAAAAACGAGTTCCGCTCGAGTCTTTTTGAAACCCGGTACCGGTAAAATCGAAATCAACGGTAAACCGGTCGAGGGCTATCTCCACAGGATGACTTCGCGCATGATGGTCCTGCAACCGTTCGTCGTGAGCTCGACGCAAAACAAATTCGATGCTTACATCACGGTTTCCGGCGGCGGTGAATCTGGTCAGGCAGGTGCGATTCGCCACGGAATTTCTCGAGCCCTTGTTGCGTACGATGAGTCCTTCCGCCAGGCTCTGAAGAAAGCCGGCTTCCTGACTCGTGACCCGCGCATGGTTGAGCGTAAGAAGTACGGCCAAGCTGGTGCTCGCCGTCGCTTCCAGTACTCGAAACGTTAATCCGAAGCCTTTTGGCAACCAGCCAGGCTTATCAAAAAGCCCGTCCCTTCCGGAACGGGCTTTTTTATTTTCCAGAACCGAGCCCACTTGCCTGATAACTGCCCTAAAAGCTCGAATCGACAGGTGTTTTTAGCCCCCCGCTATCCCCACGGAAGTGAGCCAGTTTGAACGGATTTCAAACTCCCCGGAAAGGAATCCAGACCCGCCCATCTTCCACTGGTCCTCTTTGATGACGCGGTATATAAAGAAGCCGTTTGCCTGAAAGACAGCGCGACCTGAAATAGGGATTGTCGATGAAGAAGCTTGGTCTATCCGTTTTAACCCTCATAGCTCTGGGCTGCGGAAAACCGGAGACGCAGACGACAAGTTTTCCTCCAACTCCACAGGCTGAAAACGTAGATGGCGTCCCAACCGTCCACGAAACCACCGAAACCGACGAATGGCTTTTCAGCGCTCTTCACCCGGATCGCTTTGTCGTCCGCGTTTTGAACGCGCCCGCCGTATTAACGGTCATGGACAAAAATCGCGAACTTGCTTTCTACAACGGACAAATCGACTCGGTTCAAAACATCGTCGATCAAATGAGGAACAAAGGCGGCACATACTGCAATGTGGTCGCCACCCATGAATTCGACAAAGAGAGTTTCCGGAACGGACTGAAGTTCCCGGTCCATTCGTTTAACGAAAACGTCGCGGGACCCGACTCTCGGAGCATCTTGATTCGAATGCCTGAGCACAATCTGGCGATCGGATGCATCAAGCTCTCGGAAGAGCCGTTCAAGTTAAAAGAAGTTCGTCAAAGTTTGAAAAGCTTTTTCGCAATTGAATTAACACATTGATTTAAACTTGTTTATCGCCACACCCCTACAATATAAGCTTGGAGCCCGACGGAGGTATTATGAACGCCCGCCTATCTTATGTCGCCTTGTTCGCGCTTCTCGTGGCCTCCGTCTCATGTGGTCATAAAGCCGAACCCAAATACTGCTCCCAAGAGTTCGCGGTGGACGCTCAAGCGCTCGTCGAAGCGGGCCAGAAAGCACTCGAGCACTGGGAGGAACTCTCCGGCAGCCCTGAGGAAAAGTTAAAAAAATTGAAGTTGGAAAAGATCCGGCCTTATAAAAAGCAGTGCGACCGCTTTTTCAGCAAATACAGCGCTCATTCGACGTGCGTAAACCCGATGGGCGGTGAAATCGTCAATATTCAGCAATTTAAAGAAGGCTGCGCGTTCGCCGAACAAGCGATCGCCGCCAAGGAATCCCGGTGATTCCCCTGATCACAACTTGCCTTGCTCTTTCAACCGATCCGCCAAGGAGTTGATTTGGTCGGCTAGGAAATGGAGCTCGTCGTTCTTGCGCAGACGCAGCCGGCCCTCATACCGACCTTCGATCAAACTCTGCATGTGACGTTTGATCGAAACGAGCGGGCCGAGCAGCCGATGACTGATGATGATCGTGAGCGCGAATCCCAGAAATGCCATGAGCGCCAAACCGATCGCCGATGTAATCACCGAGTTGTACAACATTTGGCTGAGCGCCTCGCCTTGTTCGGGAGTGAGATCGGGAAAGGCCCGGTAGAGTGCCGAAAAGACGACAAAGAGGATGCCGTTGATAAGCACGACGGCGACGACCAGCATCGTCAGAAAGGGGGCAAACAGCCGTGCTTGAATTCCAGGTAGAACGAAAATGTTCTGGACCTTCCGCTTGTCTTCCATGTACGGCATCCTCTTGCGCGTCGGATCAGTCTTTCGCCTCAGCGACATCCTCGGACGCGATACCTCTTTCGTCATCACGAGGCACCGGGGCGAACCAAACATCCACGACCGTTCCTTTCAAAACACCCTTATCTTTCGTCTTATATGTGAATTCCGCCACTTCCCGTTCTTCCGCGTGCCGTCCGATCGGGCGCAGAACTTTGCGGTAGTTCAAAGAAATGGACGTGATACCCACCTTCGAAAGCGGAATCAATTCGTCTGTTTGCGAAACACCGTCACCGTTTTTATCGTTCCAAAGCACGAGCCTGCGGAAATCACGGTCTTTCGCGGAAATCACGCCGTCCCCGTTCGTGTCGAGATCCCGCAGCGCCTCAAAGCCGTTCGCCTTTTCGCCGTCACGGTCCCCGAACAACTCGTCAGCTCTCGAAATCACACCGTCACCATCCACGTCCATCGCCAGCAAATATCCCGGATGGCCAGCCTCGGGCCAATACGTGCGGCCCACGGGGTTGAGCGGGAAATTCGTGATCTGCGTGAACTCCGGTCTTTCCTCATCGAAGAAGACCATCAGCGGCGAATAGTATCCTCCGCAATAGCCGTTTTGTCCCGGGAACGCGACTTCAAATTCCACGGATGAGCCGTCTGATGCGACATTGACGCTTTTAACGCTCGCGTTCAGCCTTCCGTTTTTACCCATGTACTGACCGCAGCTGGTGGGGGTGATCTTCCGGCCCGTCAGTACCTCCAGGAGCTTCGTCAAGCCCGCGTTCGAACAGTTGATGATTTCCTGATCGAACGTCGGTTGTTGCACACTCGCTTTGCCGGTGAATTCCGTTTTGATTTCGCCAGTCGGCAGGACCGTCGCCTTCGCCTGATTGGGCAAACTAACTTGGACGACGTTGCCGAAGATTCCTCCCGACGACCCCGCGACCTCCCGGCCCTTCTCATCTGTCACCTTGATATCGCTCGGATCGAGCATCGCGCTTGTCTTGCTGACGACCCCCGACGGAGTTGCGACCGATGACGGATAGCGGACCGAAATCTGGTAAGGAGTTTTCCCGACCTTCAAAGTGAAGTTCGCGGTGATGAACGCGTCCGGAGACAACGGGTTACCGACGTTCCGGAGGTTCGTGCCGAAACAGGTGTTGGTGATCCGCACGATCATTCCGGAGTTCCCTGTCCGAGTCACCATTCCGGATGAGGGAGCGGCGTTCACTTTGCTTCCCGCCTGCTCAGCAGTCACCCGCGACGGCAGTTCGCCTAACGCGACTCCCGGTACGGCTGCCACAAGCGGTACCAAAATGTACCTTGCTTGAGCGAAAAGTTTTTTGGTCATATTGCCCCCCTTTAATTTTGCGGCATCTTTTCGATACCGAAACTAATTTCCCGGTTGGTCACGTCTCTTCTCGAAAACTCCACTTTCCTCACCTTGTTCGCGACAAGAAACGCGGGCTCAAAGCCTTTCTCCGTAAGTTCTTGACGATAAAAATTCGCCCCTTGCTCTCGATTCGACATGGCTTCAACGTAATAACGGATAAGTTTAACGGCCTTCAGGCGAACCACCGTTTGGCCACCCCCGTTCGGCGGCAGATGACGAAGGTAATTGTCGGCCGACGTGAAACGCTTCGACGGTTCCCAAGGCATACTCATGTCGATGTATTTAGTCAGCGTTGCGTTCGTCACCAGATCTTTACCCTGCGCCATACCAACGAAAATTGGCGAACGCGGAGGAACCCTCGCGCTGTCGGCGCCGACCGGACGGAAGCGCGCCGGGGTATCAAGCATGTAAAACTTGTTCTGGGTCCAGAAACCACCTTGTGCGCTCAAAAAATTGTTATTGTTCAATCCCATGTAGGTCAGGCTCGCGGCCTGATTGAAGTCCGTAGGCACAGGCCCGATGACGTACGCCGCTATCGGATCGTAAATAATCAGAGGCTTCACATTGTTTTTCAGATCAAGAACGAGAAAGAATATTTCCGTGACGACGCTTTTATCCGCGCTTTTGTCCACCGCCAGAGTGAGTGAACGCTCCCTATTGGGCAAGAGGGACGCCGGAACGTCTGGAAAGTAATCGAAAAACCCGAGATTGTTTTTGTCCTTCACATAGGTGATGTTGTTGAATGAAGGGTCCGCATTTCGCAGATCGAGCAAAAGGATACGCTCCCCGATCGTTTTATCGATGTATTCCGACACCGACGATTGCATTCTTTGTTGTCTGAACACGAAGGTGCCCATCGTCGTAACGGTGAACAGTGCCACCGTGACCGATATGCCGAGGCCGACGATCAGTTCGGTTAATGAAAAACCCTTCGCGTTCATCATCGCGCACTCACTACAAAATGGTAATCCCGATAGGGCGCGTCCCACTCGGTATTCGTTAGACGCAAAGTCACGAGATAGAGCCCCGGGAAACTTTCATAAGGTTGAATGACGAACCCGTATCGTCCCTTACATTGGGGACATTCTTTCGCGGAGGCGATAACCCCCACATCCCACGCCATGGGCAGCTTCTTCACATCGAGGGCGGCGTTGATGGCTTCGATATTGCCGTCCATGTTCGCCGCGATCGGCCGCGCGAAATCAATTTGATGGCTTTCAAGAGCGACCCGGATGCTGTCGGCGATATCACTGATCTGCTTGTCGACGGAACTCATCATGCGAGACACGGTCGATAACTGCTGCATGACCGCCATACCGCCGAACAGTCCCGCACAAAGGATGCCCAGGATGCCGAGCGCCACCACGTTTTCAATCAAGGAGAACCCCTGCTCACTCAGGTGTGTTCGCGTTCGGTTCATATGCCGCCCTCCCGCGAATACTCGATCACGAAATAATTTTCCGGATGTCGCTTACAAGATGTCGCCGAAGCTCCCGGCAAGCGACCGCAGTCGGGGTTCACCGCCGTCCACTGAAATGGGTCGGCCTTCGCCCTGAGCGAGATCGCGTTGCAGGAGAAGCGTGAAGCGACCGCTTGAATCGAGGGAACCGGATGCCAAATCGGATTGTTCGGATCCGGAGTTTCTGAACAAGGCGCGCCGGTCGCTGACTTCAATATGCCGACCTTGCGCAATTCAAATGTCGCTTCAGGATAATAAATCGAACTCCACCGGATGCCGGCCGCCAGAGCCGACGGATCGATCTGAAGCGCACCGACTATGAATGTTCCAATAATACGAAGAGGCTTCGACCTCGGCTCTATCACGAGACGATCGCACGTCAAAAAACCCGTCACAATTTCCGCCGTACTGCGAATCCGGCACACACCGACGATGGAGCGAATTTGGAACGAAACGTTGTTCGGGCGCGCGTTGAGATTGTCAAAGACGATCTCGGGCAAGATCGGATCGCCGTGGGTGACTCCGTCCTCGCCAGCGAAGTTCCACGATTCGCGCGCTTTCGGCGAGAAGTCATAATCCCAAGCAGCGGCTCCGAACGCCTGCCCCTCTTTTGCACCACGGAGTTCTTCGCATTCTTTGTTGAATTGGCCCCAGTTGAAAGCAAAGGCGTCCGGAGGAGCTTCCGTTGCCATCCCATTGGGTGAATCCGCAAAACCAATAGGCGCCACGATAGTCTGAGAGCCGGACGTCGTCGTAAATGAGAAATTGAGATAACGCTTCTTATGGTTCAAACCATTGGTGTTCGCCGAAATCGGTTGGCCACGCACATAGGTGGGATCATATCCTCCGAAAATCATGACGGGAGCTTGCCGCTCCAGCTTCTCGTTGAGCAAAAACTCCGCGTTTTCAAACCTCATGCGCACGTCGACAACGTGAGGCTGCTCAATCCCGCCGTAAAGAACAGGTTCAACCGAGATGATAATTTGCGGAGCACGATAAGCGTTTCGGAGTGCTCGCCAAGCATTCAGTTCTTGTTGCAACGGCGAGTTCTGGCCGCCACCGCCTTGGCCGCCACCGCCTTGGCCGCCACCGCCTTGGCCGCCAC
>CALBDW010000136.1 GCA_937927435.1 uncultured Bdellovibrionales bacterium
CCAATACTTCCAAAGGCAGCGTAGATCATCATCAGCACAGCGATAAGAGCAATAGGAGTGAGAATCAAAAGTCGGCTTCTGGCCTCTTGGAGATTTTCAAAGTTCCCGCCCCACTGAATGTAGTAGCCTTGCGGAACCTGGACGGCGCTTTCTACTGCGGCTTTAGCTTCTTCGACAAAACTCTCTGTGTCGCGTCCCCTGAGATTGATAAGAACCGCTGATCGTCGGTTTGAATCCTCCCGGTTAATTGACCCAAACGTCTCCGCAAACTCAAAAGTCGCAAGTGAGGAGAGAGGTACGGTTGTGTTTGCGCCAATCCCCACCGGCAATTCTCGGATTGTTTCGAGGTCTGATCGCTCCTCCTCACTTAATCGGACCACAATTGGAAACTTCCTCTCACCCTCATAAAGGAACCCTACCTCTTGGCCTCCAAGAGCAATGGATACCGTATCGAGAACATCGGAAATTGAAGCTCCGTACTGGTTTAGCACTTGCTCCTTCGGCTCAATCCTAAGTACGGGGCTTGTTCCAGCCAAATCGACCTCCACATCTCCCGCTCCTTCTACTTTCGAGACGACTTCTTGAACCCGCTTTGCGAGATCCATATTCGTCTGAAGATCGGGGCCGAAAATCTTCACGGATACATCGGCTCTCGTCCCTTCCAATAGCTCGTTAAACCGCATTTGAATTGGCTGAGAAGCGAGGTAGTTCTGGCCCGGAAGTTCCTTTTCCAGGCGCGCAATGATGTCCCTAACGAGAGTTTCATAGGTATGGCGTGTACCCTGGTGCTCAGGCCATAAGTCTCTGTCCTTTAGCATGATGTAAGTGTCGGAAATATTGACGCCCATCGGATCAGTTGCGACTTCACTTGTACCGATCCGCGAGAAGACGTTCTCAACCTCGGGAAATTCTTTGATGATGCGTTCAGCTTTGAGCTGAAATTCAATCGACTGATCAAGACTGATGTTTACTGGGCGAATCATGTGAAAAGCAAAAGAGCCTTCACTCAATTGCGGTAAAAACTCAGCCCCGCGAGTGCCGAAAAGAATTCCTCCGACCATGACGGCAACTACTGCCGCACCAATGGTGACTTTCCGGTATTTGAACGTGAGTTCAAGAAGCGGTCGATACCCCTTTCTTATCCAACCCATGATCTTTGGTTCTCTATCCTTGGTATTTCCGGCAAGTAACAACGATGCAAGAGCTGGCGCAGTTGTAAGAGAGAGGATGAGTGCCGAAGCTACGGCAATGGCGAACGTCGCAGCCATTGGCGTGAACATTTTCCCTTCGATTCCGACGAGGCCAAAGATGGGAAGGAAAACGACGACAACAATCAACTCGCCAAAGCCCGCAGCGACTCTGACTTCCACAGAAGCGTCATAGACCGCTTTCTGAACTTCTTCTCGCGAAAGATTACGACCAAGTTTCTTTGTCAGGTCATGGACGTAGCGTACACAGTTATCAATAAGGATGACCGTACCATCGACAATGATGCCGAAATCAAGAGCACCAAGACTCATCAGGTTTCCTGAAAAACCAAGAGGTTTCATGATGAGAAATGTTGCAAGAAGCGAGAGCGGAATCGTAATGGCCGTAATTATGGCAGCACGGACGTTTCCTATCAGAAGAAAGAGAACGATAATGACAAGAGTCGCTCCCATCGCAAGATTATGTACGACCGTCCGTAATGTAGCGTTTACGAGGTCCGAACGGTTGTAAACAGTCGTTAGAATAAATCCCTCTGGCAGCGTCTTCTTGATCTCTTCGATCTTGTCTTTAACCCGAAGGGAAACGGTCCGGCTATTTTCTCCCAAAAGCATCATGACGGTTCCAAGCACAGTCTCTTGGCCGTTGACAGTAGCCGCTCCCGTGCGAAGTTCTTTTCCAAAACCGACTTCTGCGATGTCTCCAATTTTGACAACTCTAAAAGAGTCGAGTTGTTTCACGGGAACGCGCTCGATGTCTTTTGGGGATCTGAACAGACCAACGCCCTGAACAAGAAACTGCTCGGCAGTCTGGGCAATGTAGCCCCCGCCAACATTCTTGTTGGCCTTCTCCAAGGCTTCTACGATTTCATCGAAATGGATTCCATAGGAAGCCATTTTCTTAATATCTGGCTGGATGTGATATTGGCGTTCATAGCCGCCGGTTGTATTGATCTCAGCCACTCCCTCGACAGTTAAAAGCCTCGGCTTGACGAACCAGTCCTGAAGGGCTTTTACCTCCATGAGCTGCTTAAGACGCTCTTCGGGTTCCCGAGAAGGTTTCACCACGTCGAGGGTATATTGGTAGATCTCGCCGAGCCCAGTCGAAACCGGGCCAAGTTTGGCCTCGGCACCTCTTGGAAGCTCGGAGAGCACGCCTTGAAGCCTTTCGGATACGACTTGTCTTGCGCGATAAATATCAATGCCATCTTTGAAAACGACGGTGACTTGTGAGAGCCCAAACCGGGTGATGGACCGAACCTGCTCGACTCCAGCCAAGCCCCTCATCGAGCTTTCAATCGGATAAGTAATGGTCCGCTCGATCTCCTCGGGGGCGAGTCCCTCGATCACGGTATTGATCTGGACTTGGTTGTTCGTAATATCAGGAACAGCGTCTATAGGAAGGTTTTGGAACGCATACACTCCAGCCACCGCCATAACGACAGTCAGCAAGAGGATGATCCCACGATTGTAGACTGAGAAATGAATTATTCGGTTAATCATGTGATTTAAGTTCTCTTTTAGTGAGAGTGCCCGTGCGCAACACCGCCAAAGGCAGCAAGCTCAGCAATCCTCAAAAATCCGATGCCATTTGTAACGATCTCATCTCCTGCTTTGAGCGCTTCAGAACTGACTATCATTTCATCTTGGCTTTGCCTGATGAGCTTGAAGTCAATCCGCTTGAAGAAACCATTCCTCAATCGGTAGAGGTTCACTTCCTCTCCCGAGAGAAGTCGCGCCGACAGGGGCAGCGTCCATGAGTTAGAGGCCGAAAGTTTTTGCGCCCTGATCTCGAAATTCTCTAGAGCCGCTGGCGAGAGCATGAATCCGCCCTCTTCGCTTGCTGCAAGAATCCCTTTTTCTGGCCCGACGTTTCCACCACCTTCTTTGTGTTCGTCGTAACCATCTTCTTCATGGTCGTCATGTCCTTCATGGGGGGCATGCGCTGCTTCATTGCCTTTGTCTTCGTGCCCGTGATCATCATGACTCTCCTTAGTCTCGGCACCGTGATCGTGGTCTTCGGAATGAGCGTGGTTCTTTTCTTTCTCGGCGTGCGAGTGGGCGTGCGGATCTTTCGCTTCCTCCTGCGACCATACGGGACGCGAGAGAGAAAAGGCGAAGAGACTAAGGATGGCGATTGCAATTGAGACTAGGTATTTCATAGTTTCACCTCTGGTACTTCGCCGGTTATGGCGTAGATCGCCATAAGGGCTTCGAGAGCCTTCATTTCGCGCTCGTTTCTGCTTTGTTCGAGTTCAACAAATGTCCGATGTGCTTCAATAACAAGCGAGCTT
>CALBDW010000137.1 GCA_937927435.1 uncultured Bdellovibrionales bacterium
AAACATGCGCTTCGCCCGGAAGAGCCTCGAGCTTCTTTAAATTAAAACGCTCGGTCTCCTCTCGCCGCGGAAAAAGCCGCGTCCCGTCGAAATCGTCGGGAACGGGACGCGTATGACGATCAAGGTATTCTTTGACTTCCGAACTGACGATCCCCTCGCGAATCGCGGCGAGGATGAGCATGTACTCAGCGTCCAAACAACGGGTCTGCGTACGCAAATGACAAGACTTGAAACCCGTCCAATTCCATACCGGATCAAGAAACGCCCACCCGCGCGCGCCTTGGCTCGGCCGTCGCTCAACCGGCGGCAATTGCGCGAAATCGCCGACCGCAATAACCCGCAGCCCGCCCCACGGAAGATCGCTTTCCCTCGCACGCCGGGCCAACGCTTCGGCCGCCCGAAGTGTCGCTCCCGAAAGCATCGAGATTTCGTCGATCACGACGCCTTTGATCTTCTTCAAACGGCGCATGACCTGACGGTTGCGCGCCGCTTTTTCAATCGTGGCATCGACACCACCTTCCATAATGCCGAGCCCGAAGAAGCTATGAAACGTCCGGCCGCCGACTAAAACGGCCGCCGCACCCGTGCTGGCCAAGATCGGAAGCTCGCGGCTGTCTCTGTCACGAAGAAAGTGCCGCATGAGGAAACTCTTACCGCTTCCCGCCCCACCGGTGATGAAAACATTTTCCGCGCCTTCGAGAAGACGGCAGGCCCTCTCCTGGCAAGGCGTCAAAGTTGTCGACATCTTGAGGTTCCCCATCGACGTTCAAGCTGACATTCTTGCCCGGACATGGCAAACTCTGCGTGATTCTGATGACGAGAAAAATCAGGCTTGCCGGCATTTTTTTAATGGTTTCCCTGCTGTGGACGCCGTTTTTAACGGCGGCTAACACCGGCTTGGTGCCGCTCACCGCCGCTGAACTCAATGCCAAGATTAAAAGCGCCGACGCCAAAGTGACGATCGTCAATCTCTGGGCCACGTGGTGCGCGCCCTGCAAAGAGGAAATGCCAGAACTTGTCGACTTACAAAAACGGTTCGGCCCTAAAGGAGCCGAGCTGGTGCTCGTTTCCGGCGATTCCAAAGACGATCTCAAAAAGGCGGAAGCTTTTCTCGAACAAACCGGGGTGAAATTCCAAAGCTACCATCTCGCGGAAGCGCCGGATCAATTCATGAAGGAATTCGAGGCGAACTGGCCCGCCGTCGTTCCAACGACGATGGCTTTCGATATGAACGGCCGAAGAATCGGCTATTGGATCGGTCGTGTTCCCGTCAAAGAACTGAAAGCGAAAGTCGAAGGCGCCCTGGCGCGCCTTGCTTCACAAGCAAAAATCCGCTCTGATCAGAAAGACTTGCGGAAAAGCTCTAGACCGGCCCGATAAGCCCGGTCACGGCACTCATAAACAGGAAGAGTTTTATGAAAAAGCAACCCGTCGAGTTTGAAACCGCCACCACGAACCCCGACTTGCCGCAGGTCCGTGACGTGGATGTCCATGAAGTCGCGAAACTTGCGGATAAGGTCCACATCGTCGACGTTCGCCGTCCCGACGAGTTCACCGGGGAACTCGGGCACATCGCTGGAGCCAAGCTTTTGGTCCTCGACGAGCTCCCGAACCGCATTTCAGAGCTCCCGAAAGACGAACCGATCGTTTTTGTTTGTCGAAGCGGCGGTCGCTCGGGTCGCGCGGCGGCTTTCGCTCATGAACAAGGTTTTCAACACGTTTTTAACATGAAAGGCGGCATGCTCCGCTGGAACGAACAAGGTTTGCCGGTCGAGAAATAAGAGATGCAAGAGGAAGGAATTCTTTCGATGCAGATACCGAAGGTTTTCGTCAACCGTACGCTCAACATGCGGAAGATCAAATACATCGGCCTCGATATGGACCACACGCTGGTCCGTTACCACAGCCATGAGTTCGAGGCTTTGGCTCACAAAACCATGTGCGAGCGCCTGGTCTCCACCAGAGGTTACCCCGAGGTAGTCAAATCCCTACCTTTTAAGTTCGACCTCGCGATCCGCGGCCTCGTGATCGACAAGAAAAAAGGCAATCTGCTGAAGGTCAGCCGCCACGGCGCCATCCGTGCGAGCACGCATGGGACAAGACCGATCGACTTCCCTACCCAACAGAAACTCTACAAGTCGATCTACATCGATCTTAGCGACGCCTCGAGCTACGTTTCGATCGACACCGCGTTCTCGATTTCGGTCGCGACCCTCTTCGCCCAGCTCGTCGATATTAAAGACAGCGATTTCGCGAACTCGATGCCGGATTACGACACGATCGCGCAAGATGTGATCGCGACCCTCGACATGGCCCACAGAGACGGCAGCCTAAAAGGCGAAGTCGCCCGTAACCTCGATAAATACATTATTCGCGATCCGAAAGTCGTCGAAGGGCTCGAGCGTTACCGCAAACACGACAAGAAGCTCTTCATTCTGACGAACTCGGATTACGCATACACGAAGCTTCTTCTCGATTACGCCATCAACCCCTTCCTGAAGGAACACAAGTCCTGGATGGACCTCTTCGAATTCGTCATTACGCTCGCGCAAAAGCCGCGGTTTTTCTACGACGATCTGCGCTTCTTGAAAGTGAACCCGGCCGACGGGACGATGACGAACTACGACGAACCCTTGAAAAAAGGCATTTACCAATCGGGATGCGCCAACAAATTCACATCGGATCTCGGACTCGAAGGGGACGATATCCTCTACATCGGGGACCACATTTATGGCGACATCCTCCGACTTAAAAAGGATTGCAACTGGCGGACGGCGCTCGTAGTCGAAGAGCTGTACGATGAAATAGAGGCCTATAAAAAAGCCGAACCCTACTCCGCGGAGATCCGCAAGTTGATGGACAAAAAAGAGCCGCTTGAACGGGCTCTCGTCGATATCATCACGGAAAAAATTGAAACGGGCCGCGAAGCTGACGAGGTGAAAATCCAGGAACTGCAACAACAGATCACGGAGCTCGACAAGACGATCAGCCCGCTGATCCGGAAACAGCAGTCCATGTTCAACCCGCACTGGGGCGAAGTTTTCCGCGCCGGAAACGAAGAAAGCTACTTCGCGCACCAAGTGGACCGCTTCGCTTGCATTTA
>CALBDW010000138.1 GCA_937927435.1 uncultured Bdellovibrionales bacterium
CGCCGGTACGAATCGCCAAACTCGGAACGCGGGCGGGAGTGATCGGCGCCGCTCGTTTGCCGATCCTCGAGAACTTATCTTGAGGCCTTAATCGACTTACTGTGATATTGTATGAACCATTCTTTCGGTATGTCTTGCCCCCAAGCGCGCATTCCGCGTCCTTGGTATTCATCTGAGCCCAAATAGATCCAAACTCCGGCACCGCCGATGACGAGCATACCGATGAGAGAAGCCAGCAATCCTTGACTGTGGTTACGAACCCAATTGACGAAACGAACGTACGGCCTGAGCCAGACCATCTTTTTCACAAACTCAGCGTACTGCTCGATCGCTCTTTGGAGATCACCGCTCTCGCTTTGAGACGTCGAGTGGAGAAAACGAACGGCGAATACGAATTCGCTTCTTTTACGAACAACTTGGGCCGCGCGCCGGATCGTGAAGTTGGTTCCAGGCAAAGTGAATTCCAAGTTTAAAAGATCGCCAACCTTCGCCGATGTCGGATGGCGAGAAATCAGTTTCATTCCCGACACGGAAATATCGGCAAACTGCGCGGGCCTCGGATGAATGCCTTCCGCCGTTTCAAAATAACGAACAAAGCTTGGAAAGCGATCGGAGTAAGCCCTATATCGAGGACTTCTCGAAACTCTGCCTGCGGCGATAGCCATCGATTCCTCCAAGAACTTCTACGTTAATAAAGTGCAAATCATTTGCCGGACCCAAATCCGCGAATCTCAAAGTAAGACGCTCAAATACAATTGGGTGAAGGTATTTTGTCGGACTCTTTGACACCTCACAGAAGAATTCATCTTTTCTGTCATGAGAGTGGACAATGGTTTTTCATCTTCTAATATAAAGTTTTGAAATCACGTGGGAATTGGCAGCTCATCGAACTGCGAAGCATTGTTCAACCTTTATACACCAGCAAACAAAGGAGCGGGCTTGAATCAGATGAGCGTGAAATACCGAAATATGCTCATACAAGTTTTATTGATGATCGTGACCTTTGGATTCTATGCGATCTATTGGTTTTACGTGACAAGTAAAGAGATGAAAGGGTTAACGAACTCCGCCGACGCGGCTCCGGGTCTTTGGACCGTTCTGCTCTTTGTTCCCCTCGCGAATCTCTACGCCTACTATAAACATTCCGAACTCTTCCAAAAAGTTTCATCGGAAAACATTCCGAAGTGGGTTCTTTTTCTTCTTTGGATCATATAGCTCTTTCTTTTTGCAGAAGCATCTTAAGTCATTGCAAATGGCAAAGTGCTTTGCTATTAGTCCTCTATATACTACTTCTTCAATAGTATTGGCTCCCTTGTTTTTCAACTGTAGAATATTCTGAATTTTTCTCAGTAATTCTTCAATGGAGCTATGACTGTCTTTCATGATCAATCTTATTTTTAATTTGTTATATAGCATGGATACAGCAGGGATTCCAACTGCCATTAATAGTAAAAGAGAATAGCCTATACTCAATGTCATTTCTGGAGCTTTATCTCCCTCAGCTAAAGTTTCATTTCCCTGAGCCACATAAATTATCATTGATACTGATTGAGCAAGATATATTGTAAGCCACATGAGGGTGAACTTCTCGATGAAAGTTTTG
>CALBDW010000139.1 GCA_937927435.1 uncultured Bdellovibrionales bacterium
TGCGAGTACGGAGAAACGCTGTTGAGAAGTTCCGCAAGGCCGAGTGCTTCCGGAGCGAGCGTAAGCGAACTCGGAAACGCGATCACCGGATACTTGAATTCCGAAACCATTTTTCGGGCGGTCGTGAAATCGGGAGCAAAGTCGGCCCCGAACGCGATTGCGCCGGGGTTGGGATGACTGATGATGAGGACGCTCGCCCTTATAAGCGGCATGTTGCAATCAGCTCCTGGATATTGCCGATAATGAAATCCGGCTGTTCTGCTTCGTCGATAGGCTCCCGATCGGCGTATTCGCCGTAGCGGACCCAACAGGTTTTCCACTTAAGAAGGCGCGCCTCGGCGATGTCGGTGTCAATGCGGTTGCCGATGCTCAGATGGCGTTCGGGCGCCGAGCTGCTCGAGCACATAATGCTGGAAAAAGCGGAATATTTTCGTTCGTCCTTAGTGATGTCGACGCAAAAGACTTCCTTGAAAAAATCCCGGATTTCGAGGAGCCGGATCTTTTCGTTTTGGGTCGCCGGCGTTCCCGACGTCACCAGATAGAGAGCGTAGCGCCCGCGGAGTTCGGAGAGAATTTCGCGCGTTCCTGGAAACAAAGAAAGTTCGCCGTCCACGGTTCGGTCGTAAAAGGCGCGAAAGCCGGCTTGCGCGACGTCGTCGGGGTGGGCTCCGTCGCGCACATTGAAGCGCCGAGTGAGTGCGAAGAAAATTTCATTCCGCGAGACGCTCCCTCCCGTGGCGATCCTCTGTTTTCGCAATTCCGCGCAGGCGTTCACGCATGTTTCCACGTCGGTGGCGAGGCCCGATTTCACCATCGCCGCGCATGCATCGCGAGTTGCCCTCGGCAAAAGTTGCCGATGCGTATCGAGGAGAGTGTCGTCGAGGTCGAAGACGAGATGCTCGAACGAGTCGGTGCTCATTCCCCCAGGCCTCCCTCTCCGAGAACGGCGGGCTCGTTACGAAGGGACAGGTCTTGAAAAATGCTTTTCATGCCTTTTTCGAAGCGCGGCCAGATCGTGGAAAGATCCGGGAGGCCGTCTTGTTCTTCAATGCAAATAATCGGGATTTGGTTGTCGTACCATCCGTAGCGGCTCAGGCTGCCCGGCGTCGGATAGCCGATCTCTTCGCGGTATTCATAGCCGGAGCTTTTGCTGAGCCTCAAGGCGTCTTTGCGCGCCAGTTCGCCGGCGGCCACAATGCACGGTTGCCAGGAATGGCAATGAATGACAAGGCGGGGGCGGAATCTCTGAATGAGTTCGACGACCCCTTGAATTTCGGGCTCACTGGCCGGCGAGGGGCCGGGGAAGTAGCGGTCCTGGCCGTACTCCGGCGACCAATCCTTCGCCGGGTAATTGCGATTGAGATCCACGCCCCGAGCGTTAACGCGAGTTCCTTTAGCGAAGCCGTCGACGTTCAGGCACGGGATACAGATCCATGGTGCGACGGCGACTTGGTTACGGACGCACTCTTTGAGCCATGCCAGCGTATCTTGAGCGAGCCGGACGCCTTCAGGTTCGTCGCCGTGAATTCCGCCCATTAAAAGAATCGGTTTTTGATTCTCGAGTTCGGCCAATTGCGCGCTTGCGTAGAGCGCGATAGGCGTTCCGACTGCCGTCCGTTTCCAGGCCTCAAGAGTGAACACGTCCGTGGCCATTCACTTCCTCTTTCCGGTTGCCGCCGAAGGGGCAACTCCATGGCTAACCGCTAGAAATCACTTTAGGACGTGTCACCCGTTTCGGCTAGAGGATTGTCGTCGCCGTTCTTGACCATTTCGGCGGCCAGCGGGTAGCCTGTGCCCCGCATGAATACACAGGATCTCACAGTCATCATTCTGGCGGCTGGTAAGGGCACGCGAATGAAGTCGCCCTTGCCTAAAGTCCTGCATCCGGTTGCTGGCGTTCCCATCATCAAGAAAGTAATTGATGCGGTGAAGGGTGCCGGTGCGACCGAAGTGCGCATCGTCGTCGGTCACGGCGAGGCTTTGGTGCGGAAAGTCGTCGAACCCATGGGCGTGACCTGCTATCCGCAGCCGAACCAATGGGGTACGGCGGACGCCGTCAAGGCGGCGGATCCGAGCACGCTCCAAGGGCGCGTCCTGATTATGAACGGTGACCATCCGCTCATTGAGGCATCGGATGTCGAGAAAATCGTAAAAGAGTTCGCGGAAGTTAAAGCGGGCGTTGCGGTTGTTTCGTCGGTTCTGAAAGACCCGGGCAATTACGGGCGGATCGTGCGCCATCGCGGCGAACTGCGGGCCATCGTCGAAGCAGCCGACGCCTCGGCTGAAACCAAGAAGATCCGCGAGGTCAATACGGGAATTTACATCGCGGATTCGGAGATCCTAAAAAAGTATCTGCCGAAAATTCAGAACCACAACGCCAAAGGTGAGTATTACCTCACCGACATTATCTCCATTTGCCAAGAGGCGGGTGAAAAGGTCGCGGCTATTGAGGCGCGGCCCGAGGTTTGTTTCGGTGTCAATACGCAAGAAGAATTGGCGAAAGCGACGCGCGTTCTCTTCGCTCGCAAGCGCAGGGCTTTGATGGCCGACGGGGTTCTGATCATCGATCCTCGTACGACGTATATCGAAGAGGAAGTCGAAGTGGGCCCGGGAACGGTATTGTATCCTTCCGTTTATCTGCGCGGGCGCACGAAGATCGGCGCTTATTGCGCGATCGAACCCGGTTGTTATCTCGCACATGCGCGAGTGGGAGACGGCGTTCACATCAAAGCGTATTCGTATCTTGAAAATTGCGTGATCGGCCACAAGGCGAGCGTCGGCCCGTTTGCCCGCTTGCGGCCTGAAACCGAAATCGGCCCGGAAGCGCATGTGGGTAACTTTGTTGAAATGAAGAAGGCGAAGTTCGGTGCTCGCTCCAAGGCCGGGCATCTCACCTACATCGGGGACGCCACCGTCGGAGAGGACGTGAACATCGGTTGCGGAGCGATCACGTGCAACTACGCGGTTGATCGCAAGAAATACCGCACCGTCATCGGTGACCGCGTTTTTGTCGGAAGCGACACGCAATTCGTAGCGCCGGTCGAGGTGGGTTCCGACGCGGTGATCGCATCGGGTTCGACCATTACGGAAAACGTTCCTCCCAAGGCTTTGGCGATCGCGCGCAGCCGCCAAGTGATTAAGGAAAACTGGGTGCCGAAGACGGCTGAGAAAACCGAAGAAGCCCAAGAAGCCCGCGAAAGCAATAACGACGGAACGGCGTAACCGCGATTTCGGAGGTCAAGTATGTGCGGCATCGTCGGGTACTATGGCCCGAAAGATCCTAAAAGTGTGATTGTCGGCGGGCTGAAGCGCCTTGAGTACCGCGGTTACGACAGCGCCGGTGTCGCGATCTTAAATAACGGTGAGTTCAAGATCGTCCGGGCTTCCGGTAAACTCGGCGAACTCCAGAAGAAACTCGACACGGAGACCTTTAACGGCCGGATCGGGATCGGCCACACCCGTTGGGCCACCCACGGTGTTCCGAGCGAGCGGAACGCGCATCCGCACAAAGTCGAAGGCGTGAGCCTCGTCCACAATGGCATTATCGAGAACTACCAAGAGATCCGGGAAGAGCTCCGAGGCGAAGGCGTTCAGTTCAATTCCGACACGGATTCGGAATTGGTCGCGCACTTGATCGCGCGCGAACTGAAGAAGACCCCAGATCTTCTGGCCGCCGTTCAGGTCGTATTGCCGAGGCTGGTAGGCGCGTATGCGATTCTCGTCGTTTGGGAAAAGGAGCCCGATACGATGGTGGCGTTCAAAAACGGTCCACCGCTTGTCGTCGGTGTCGGTGAAAACGAAGTCGTCGTAGCCAGCGACATCCAGGCCATTATATCGCACACGAACCGCGTGATGTACCTCAATGATCTCGAAATCGCGCGTGTTGCGGGAACGAAGGTTGAAGCTTTCGATGCCGAAGGTCGTCCTTTGAAGAAAGAGATTCACACCATCCAGTGGACGAGCGAGCAAACTGAAAAGGCCGGTTTCAAGCACTACATGCTGAAGGAGATTTATGAGCAGCCGCGGGCGGTGGCGAACGCCATGGCACCGCACATCGATTTGGAACACAAGCGGGCCCGCTTAACAGGCGTGGGTTTTTCGGCGGCCTCGTTTGAGCAACTGCAATCGCTTGATCTAGATCTGGATGAAAAGGAAACGGCCCTCCGCTTGAAAGAAATCGAACGGGTTTTCATCGTTGCCTGCGGTACATCCAATTATGCCGGTATGGCGGGCAAGTACATGCTCGAGAAGCTGGCGCGCCTTCCGGTCGAATGCGATATCGCTTCGGAATTCCGTTATCGTGATCCCGTGATTCCGCCGAACTCGCTTTTCATCGCGATCTCGCAAAGCGGAGAAACGGCGGATACGCTCGCCGCTCTTCGGTTGGCGAAAGCGGCGGGAGCTCTCACGCTCAGTATCTGCAACGTGCGGCATTCGACGATCGATCGTGAGGCGCACGGTCATCTCTACATGAATTCCGGTGTCGAAGTCGGCGTTGCAAGCACCAAGGCGTTCGTTTCGACTCTCGCCCTCTTGAACGTCCTCGCGGTCTATTTGGGCCGGCTGCGTGAAACGATCACCGAAAAAGACGAAGTTGAGCTGATCGACGCGCTTTTATCGGCTCCCGCGCAAATGGAAGCGGTGCTCGCGTACGACAAGTTCTTCGCCGAAGCCGCCGATCATCTGAAGTCTTATAAAGGGCTTCTGTACATGGGGCGCGGGGTGAATTTCCCGCTCGCTCTCGAAGGCGCCTTGAAATTGAAGGAACTTGCGTACATGCATGCTGAAGGGTATGCCGCCGGTGAAATGAAGCATGGTCCTTTGGCTTTGATCGACGAACGAATGCTGATCGTGATGGTTGCGCCTCGCGATCAGCATTACGAGAAAACCGTTTCGAACCTCGAGGAAGCGCGGGCGCGCGGCGGGAAAATCATTTCGATCGGTACCGGCGACGACGAAGTTCTTCGCTCGATCAGTGATTACTACCTTTCGCTTCCGAAAGCGTCTTGGAACGTCAATCCCTTGCTGGAAGCGATTCCGCTCCAGCTGCTCGCCTATCACGTCGCGGATGCCTTGGGTCATGACATTGACCAGCCTCGCAACCTCGCGAAATCAGTGACGGTCGAGTAAGGCAAAACTCGACCGCGCCGGAGCGTTTGCTGGCAAACACACATTGGATCCGAGACAGGCGCTGGGCCCCTGATGATGTGAATTCCGCGCGGGTTCGTCCTAAAACCGCAACGAGTCCTTACAGATAAAAGTGAATGGAAAGCCACGCGTAGTCTTCAAAGCCTAAGCCCGCGGCCCGGAAACGTTGTTTGGTCCAAATCCCCTGGATATCGAAATGCGGGCGGGGGAAAAGTTGAAAACCGATTCCGGCACGTTCCGTGGCCGTCGCGTTGTCGCTGAGATTCGTTTGGGAGAATTCGCTTTGTCCGAAAATAATCACGCCTTGATAGAGATCGTATCCCAGCCGGCTGAACGCGAAGAAGCCGGTTTGATGGGCGTCCGAGTTCCTTGATTTTGACCATTGCCAATCAGCTTCAGCGAGAAGGTGGAGCGAAGGAGTGAAACCGAGGGTCGCGAACGCGCCGACGATTTGCCTTTGTACCTTTTCGGAGTCGCCGACCCAGGCGTTGATTCCCGCTTTGTTCGAGTCTCGAATAGCGAGAGCGAATTGCGCCGTAAGGGCTGACTCCTGCTCGTGTTCGGCTTGTTCAGAGGGTCCTTTTGAGGCCGTCACGAAAACGTGCATCGCATCGGTGATCCAGCTGCCTTCGATATTATAGCGTTCCTGTCCGTGATCAAAGCCGAGCGGACGGCGGGTTGCGATGACGTGGTCGGCGAGATGGAGTCCGTATGCAGGGAGAAAGCGCCCGACCCGAATGCGCCATTCTTCCGAGAATTCGTACATGAGGAAGAATCTCCGGCTTTTAAATCGGGGCTCTTCGGAACGCATCTGGAAGCGGCCTGCGGCCACGTCGAAAGTGAAGCCTTTGACTGTCACGGCGACTTCCGCGTCGGCCTGCATGACAACGAAGTGGCCTTGGCGGACGTCTTCGTTTTCATGATGGACCTGAACGCCGCGAATATCTCCTCCGATCTGAAGCCATTTTGGAAGCTGTTCGCGGGCGATAAGGCCGTGAAAAAGGCTTTCCTCTCCCGGGCGTGCGAAGGTGCTGAGGCCTTCGCCCGAAAATGACCGGCCGTAGTCGTTCAGGATTCCGCCGCCTGAAGGACTGATGTGGCAGGAAACGCAGTTGACGTATCCGTGACGGACAAGCTCAGGATAGGCGCCTGCTTGAAACGTGAATGAAATGATGAAAGTGAACGCGAGAGCCAAGATGATTCGAAACATAAGCCAATTACTCCGGTGCACCGGCGCGAATCCATTGGATTAAGAGACTTTTTTCCTCAGGTGTGAGAGCCGGAGCTCCCGGTGGGGGCATTTGCCCTCGTCCTGTGCTGTTGATCCTTTGCAGAATCGTGTCTTTTAAGGCGAATGCGACGTTGTAAGAACAGATGTCAAAATCCGTGTTCGGGTTGTGACAGATTGCGCACTTAGGTTCCAAGACGTGGGACTCCACCACGTTGAAGTGAATGTCCGATAACGTCCCTTCCGTAGAGGGCGGCACCTCATTCGTTGTTCCGCGTTTTTCGTACCGGTACTCGCAGGCCGAAAGGTTAAAAAACAGAACAATCGCGAAAATGACTCCGAACCGCAACATGTGGCTCCTCTGACTGGAGCCCATTTTTACATGAACCCTTGTTACGGTTTCAACGTGATCACATGAAGAGGTTGTGTGAAGTTATAAGTAAATTATTTATATACGAGATTCATTTTCTTCTTACGCATCGGGCCGGTCAGGCTCCGGCCTTCTGTGCGTACATACGGTCTTCGAACGCCGCTAAGGCGGCCTTAGCGCCTTCTCCCATTGCGATCACGATCTGTTTGTATGGGACGGTTGTGACGTCGCCGGCGGCGTAAATACCGGGCTCTGACGTCCGTCCTTTTTCGTCGATTTCCACTTCGCCGTAACGGTTGAGCGCCACGGTATCTTTTAGGAAAGCGCTGTTCGGCACCAAGCCGATTTGCACGAAAATCCCGTCAATCGGAAGGGTGACGACTTTGTCGGTTTGACGTTCGACATATTCAAGTGACGTCACTTTCGTTCCGTCGCCGTTGACCTTTTGCGTTTTCGCTCCCGTGATGACTCTCACGTTGGAAAGCGATTGCAGCTTATCAACCAGGATTTTATCGGCTTTCAAATGATCGTTGTATTCGATCAAAACGACGCTCTTTACGATGCCAGCGAGATCGATCGCCGCCTCCACGCCGGAGTTTCCGCCGCCGATGACCGCGACGTCTTTGCCTTTATAGAAGGGGCCGTCGCAGTGCGGACAGAACGCGACGCCGCGACCGATGTATTCTTTTTCTCCTGGAACGCCAAGTTCGCGCCATTTCGCGCCCGTCGCGATGATGACGGCGTCAGCTGTGAGATACTCGCCGCTTTCCAGTTCGATTTTTTTGGGGGCCGAACCTTTTTCGATGCGGCGGACGCGCCGGTTTTCAAGCAGTTTAACGGGGTACGAAGCTACGTGTTTGCTGAGTTGGGCGGCGAGCTGTGTACCTTCGGTGTACGGGACGGAGATCAAATTCTCGATTCCTTTCGTTTCTTGAACCTGGCCGCCGATTTTCTCGGTGACAAGCGCGGTTTTTAGTCCTTTGCGGACACTGTAAATGGCGGCTGAAGATCCGGCAGGGCCTCCACCGACGACCAAGACGTCGAAGTGCCCGAGATCTTTGTTGGCCGGCTCGAGGGGCTCGGCGGACTCGTCGATTCCGAACCATTCTTCCAGTTTCGCGATCAGATCCAGCATCGTGATGCGGCCCGAATGGACGAGCTTCGATTCGACTACGAGGCTCGGCACGCCTTGGATGCCGAGAGCCTTAATTTCGTTTTGGAAATAGGCGCCGTCGAGAATTTCGTGAGTGAAGCTGCCGTGAATGAGAGCGATCTGGTTCAGGCTCTGGACGACATCCGGGCAGTTTTCGCACGAAAGAGATATGTAGCTCTTAACGTGAATATTCTTTTTCAGCCTTTTGATTCTAGCGGCCAAGGTTTCATCCGGCATTTTTCCTTTGCCGTCAGCGTTGAGGATGGCGATGACCAGCGAGGTGAACTCGTGGCCGCCGGGAATCGCTTTAAAGATGATACCGGTTTCTTTGCCGTTGGCGACGATGCGGAACTGCGGGCTCGGAGCCGGGCTGGAACCCTCCGCGGCTCTCACTTTGACCTTCGAGCTTGTGCTCGCGACTTCCTGAAGCATTTCGACGAGCTCGCTTTGGGATTCATGGTTGCTGGGTTCATAGACGAGTTCGACGTCGTTTTCGAGCCTCTCAAACACTGAGACGAGCTGCTCTTTAATTTGGTGATCCAGGATTTGTGACATCGGAACTCCTCCTTTGTGTTCGGGCCGCGGACAAAACCGCGGCCCCTGAAAATCAACCGGCTCTCGAAATCCGCTTCTTAGATGCGGCCGACGAGGTCGAGACCCGGCTTGAGGGTTTTCTCACCCGGGCGCCATTTAGCCGGGCAGACTTCGTTCGGATGAGCCGCGATGAATTGAGCGGCTTGAACTTTGCGGAGCAACTCTTCGGCGTTACGGCCGATGCCGTTGTCGTGCATTTCGATGACTTTGATAAGTCCTTCAGGGTTAACAACAAACGTACCGCGGTAAGCGATACCTTCTTCCTCGATGTACACGCCGAGTGCGCGAGAGAGCGCGCCCGTCGGGTCAGCGAGCATCGGGAATTTGATTTTCTTAATCGTTTCAGAAACGTCGTGCCATGCTTTGTGCGTGAAGTGCGTGTCGGTGCTCACGCTGTAAACTTCGACGCCGAGTTTTTGGAACTCGGGGTACATGTCGGCCATGTCGCCGAGCTCGGTCGGGCACACGAACGTGAAGTCGGCCGGATAGAAGAAGAGGATCGACCATTTACCGAGCAAGTCTTTTTGCGTGATCGTTTTGAACTCGTTGTTGTGGAAAGCTTGGACTTTGAAGTCCGGGATCCGAGTATTGAGCAAAGTCGTCATTTTTACTCCTTTGGTTGGTTAGCGTTAGTGATTCCTTCTAACACTCGTTTGAAGACAAAGCCAGATTAGATCCTAAGCGACAATTAGTAAAATTGATTGTTTTTAATTGGCGATAGATTATATCTATAATTACCCGCAGCGTATCCGGGTGGGCTCGAAGTCATTGAAATAGGGCGGAATTTCTCGGAGGAAGCGCCGTGACAGGCTCGAAATTAAACTTTTCTCTCACTCAGCTCGAATATGTTCTCAGCGTTTATAAGCACGGGCATTTCGCGAAGGCCGCCGAAGCCTGCAACGTGACGCAGCCCACACTCAGCATGCAGATCTCGAAATTGGAAGAGGAACTCGGGATCGTGATATTCGACCGCTCGAAGAGACCCATTTTGCTGACGGATGTCGGCAAAAAACTGATCGAGCAGATCCAAACGGTTCTATTTGAGGCGCGTAAAATCGAGAGCATCGTTCAGGACGACAAAAAAGGTGCGAAGGCGGGGGAACTTATTTTGGGCGTGATCCCGACGGTCGCTCCCTATCTTCTGCCGAAGCTTCTTCCGATGCTCGAAAAGAAGTTCCCGTCGATCGACCTCAAAATCATGGAGATGCAGACACAAAGTATCATCGATGCCCTGGAAGTCGATGAAATCGACGTGGGCGTTTTGGCGATTCCACTCGGGAAACCGAAGTTCCACGAAAGAGTGCTCTACTATGAACCGTTCTTTGTTTTGTGCCAAAAAAACCACGAGTATGCACACTCGAAGAAGATCAGATATAACGCGCTGAAACTTGACGACGTGTGGTTGCTTGAAGAGGGCCACTGCCTGCGCGATCAGGTGCTGGACATCTGCTCCACGCGGAGGGCGAAAAACGTTCGCCGGCGTTACCAGTTTGAAAGCGGAAGCCTCGAAACGTTGAAGAATCTTGTCGATCGTTATGGAGGCTACACTTTACTTCCTTATCTGGCTACCGAGCGCATCGGGGAAGGCTCGAAAATCGTGAGCTTTGAGCGGCCGGTTCCCGCGCGGGAGATCGGCCTTGTTTATCGTCGGGAGCATTACAAGGGCGATCTTATCGACGCCCTCGGTGAGGCGATTCTTGAGAGCATTCCCGAGGATCTGCGGAAAATCCGTCCCAAAGACCTCGAGGTTCTGGGAATCTAACTTTCTCAGCGGCGAACGGTGCACTTCGCGCGCTGCCAGCCGCTCGTGAAGAAATTGAGGGTTTTCGCCGAGATGTTCCCTTTATTGCTGTGGCTCATCTCGATGCGACCCAAGGACTCGAGATCAATGTCCAAGAACCAGTAGGGACCGCCGCCGATGGTGACTCTCCAGTCGAGACTGCGATACACGACTCTCGCGTCGGGAATGACGTCGACGACCTGGTTTCCTTTAAGAATTCTCACTTCAGCGGGAACGACCTGCAGTTGACGGTTCTCGAAGTCTCGAGAGTCGATGAGAACCTGAACGGTTTCCTTCGTGCTGCTGTTCAGGGAGCATGAAAACGTGTAAATCCCGGCATGGGCGGCTTGCGAAAGCAGTAATGTGAAAACAGCGATCAGCTTTTTCATAGCGAATCCTTGCCGCGACGTGAACGTTTTGGCCATCACGACAGGATTTCAAGACGCATGCCAGGAGAAACGCTACTAAAGGGCCGCTTGTACCGCTTGAACGCCGAAAATCGTCCTCCCTTCGTGGGCGTTCAGTGACAAATTAGAGCGTGGACTCTTCGCTTAAGATAGCGCGGCTGGCGCGGTCGACTGCAGAATCCGATTTGACCTCCCGGCCGATTGATTTCAGCCAGCGGGTGAAAGCGGTCCGCGCGTTTTCGATCTGCATCGCGCGCTTGGTTTGCTTGTCGAGCCGACGTCCGTCCTCCGGTTCGGAGATAGGCGGCAGGTGGCCGAAGTTGATATTTGTCGGTTGAAAATGATCGATTTTGGTTTCGTCCGTGATGGCAGCAAGCAGAGAGCCCATGGCTGTTTCGCGCGGCGGGCAGATCTCGGCGATGTTGGAAGCGTCGGGCGCGAGCCGGCCTTTTAATTTTGCGTCGACAAAGTGGGCGACCAAAAGGCCCATGCAGGTCGATTCGAAATAACCTTCAACGCCCGTAATCTGACCGGCGAAGAATAGGAGCGGATCCTTGCGGCTGGAAAGGTCGCGATTCAGTCTCTTGGGCGTATTGATGTAGAGGTTCCTGTGAATGCTTCCGAGTTTTAAGAACTCGGCGTTTTCGAGACCTGGAATCAAACGGAAGACTCGCTTTTGCTCCGGATAAGCCATTTTTGTTTGGAAGCCGACCATATTGTAGGCCGTTCCTTCTTTGTTGTCTTGGCGCAATTGAACGACGGCGAACGGCGTATTACCGGTGCGCGGGTCGCGGAGTCCTTTCGCGCTCATGGGACCGAACCGAGGCGTAAGATCACCGCGTTCGATCATCGCTTCGATCGGCATGCAGCTTTCGAAATAAGGGATGTCCTTTTCGAAATCTTTCGGTTCGACCTTGCGGGCCGCTTTCACTTCCTGGATGAAGAAAAAGTACTCTTTCTTCGTTAGAGGGCAGTTGATGTAGTCTTTCGTGCCCTTATCCCAACGGTCGGCGCGCCAAGCGATTTCCATGTTGATCGAATCGGCCGCCACGATCGGGGCGATCGCGTCGAAGAAATAAAGAAATTCATCGCCGAAATGCTGTCGCATCGACTCGGCGAGCGAATCGTGTGTCAGGGGGCCTGTGGCGATCACCGCCGGGCGCGGGACTTCGTCGAGGTTTTGCACAAGGCGGTTTTCAACGCGGATTCGCGGATGGCTATGCACGAGACGGGTCACATTTTCCGCGAAAATATCACGGTCCATGCCGAGAGCCTGACCGGCCGGGACGCGTGCGGCGAGCGCCGACTCAAGAATTCGCGAACCCAGTTGCTCGGCCTCCCATTTTAAAAGCCCGGGGGCCGAGGTAGCCGCAAGGCTTCCAAACGAATTGGAGCAAACTAGCTCGGCGCATCGGTCGGTTTTATGGGCTGGCGTCATCACGGCTGAGCGCATTTCCCAAATGACGACTTCATGGCCCATTTCGGCCAATTGCAGGGCGCATTCGCTACCGGCAAGGCCGGCGCCGACGATATGAATTGTATGGTTTTGGGCTGCCATGCTATTCACCAACCGATGAGCAAGAAATCGAGCGAAAACCGCCAGAATACCCGGCTGACCGCGGCAGCAGATGTCCTACAGGGCCTGCTGCAAAATAGCAAGTCCGCTTTGGCTGACGGCTTTCAAAGATGGCGGTTGGAGCAGCAATGGCCTTCCATTGTCGGCTCGACCATTGCGGAGCAGACGCTACCTGTCGCCTACGAGAAAGGAACTCTTTACATTTGGGTCCGTCATTCCGCATGGATGCAGCAACTTTGGTATTTCCGTGAACCCATCAAAGACAAAGTGAACGAACACTTGGGAAAAAATTGGGTTCAGCAGGTGAAGTTCACGTTGAGTCGCAGAGCCGCGACGACAGATTTAAAAGATCCTCACGATTGACTTCCCCATGTCCTCCCGATCCGTTCATGATAGCCTGCCAATATGGCGGAGTCGTCTGGCGAGGAGGCGCAAGCGGGACGTGTCCGATCGTTTGCCCCGTGGTCACACGGCCATCTTTAGGAAGCCTGAGTTCTTTAATTCCCCAATAGCGGGTGAAAAGTCCGCCGCCATGGTAGATTACGACGGTTTTTTCACTTTCGCTTTGTGGGCTTGTATAGACCACTTCGCCAGGCCCCGCGGCGGAAATCTTTCCTAAACGCTGGTTGCGCCGGGACCGAAGGGGATCAATCGCAAGAGGCTCTACCACCGGCTGCCGCCAGCAACGCAAACGCATTTTGCCGTCAAATCGATTATAGATGCTTGCTTCTTCCGCGGAGATCGGGGGCGGGGAAAGGGGCTTAAAGGTATCGCTTCGCGCGGATTTTTCTTCAAGTTCGGCAGGGTCCGCCTCGCGAACTTTGATTCGTCCGACGACGACCGGAAAGACTGGATTCTCCAGTCGGGGAAGCAGAACTTTCAGTCTCGCGTACGGGTCGTCGTGTAAAAGATCGAAACTGATTTCAAAACCAAACGGCTTTATGGCCGCTGCGACGTAGAGGGGCGTTTTGCCGTCGACGAATCCGAGCGGGCGACCTGAAGTCATCGGGATCATGTTCCCGTTTTCACCGGCCGGTATGGTGAGCAGTTCTCCAACTTCAAGAGACTCGGGTAACGCAACAGGAGGAGTTTGGAAGCTCGGGCGGCCGATCCGGAACGACGGGAATGAAAATCCCACCAAGACCGTCACGAGGATGAGAACCGTTTTCAGAGACCGGCATGAGGACTTCTTTTTTCTTACGGGCGCAAATTGGCTATCGTGATGCGCGAGCTGAAGCGAGAAAAGGCGAGTCGATGTTTGTACGTAGCCGTTTTTTTTCCGCATTTCCCTTTCAATCGGTCCTGACGTTATACGTTTCAGCGTCGCTTCTCTGAATGGTCTCGCGAAGAATGCTCTTCATATAGTTGTTCTGGGGAGAGCCACCGAGAAACGACTTCAATCTTTGATGAATACTCGGGTCATTTATGAGTTGGCCGAGGGTACCCTGGCCCTCATCAATTTTTTCCATGATGTTGGAAAGTCTGACAAGCGCGTTTCTCAGTTTTTTGTTTTCGGGGATCTGATCCCGCACTTCGGCCAGAAGGACGTCCAACGTCGCCAGTGTCGTATTCAATTTCTTCGCGGCTTCACTTAAGTTTTGGGCTGCGTCGGCCGCGCGGCCGTCGGCGTTCAGGCTCGCCACGAGAATGTGCATTTCTTTGACGAGATCGATGACACGGGCGATTCCGTCGTTACGATCGGTGATCATCTTCATGAAATCGGTTTCGCGGGCTTCGATCAACGCGCCGTTGGGTAGCGGGTTCCCCTTGGGATCGCCGGGCTGAAGGTAGATGTATTTGTCGCCGAGCGCGCCCTGCGTGCGGATTTCGGCGGTGGTCCCTTCGACCAGCCGCTTTTGGTATTTCTGGTTGATCTTGAGGACGACGTTGAGAGCGTTTTGATCCGGTAAAAAGTCGATCGATTCGACGTTTCCGACGGGTATCCCGGCGAGGCTGACGACGCTGCCCGGGAAAAGCCCCTGTACCTCGGAAAAATGCGCATGAAGGCGGATGTAGCGGCTGAAAACCGCTTTGTCGCGGCCGATGAGCAGGAGGGAAACCATAAAGACCAGAAGCCCGGCGCTGATAAAGAGACCGACTTTGTATTGCAGGTTGACGGAATGATTTTCCATCGCGTTCTCCTTACGGTTCTTCGCCTCGAACGAAGCGGCTGAGGGGATTATCCGGCCCTTGAGATTCGAATTCTTCTCGCGTACCGATCGCTTCGATACGCCCGTTCCGAAGCAGGGCGATCCGGTCGCACACGGCGAAGGCGCTCGGCATGTCGTGGGTGACGAAAATGGAGGTCACTCCGCGTGTCTTCAGCCTCAAAATCATTTCTTGAATGCGCAAAGTATTATAGGGATCAAGACCCGCGGTCGGTTCGTCGTAAAGGACGATCTTGGGCTGCAAAATGATCGAACGCGCAAGCCCCACGCGTTTCTGCATCCCCCCGGAAAGGTTGGCCGGCATGACGTGGTCGTTACCTTCAAGATCGAACTCTGCCAGTTGGGCGTGGATGCGCGCGCGTATCTCTTCCTCGCTCAGGTTGGTATGCGCCCGAAGCGGATACGCGAGGTTTTCGAAAACGGTCATTGAGTCGAACAAGGCGCCGTTCTGGAAAACGTAGGCGACCTTCTTGCGGATTTCGACCAGCTCAGACTCGCTCATCGTTCCGACGTCCTGTCCTTCAACGAGAATGCGCCCGCCGTCGGGCTTTTCAAGTCCGATCAGGCTGCGAAGAATGACGGACTTGCCGCACCCGGACCCGCCGAGAAGACCGAGACATTCCCCTTCGTGGACGGTGAAGGACACGTCGCGATGCACCTGCTTCGATCCGAATCGCTTTTGGAAGTTTTGAAACTCGATGACCGCTGCCATATCCTTTACCCGAACAGCACGAAAAACGCTTTCGTCAGGAAAAAGTCACCCACGAGAATCAGAACGGAGCTGACGACCACCGCCATCGTGGTCGCGGATCCGACGCCTTGTGTGCCGCCTTTCACGTTTAGGCCGAAGTAGCAGGCCGTCACGCTGATAAAGAAGGCGAAGAATACCGTTTTCAGCAGTCCTGTCAGATAGTCCCGGAGCGTGATCGTTGTAACGGCCTTTTCAAAGCAGAAGATGGGGTCGAGTCCGAGTTCCCATACTTCGATCGCGATGCTTCCGAGGATGCCGATGGCGTTACCCAACACACACAAGAGAGGAAGCGCGATCAGGCAAGCCAGAATGCGCGGGACGACGATGCGTTTGATCGGCGAGGTGCCGAGCGCGCGCATGGCGTCGATCTGTTGCGTGACGACCATCGAGCCGATTTCCGACGCGATACCCGCTCCCACCCGCGCCGCCAGCATCAAACTGCAGAAAACGGGACCCATCTCACGCACGATCGAAAGGGCCACGATCTTGGGAACGTAGAGTTTGCCGCCGAATTTTTCGAGGCCGAGACCGAACTGCAGGGCCATGACCATGCCGGTGCTGACAGCCGTTATGAACACCAGGCCCATTGAACGCACGCCTACGAAGTAAACCTGCTCTCCGACTAGATTCAAAAGGAGCGGGCGGGCGAAGAGCTCGCGCAAAAATTGTCTGAAGAGGAGGACGGCTCCTCCGAGCGCATGCGCGAAACTCAGAATGCGTCCGCCGAGAGCGGTGGATGCGTTTCGGATCATGGCGCCTGGAAACTCCTTAAAAATCCGTCGAAAAATTCACGGTCTGTTTCGAAAACAGTTGGAAGCCCCACGTGGGAGAGCGTGTAGGTGCAGCCGTTTTTCTGGAAAATTACCGCACGCACGCGTGTCGGCACTCCTTCGACTCGACCTTCGACTTCAATGTCGAGCGCTTCACGAGCGTTGAAAAGACGCAACTCCCGGCGAAGAACTTTCAGGTCGCGCAGGTCCAAGAAAAGTTCACGCGAAACGGCTTCAAGGCTTTGGGGCGAAGGTTCATTGCAATTCGAGAAAAAGCTGATGGAATTGCCGTTTTCCTTGTTTTGCCAGGCAGCATCGGCCGTAGTTGACTTCAAAACGAGATACGGTCGAGGCGGAGGCATGAAGTGCACGCCTCTAGAGCGCTCGCCTTTTTGGGGAGCGATGTTCAGTGAAACGCACGCTGAGAGCGCTACGAGCATTGCGAGCTGTGTGAGCGCGATACGATGTCGTAACAAGTTCATTCCGTCCAATGCGCCTTTGCCGGTTGAAAACACTCACGAATCTTAGATTCGTATCGGTTAATTCGCTGTGAAACAAAACTGGATTTCCGAAAGATTTTTCGGAGATACGATGGAGACGGCCTTTCGTCGAGTCCAGTATGGTTCCGCCTGTCAAAAACGAACGTCGCCGTCATTTCTTTGTCACGGCCTTGAGCTTGTTGGGGCGCGGAATGCGAATAAAACGATTTTCGCTGCGCGAACCAAATTGGCACTGGATGTGCTCCATCGATTTTGACGGGGTTCCAATTTCACGTCATCGAAAGGTCGAGTCGAGTGAGGAATCGGGCGAACACACTGACATTAGTCCAGATAATGAGCGTCCTCGCGATGCTGGCGTTCGCAATTCCGGTCCGCTTCGCGTTCGCGCAGGTCACGGTTGAAACGACCCGGATCGGCGACGCGACCCATTTCGAGTTCAGGGGCATGGGTGAATGGAAATACGAGGTACGGCGTGAAGGCAAAAACGGCGAAGTCATCGTCTTGCGTCTTCCGCCTCTGAAGGTTGAGGATGCGCGAAAGCTGAAATCTTTGAATGACCCCTTGATAAAGTCGGTTCGGATCAAGGAGAAAGCCGTCGACGATTTGACTGAAGTGTATTTTACGGTCGATACCCGCACGGATTATTTCGATTACATTACCGACCAGCCGTCGCGTTTGATCGTCGACTTCTTTCCGAAGGAGCCCGATGAACAGAGTGAGCCGCTCGCGGAGAAATTGCCGGAGAAAAAGACGCCTAAATCGTCCGGGCCGCGCCGGCCCGCCGGATCGGATCTCAAAATCGCAGTGAAAGCGGAACAGCCGACTGTGCCTTCACCCAAAGAGAAAACGGAAGCGCGGAAGGATTTGAATTACGGGATTTTCGATGGCGGCGATCCGGAATTCGAGCGATTCGCCATCAAGGATTACGAGATCAAAGGCGACCCGGTGAAGACGAGCCGCATGAACTTTTATCTGCCGTTTCCGATGCTTGATCTCGGAGTTCCCCATTTAGAGGCGATCCTAAACGTTCCGCCGACGTATGAGATTGTCGCCAACGAAACGCGCGTGAATAAGGAAGCGCGTCTCTTGTTACGTCTGTTCTCGGAAAAGAAGCGGGCCGTTTTCATTAAAGCGGCCGATGAGTTTCTGAAAGAGAATCCCGATAGCCCGTATGACGAAGTCGTGCGCTACATGGCGGCGGACGCACACTACGATATTTGGCTCGCGTCCGGCTCGCTCGACGATTTCGACGCCGCCATGAACCAGTATTTGGCGTTGACGGAGAAGTATCCGGAGTCTCCGATGACGCAACGGACCCTGCTTTTGATGGGATATTCTTATTTGGACCGCGGGGACAGTTTCGGGGCGCTCAAAGGCTTTGAGAAGTTCACTCGCATGTTCCCGGAGTCGAAATACATCGACCGTGTCCGCCTGTCGGTTGCGAGCGCTTATTTGCGCCTCAACCGCTATGACGATGCATACTCGATTCTCGACGATCTCGAGAAGAACGGAAAAACCCAAAAAGGGCGGCAGGAGGCCGCGTATCGTAAAGGCGACGTTTTCTTCCGTAAAAAAGACTACGCTCAAGCGATTAAACAATACCAGGGGGCGATCGCTCGTCATCCCTCTGTCGCGGACGATTATCCGAATGCATGGTACAACATTGCCGAAGCGGAGTTCATGCTGGGCAATTTCCGCAAAAGCATTGAAGACTATCGTACTTTCCTCCGTAAGTTCCCGGATCATCCCTACGATTCCTATGCGATGACGAGAATCGGCGAGTTGTTCGGGGTTTTCGGCGTTGATTCGGAGCGTGCGATGGGCGCGTTCCGCGAGAGCTTCTTCCGTTATCGTTCGACGCCTGGGGCCGGTATCGCTCGCATCCGCATGCTGACGGCGAAGATGCCGCAAATGAAGGAAAAGGAACTTGCGAGCGCGATCAGCGAAATTCAGTCCATCACGGACCGTTACAGCCCGCACACGGCGACGGGGAGTCAGGGGGAGATCACGGCTCTCGTGCCGAAAGAAGCGCACGGCCCGGCTCCACGTAAGCAGGAGCTTCAGGGTATCGATGAATTCAGTACCATCTTGGTCGCCGATGGATACACGGCCCGCAAAGATTACGCGACGGCGGCTCAGGGGCTGATCAAGTTCCTTCAGAAAAATCCGGCGACACCGAACAAGGACAAGTTCGTCGCCCGCATCGTGAACAACATCAGCAAAGGCATCGAGGCGGCGGTCGATCGCGGCGACTTCATGAACGCGTTGGAGCTTTTCGCCAAGAATTCGCCGGTTTGGTTGAAGGATACGAAACGTGTCGACATTTGTTACGATGTCGGGCGCGCTTATGAACTCGCCGGCGTATTCAAGGAAGCGACAAAAGTCTACAACGACTGCCTGGCGCTTTTGGGCAAGAAGAACGGTAAGGACGGTAGGAACCAGGAAGAAGTCCTTTTTGAAAGAAAGATCGGCGAAGATTCCATCCGTCTGCGGATCGCCGCCGCGGAGGTGAAGGACGCGCGTTTCGCCGAGGCGGAAAAGGAGCTGAAGAAAATTTCAAAAAGCGCCGAGCTGAACGAAAAAGAACAAATCGAACGCGCCGAGATCGCCGTGGAAATCGCTGAGGCCAGCGGTCAACCGAAAGCGGCACGGCAGTATCTCGAAGACCTTTTGAACTATTGGAAGGGGGATAAACGGCTGACGAGCCCCCTGCATCTCCGCATCGCGCGTTTGTTGGTAGCGGAAAACGAACTGAAAAGCGCCAGCCAACACTTGGAAGAAATCATCGCTTGGAAAAAGGAAGATCCTGCTAGCGTGAGCGACGATATCCATGCCAGCGCCTTGGAAACTCTCGGCGACGTTTTCGTCAAACGCGGCATGCGGAAAGAAGCCGCCGCGGCTTATCGTGAGCTGCTCGAGACATACGAGCCGTCGCGCCGGTTGGCGGCGGTCCGTTACCGGCTCGGCCAGCTTCTTTACCAGGACGGAGATTTGAAGGGCGCCGAGTCGGTCTGGAACGGGCTGAGCGCGAGCGAAGACGGCATTTGGAGGAAACTAGCCGTCGAGCAAATGGAAAGCGCGAAGTGGCAGAACGAATACAAAAAGTATTTGGAGCGCATTCCGGCGGCGGCCGAATTGCGCAAACGTTGACACCGCAGGGATGGGGTGGAGATGAGGGTGAAATTTATCGGTGAAACTTTCGACGTGGATATGTTGAAAACCGCCGATCCCGAGATGAAGCGCCTGCTTCAGCTCGCTGAGAACGTTTCATCCAGCCGCGCGACGGTTTTGATCCGCGGTGAAAGCGGAACCGGCAAGGAGATGCTGGCGCGCTTCATCCATTCGCGCAGCCCTAGGGCGAACCGGAGAATGGTCGCCGTCAACTGCGCGGCGATTCCGGGCGAACTCTTGGAGAGCGAACTCTTCGGTTACGAGAAAGGGGCGTTCACCGGCGCGACGCAATCGAAACCGGGGAAGTTCGAACTCGCGAACGAGAGCACGTTTCTTCTCGACGAAATCAGTGAAATGCCTCTGGTGCTGCAGGCGAAACTTCTCCGCGTGATCCAGGAAGGCGAGGTCGAACGCCTGGGGGCGAAAGCTCCGGTGCGGGTGAATGTGCGCTTGATCGCGACCACGAACCGTGATCTAGAAGAAATGGTCCGTCTGGGCCAGTTCCGTGAGGACTTATTTTACCGTTTGAACGTCATTCCGATTCATCTTCCTCCGTTGAGGACTCGTCCCGCGGACATCGACCTGCTCGCGCGGTTCTTCGTTGAGGTATCCGCGCATATGAACGGCAAGCCCCCGAAACGTCTTTCGGACGATGCTTTGGCGAAACTCCGTGAATGGCGTTGGCCGGGCAACGTCCGCGAACTTGAGAACGTCATAGAAAGATCTGTCCTGATGTCTCCGGGCGATGTGATCCGAGCGGAAGACATCATGATCCAGGCGCGTCCCACCGACGAAGTTCTTCAGCCGACTTCTCGCGGTCCTGAGCTCCGGCCGGGAATGACGATTTCCGAGGCTGAACGCCAATTGATCATGAAAACACTCGAATACACGAACCAAAACCGGACGCGGGCGGCGCAAATGCTGGGTATCAGCATCCGGACGTTGCGTAATAAGCTGCACGAATACGGCGTCACGCGCGCGAACAATGAGGAGCGTATCGATGGCTGATCTGTTTGATAAAACCACGCGAGCTCTCGGAGCCGCCGTCAATTTCCGGCAGATCCGCAACAACGTGATCGCTTCGAACATCGCGAACGCCGAAACCCCCGGGTACCAGGCGAAAAAGGTCGATTTCGAAGAGGCGTTGGCGCGGGCACTCGATCTTGAAGGACTCGGAAACCTTGAGGGGTTGGAGCCTGGGCACTTCCCCGTCGGGCGAGGCGCCCTTTCGAGGGTAAAAGCCGACATTTATGAAAATCCCGACGTTCAAGTTTCGAACGACGGGAACACGGTCGACCTGCACCGGGAGATGTCGGCGTTGGCTGAAAACAGCATCATGTACAAGGCCGCGATCCAACTGATTAACAAGAAAATGGCGGCACTGAAGTACGCGGCGACTGAGGGAGGTAGATAATGGACATTTTGAGTGGACTCCGCGTGAGCGCGAGCGGGCTGGCCGCCCAGCAAATGCGGATGAACACCATTAACAGCAACATCGCGAACGTCAACACCACTCGCACTCCCGAAGGCGGACCGTACCGCCGGAAAGATGTCATCCTGGAAGCGATTCCCGACGCGCGTAGCTTCGGTGAGATCCTCACGACCCAACCGCAGCGGGACGTCCAGAGAGTAATTGTTTCAGATGTGGTCGTCGACAGAAAGGCTCCGATCTTGAAGTACGAGCCCGATCATCCGGACGCGAATGAGGACGGCTACGTGGCCTATCCCAATATCAATCTCATGGAGGAAATGGCCAATATGATAATGGCTACGCGAGCTTACGAAGCCAATATCGCCGCCATGAACGCGACCAAGGATATGGCGATGACAAGTCTCGAATTAGGACGTTAGGAGTAGGACAAAATTTCCGGTCCTAAATGCAGTATAAGGATTAAGAATTTCATATAAGATATAGGAAGAAGCCGCGTTTTTCGCGTTCTTCCCTGAAAACTTCGGCCAGGACGAGCCGGACAAGGAAGGCAAACCATGGACGGTTTGACGATCAGACAAGGACAAGCCCTGCTCAATACCGGGAAGACCGCAAGCGAGTTGCGGTCGGAACAGTTCCAGCAGCCACTTCAAACAAACGATCCTGGCGCCAAGTCGTTCGCTGACACGCTTAAAGATGCTGTCAACACGGTCAACGAGTTGCAAAAAACGGCTGACAAAAAGATGCAGGAACTCGCGACCGGGAAAACCACGAACATTCCGGAAGTAATGATGGCGGCCGAGAAAGCTGACATCGCGCTTCGTTTAATGGTGCAAATGCGCAACAAGATCATCGAAGCGTACCAAGAAGTGATGAAAATGCAGGTTTGATAGGTGGGTATGCAGAACTTAATCCGAAGCCTTGTCGTCCAGTTTCGTGAGTTCTACAAGAACCTCACTCCGATGAAGCGGATGTCGATAACCGTCGCATCGGTTATCGTGCTCGCGAGCATCGGCTTGGTGCTGGTCATGGTCTCCGGAACGGATTACGTTCCTTTGTTGAGGGATATTCCCGACGATCAAACCGCCCACATCGTCGAAAAGCTCCGCGAGAAGAACATCCCGTTCAAGGTTCAGGACAACGGCCGCGTCGTTCTCGTGCCGAAGGAACTCCAGCATTCGACTTACATGGTTCTGATGTCCGAACTCGGTTCGGGGAAAATCGGCACGATCGGCTTGGAGCTCTTCGATAAACAGGATTTCGGTGCGACTTCCTACGCGCAAAGAATCAATTACCAAAGAGCGCTCCAAGGGGAACTCATGCGCGCCATCAATACTTTGGATGCGGTCAAGCGCTCCAAGGTGATGCTCGCGCTTCCGACGAAGAAAACCTTCCTCGAAGACGGTGGGAAGCCGACCGCGAGCGTCGTCGTCGAGCTCCACGGTGGACGTGCGCTGACGGACGACCAAGTCCGCGGCATCACGTATCTTGTCGCGAACGCGGTGGAAGGGCTTGAACCTGAGAACGTGACGGTCGTCGACTCGCGAGGAAAAGTGCTTTCGAAGCCGAGTGATCCGATGGCGGCCGGAAACGCGCAGCTGGCGGAACTCCAGTCACGGAAAGAGCGCGAACTTGAAGAAAAAATCGAAAACATTCTTTCGCGCGTGGTCGGTAACGGAAAAGTGATCGCGCGGGTCAGCGCGCAACTGACAAACCGCCACATGCAGACCATGGAAGAAAGCGTCGACCCGGACAAGACGGCGCTTCTCAGTGTGCAAACGGAAGAAGAGCATCTTGACGGCGCACGCACCAGCCCGACGGGTGTGGCCGGCGCGCGCGCGAACCTGCCGGGTGCGGACACCGGTCAGGTCGGTTTCACCCAGAACGTCCGCAAGGAGTTGAAGCAACAGAACTTCAGCGTTCCGAAAACGGTTCGTAACATCCGCGAAGCCGCTGGCAGTATCGAGCGCCTGACGGTCGCGGTCGTGGTGGACGGCACGGTTGCGACGCGAATCAACGAAAAAGGTGAGGAAGAGGAGGTCTACACTCCGCGTACTCCGGAAGAATTGGCGAAGTTCGAAACCATCGTGAAAAACGCGATCGGCTTCAATGAAGCGCGGGGAGACTCTGTCAAGATCGAGAACATCCGCTTCACGAAAGAGGACTTCACCGAAAGCGAACGGCTGATGACGACCCTCGAGCGCAAGAAGCTCATGAACTCGCTTCTCAAGTGGGCGCTTTTAGCTCTCGCGCTTACGATGTTCTTCTTCCTCGTGATCCGGCCGTTCATGAGATGGGTGACCGACAGCTTCCAGGATTCCGTGGAAGACCTGTTGCCCAGAACGATCGAGGAACTCGAAGAGTTGCAGTCGGTGGATAACACACTTCCGGGCATGTCGAGCGCGCTGCCTGTTCTTGAGGAGTCGCTCGATCCCGATAAAGCTGAGTCCGAACTGTTGAAAGAACGCATTATGTCCTTGATGGAGAAAGATGAAGAAAAGGCCGCCGGTGCGTTCAGTCTCTGGCTCGTGAGAAAGGATACCTGACCCATGAACGCGATTCGCTTAGTCAAACCTGACGGCATTGATTACGACAACCTGAAAGGTTTTGAAAAGGCCGCCATTCTCATGAACTACCTGGGGCCGGCCGCAGCGAAGAAGCTTTTGAAACGGATGGATGACGGTGACATTCGGAAGCTGCTGACCGTCATGAACAAGCTTCGGATCGTCCCGATCGCCGTCACGAAACGCGTTCTTGAGGAGTATTATGAACTCATCAGCGAATCGGAGGATTACATCTTCTCGGACGCGGTCACTTCGAAGGAAACTGTCGTCGAAGCGCTCGGCGAAGAGCGCGCTCGCGGTGTGCTCGGTCACTTGAACGTCAACACATCTTCACGCCCGTCGCTCGAGAGCTTGGAACTTGTCGACGCGAAAAGCTTGGCGAACTTCCTGATTCACGAGCATCCGCAAACGGTTTCGGTCATCCTGGCTCATCTCGAGCCTGAAAAACGGGGCGAGGTTCTGAAGCGCTTGCCCGAGTCTTTGCAGGCTGAGGTCGTTCTGCGTATGGCGAACCTCGATCATGTGGCTCCGGAGCTGATTCAGGAAGTTGACCGTGTTCTCAAAGAAGAGCTTGCGAATCTCGGTACCGTCGAGCAGGCCACGTTGGGCGGCGTTCAGCCGGTGGCCGAAATGCTCAACGTCATGGACAAGAACACGGAGAAGGCGATCATGTCGCGGATCGAGGAACGCGACCCGATCCTCGCGGAGGAAATCCGCAAGCTCATGTTCGTCTTCGACGACATCGTCAAGATCGACGACAAAGGCATTCAGACGCTCCTCAAGGAGGTTCCCAACGAGAAGCTCCTTTTGGCTCTCAAAACGGCGAGCGAAGAGATTCGCAACAAGATTTTCAAGAATATGTCGCAGCGTGGAGCGCAAATGCTCAAGGAGGACCTCGCGAATCTCGGTCCTTCGCGTCTGTCGGACGTCGAGGCGGCTCAAGTCGAAATCGTCAACATCGCCCGCAGGCTCGAAGCCGAAGGCAAAATCCTTATCGCGCGCGGCGGTTCGGAAGACGCTCTGGTCTGATAGAGGGACGGCGGAATGTTATTGCGGAAGATCGTGCTCTCCAAAGAGGAAGCGGACAAAGTCGCGGTGGCGTATACTCCGATGCGGTTTCCCACGGTTATCCAGCCGACTGCCCGCGACTTCGTGGCTCTTCAGACCCGTGCGGACGGCACGGAGCCGAGTTTCCGTATCGACAAAATCGTCGCTCAACAGACAGGTATCGCCGATCTCGAACGGTTGTCGATCGAAGAGAAGGTCGAACGGGAAGCGCTGGCGAGAGTCAAGGACCTGCAGGAGCAAGCGTACCAGGAGGCCTACCAGCTCGGTTTCGACGAAGGGCGCGAAGCCGCGTTCGTCGAGCGGAAGGTGGAACTGGCGCACAGTCTCGACCGTTTGTCGAGTCTTATAGCATCGATCGAGCGCCTGAAAACCGATTTGATCGCGAGCAATGAGACGCAGATCATGCGGCTGACCTTCGAGATGGCGAAACGTATCGCCATGCATGAGATTTCTATCCGCCCCGACGCGGTTTTGGAAGTGATGAGGCAAGCGGCTGAAAGCGCGCAAACGAACGAGACGATCACGATCCGAGTCTCCCGGGACGACTACAATTTCATTGAAACGGTGAAGGACAAGCTCGGGAAAGACTTCGACTTCCTCCAACGGGCTAAACTCGAGGCCTCCGATGAGGTGACTCACGGCGGATGCATTATCGAAACGAGTTACGGAGCTGTGAACGCGACCGTCGAGCAACGGCTTTCGAAACTTTGGGAAACTCTCGCGGAAAAACTTCCGAAAATCCGCGACATCGTGAAGGTTGAGGGATCGGGGCAAGCAGCGTTTGACGATGTGCCGGATATCCCCGTGATCGAAGACGAATCTTCAGACGGAAGCGAAAACGAGGAGCGTTGATTTGGCGGCGCCTGAAGAGATTTACGATCTTCGCTTGGAACGTTACGAGAGGGTTCTCGAGCGCACTTTATTGACGGAAGACTCGGGCAAAGTCACTCGGGTCGTCGGTCAGGTGATCACGGGATACCTTCCCGGAGCTTCGGTCGGCTCGGTCTGTGCGATCTATCCCTCTCAAGGATTCGATAAGTTTCTTGCCGAAGTCGTCGGGTTCAATGACCGTAACGTGCTTTTGATGCCTCTCGGAGATATGCGAGGTGTGGGCCTTGGCTCGCGCATCGTACTTGAGCGGCCGGTGGCGACCGTCAAAGTCGGACCGCAACTTTTAGGAAGGGTGATCGACGGTCTCGGAGAGCCGCTCGACGGCTTGGGGCCGATCGATTCGATTGAGGAGAGTCTGATTTACAATCCCGTCGGGAATCCGCTCGACCGAGAGCCGATTCACGAACCGGTGGACCTCGGAGTGCGCGCGATCAATTCCCTCATTACGGTCGGGCGCGGACAGCGGGTGGCGATCATGGCCGGCTCCGGCGTCGGTAAGTCGGTTCTCATGGGTATGATGGCGAGAAATTCGAACGCCGACGTTAACGTGATCGCTTTGATCGGCGAGCGCGGTCGGGAGGTCAAGGAGTTCATTGAGGAGATCCTCGGTCCCGAAGGATTGGCTCGCTCGGTCGTCGTCGTTGCCACAAGTGACCAAAGCCCTCTCTTGCGGATGCGTGCTTCCTACGTAGCGACGACTCTAGCGGAATACTTCTGCGGACTCGGCAAACACGTTCTTCTGATGATGGACTCTGTCACGCGTTTCGCGATGGCGCAAAGGGAAATCGGCTTGAGCACAGGAGAACCGCCGGCTTCGAAAGGTTACACACCGAGCGTGTTCGCTGCTCTTCCGAAGATGCTCGAACGTGTCGGCGCTTTCGCCGGCAAAGGCTCCGTCACGGGGCTCTACACGGTTCTCGTCGAAGGCGACGACATGGACGATCCGATCGGTGACGCAGTCCGGTCGATCGTGGATGGTCACATCGTTCTCGACAGGAAGCTTGCGAGCCGCGGGCACTTTCCGGCGATCGATGTGTTGCCGAGTACAAGCCGGGTGATGAGAAATGTCGTCAGCAAGAAATTCCTCGCGTTGGCGAGACGCATGCGCGGTCACTTGGCCGTTTACCGGGACGCTGAAGATTTGATCAACATCGGCGCTTACAAGGCTGGTTCGAATCCGGAAATTGATGAGGCGATCCGTGTTTATCCGCAAATCGTTTCGTTCCTCAAACAGGACATTGACGAATCGACGGACTTGAAGACCTGCGAAGAGCTGATGGAACAGATTGTCGGTAGCTGATGAAATTTAAGTTCAAGTTCCAGAAATTGTTGGATCACAGGCGCGCCTTAGAGAACGTAGCCCGGCGCGAATGGCTTGAGGCAAAGGCGGCCGTCGATAAGGCGCGGGCCGAGCTTCAGGACATGTACGCTCAAATCGACGCTGCCCGCATGCGAGCTTCGCAGATCGAGAAAGAAGGCGGCGCGCGGGGCGGCGAACTGGTGCAAATCGACGAGTTCATCTCGGGCCAGTATATCCGCATCGAAAGACACCGCGCCGCCATGCGGCCGTTGATCGAGGAAGAGGAGCGGAAGCACGAGAACCTCGTCGCAGCCGCCCGTGAAAGAAAAACGATCGAGAAATTGCTCGAAAGACACTACGAAGACTTCCGCTTGAAGCGGAAGAAGCAAGAACTCAAATCGATAGACGATCTTGTGGTCATGCGCTTTCGCCACGCAGAGGACGATTTATGAATAACGGGTACGAGCGGTTTTTCAAGCAGGCACAACAGGCCAGAGGTCTTGTCGACAGTAAGGAGCCGAAGTTTCGGTTGAAACCGAAGAAAGAGGCGAAGCCCGAGACGCCCGAAGAACGTTTGCGTAAGGAAATCGCTAAACGTATTCGCGCGAAAAAACGCCAGGCTTTGGAGAGGAAGAAATTGCCGGTTTATCCCGTTGTCGTCTCGGCCATCGCCTTCGTTCTTTGTGGCCTCGCTTACCACTATTCGGATGAGCTCGTTTGGCTGGAAAGAATTGAGATCGGCTTCCTCGGCTCCGCGCGGGCGGCGGGCGAAACTGCTTCGAACGAACCCCTGAAAAACGTCGCGCAACCGGCAAAATCGTCCCAGGACGGTCGAGAACAAGCGGCAAACTCTGCCGGGCCCAACGGCGGGACGGTTGCGAAGCCGTCAGAACAAACGAAGCAATGGACCCAGGAAGAAATCAATTATTTCACTAAGTTAAACGAACGGAAGAGAGAACTGGATCAGCGTGAGGCGGAACTCGCGAAGTTGGAAGAGGAATTGCAGAGAAGAAAAGAAGAACTCGACGAGAAGCTCAAACAGCTCGAGAACATGCGGGCTGAGATTTCTAAAGCGCTTGCTTCGAGAGTGGCGGAAGACCAAGCGCGAGTGATGAAGCTCGTCGAAGTTTACTCTGGCATGAAGCCAGCACAAGCGGCGAGGGTGATCGAGACATTGAACGAGGATTTGGCGGTGGAAGTTCTCGAGAAGATGAAAAAGAAAAACGCGGCCGAAATCCTCGATATGATGGATGCGAAAAAAGCGCGCCGTCTCTCGGAACTCCTTGCGGGATATCAAAAGACGGCTTCGTCTGAAGCGGAAGTGAGAGTGCCTGCGAACGCTGAAGAAGGGAACTGAGGGAGCATGAGCTTGATTAACGGGCTGAACTTTGATTTCATACCGCGCGCGGCCGATTTCAGCGGCGCGCGGTCACAAGGAGCGGGCGAAACCGGCGCGAAGTCCGGTTTCGAGTCCGTCCTTGAGAAGGAATCGACGCCCCAAGCCGCCAAAGACTTCAAGAAGAAATGGCGAGAGCAGGACGAACTGAACGCCGCCCAGGCTTCTCCTCTTTTATCCAACGCGAACCAACCGGTGAGCGTCGAGCCTGAAGGCGCCGCAACGAACTCCGTGCAAGTGTTTGCGCCGGCGGAAAACGCACCGAGAACCGGCTCGTCGCCGGTCCGCGAGGCGATTCCGGCTGGGGTGAAAACGGACGAGGTGGCGGGCGCGACTCGTCGCCAAGCCATGGAGGAGTTTCTGAACTCCATGGAGAACGAACTCGGCATCAAACCCGAGAAAGTCATCGAAGCTTTCTCTCGGCTCGACGGCCAGGCGCTGCTCGCATCTCCGGAAGACACGGCGGAAGAATTCATCGCAAATCTTGACCTTCCTCCTGCCCAGGAGCCTCGCGCGGCTGAACTTTACATGGAAATGCTGCGTGTGATCGGGGAGGTGGAAAGCGACGAAAAACTTTCGGATCGTGCTCCTCAGATCCATATCGACGTGGTCAGTAAGCGGGAGCAGTCGTTGCGCGAGGTGAACCGCTCGATCGACGAGTTGAACGCTGCATTCGCGCTTCGCAATCGCGTCGTCGGTACTCCGATGAGTGAATCCGAACGTGCGAAATTCGCCGTTGAACGAATGGATGCGCAGATTGCGCAGCTTATGAATGAGCGCCGTTTGAAGGCGGAAAAGAACGCCGATGACCAAGATGTGACTTTCGGACTCGGCGTCCTCGGAGTGACGGCGGGAACGAGCGGGGCATCGGGCGCTTCGGTTTCGGAAAGTGTGACGGAATCGACGAATGCCGTTCGCATGATGGGCGATGAGAATGTCGGCGGGCGGGCGATGTTGCAGGAGAGCCCGCATGACTTTTTCGCTCAAGAAGGCGAGTTGAAAGGCGCGAAGAAGGTTGGATCGAAAGCCGCTGATTCCGCGGGCCATGAGTCGCTCGTGAAAGAGGTGAATACCGCGTATGCCGACGTCGAAGCGGCTTACATGGGAGTCGCCTCGAAGGCGAACGGTTTCTCGCTGAATGACGTGAGCGGGGAAAACGCGGGGACGACGTTGGCTCAACCGCCTCCGACCGCTGAAGACGAGAAAGAGAATATCCGCGAACTCGTCCGCCAAGCCCAGATCGCTCTTAAGAACGGTGGCGGCGAGGTGAATGTTGAGTTGAAGCCGGAAGGTTTAGGTCAGGTTCGTCTAAGAGTGAGCCTTGAGGACGGTCAAATCAACGTTCGCATGCTAACCGAAAGTGATGCCGCGAAACGTCTTCTCGAAAAAGGATTGGATGAATTGCGGGCGGATCTGACGGCGCAAAACCTGAAGGTCGAGACGATGACGGTCGATATCGGCCGTGAATTGCAGAACTATCTCGAGCAGAGAAATGAAGAACAGGCCCGTGAGCAAGCCCGTCAAGCGATGATCGATTTGATGGGACAATTCCGAGAGGAAAGAAACGCATTCCGCCAGAATTTCATGGAAAACACGGGATGGCGGCAATACCGGCAAGGACGTAATCTCAGCCTGAATCCGGAGCCTGTAGAGGCCGCGGGTGTTTCCGGCTACCGCGCACGTTCGGCGTCGTCCGGCCGTTTGGATTTGGTGGCGTGAACCATTTTTAAGGAAGTGATGGATGTCGATCGTTGACGTGAAGCGCTCAGTTCAAGCGTTCTCGAGGGAGCCGATGCCTTCAAGTTTCAAGAGCAGCGGCGCGCAGACAGGCGGTGCCGGCGAATTCCAGAAGGTGTTTGGTGACCAGGCGCTCGGCGATGTTTTGAACCAAATCGCCGATCCGAACTGGATCGATCCTTCGAAGAAGATGCGCACGGTCGGCAACGATGAGCTTGGAAAAGATGCGTTCATGAAGCTCATGCTTGCGCAGATGAAGCATCAGGATCCGACGAACCCGCTGCAGAGCCACGAGATGGCGGCGCAGCTGGCGCAATTCACGTCGCTTGAACAGCTTACGAATATCAACGCGACGCTGAGCCAAATGCAAGGCGCGCAAGCTCCGGCCGTGAACTATCAAGCCCTCGCTTTGATCGGCAAAAAGGTGAGCGGAGATTCATCGAAATTCGTGCGTGCGGCCGGTGATACCAAGCACGCACTGAACTTCGAGTTGCTAGGCGACGCCGCGAAAGTCAAAGTCAGGATTAAGGATTCAACCGGAAAAATCGTACGCAAACTGGAACTCGGAAGTTTGAAGAAAGGCGCCAACACAGTCACGTGGAACGGCCTTAACGAAGAAGGCGCGCCTGCTAGGCCCGGTGAATACCGCATTTCGATTGAGGCGGTGTCGAGCAACGGTGGGAAAGTCTTCGCGAAGACGACGTTCGGAGGACGCATTACGGGATTGAACTTCACTCCCGATGGGCCCGTTCTCATTGTCGGCGATCAATCGATCAAGTTGTCCGACGTTAAGAAGATTGAGGACGCAAGTCCGGAAGATGAGGTTCCGAACACTCCGGCTATTCCATTGAAAGCGGGAGATGTGGCAAAATTAGAGTCAGGCAGCGAAAGCGATAACGTTCCGCCGGCTGAGGAAGAGCACGTCGCTTCGAATATCGAAGAGATTCCGATGTCGGGACAGTTGTTGTCGAAGATTAAGACGGAAGTGAACTGACGATGGCGATGGATACGGGCTTGGGACAAACGCGCTTGAATATATCGCCGGCCGGTGGTGCGGCGCGAGGCGCAGGAGTCGGCCTTGACGGCGTTGCGAGAGGAATAAACGCCGATCAGGGCGCCGAGTTCCGTCGGTTGCTTGAACAGGCGACGTCGACGCAAGCTCCACGCGCAACCGTAGCGGGAGTCGCGGCCGATAAACTGAAATTTTCGGCACACGCGATCGACCGCATGAAGTCGCGCGGAATCAGCTTTAAGCCCGAAACGATGAGAGATATCGAAGCGGCCGTGAAGAAAGCGGCGGCCAAGGGCTCAAGAGACACGCTGGTGCTTGCGGGCGACGCCGCCTTGATCGTCAGCGTGAAAAACAACACCGTCGTGACGGTCATGGACCGGGCGGCGATGAAAGACAACGTCTTCACGAACATCGATTCGACGGTGGTTATCTGAGAATCGGTTTTCTGAAAACGGAATTGGAAAGGGATTTTAAAAAGCTCTTGGCGCATGAGGCGCCGGGCGGAAGGTAAGTGAGTTAACAACTAACGGGCCGGTCCCAAGACGTCGACTACGGCTTGGGGGGCCCTCCGATGCCGCTGACCGACTGAGGCGGCGAAAACCTAGGAGGGGTTGCATGAGCATTCTTTCGTCTCTCTACACTGGCGTTTCCGGTTTGGCTGCTCAAGGCGAAGCGCTGGGCGTAATCTCCGACAACATCGCGAACGCTAACACCACTGGTTTCAAAGCGAGCCGTGCGGAATTCCAAGACATCATCGCGAAATCCCTCAAAGGTATTCTCGGCGGTAACCAAATCGGTCGCGGTGTGAAGATCGGCGCCGTTAACCCGATTCTGCAACAAGGTAACATCGACCATACGGAAAAAACGACGGACCTCGCCATCTCCGGCGACGGATATTTCGTTCTCCGTGGAAGCGACGGCGAATCTTTCACGCGCGATGGTTCTTTCCACTTCGATAAAGACGGCTATTTGGTGACAAACGATAACCAACGCGTGCAAGGCTTCCAGGCCGATGAAAAGGGGAACATCGTCAACAAGCTTGGTGACATCAAGTTCCCGCGGGCGTTGATCCCGGCGAAAGCGACGACGAGAGTCAGACTCGATCTTAACCTCGATTCGCGCGTCGAGCCCGGTAAAAAATTCGATATCAACGATCCGCACAATACCTCGCACTATTCGACGGGCGTCGAAGTTTACGACTCGCAAGGTAACAAGCACTTGCTGACGCTCTTCTTCGTCAAAGTCGCCGACCGTCAATGGGATGTTCACGCTCTCGCCGACGGTAAGGAAGTGACCGGCGGCACTCCGGGCAAGTGGGCTGAGGTTTGGGCCGGTAAGCTCGGCTTCACGGTCGACGGCAGACTCGACACCGAAGTCGTGACGAAAGAGGCGATCAACTTCACGGGGGGAGCTCTTCAAAACCAAAAAATCGTTTTCGACTTCGGCGACTCGATCACGACCGACAAAGGCGACGGCCTGAACGGAACGAAGCAGTACGGAAAAGAATCTGACTTGATTTCGTGGAGCCAGGACGGCGCCGCCGCCGGCACGATCGTCAACCTCTCGTTCAATGATGAAGGCGTTTTGACCGCGGTTTACTCGAACGGTCAGGCGCAAGATTTGGCGCAAATCGCGCTCGCGAAGTTCGAGAACGCCGAAGCTCTCTTCAAGGTCGGTAACAACCGTTTCAAAGAAGCCCGCGATTCAGGTGCGCCGGCGATCGGTAGACCCAACTCTTCGGGCCGCGGGAAGATCTACGCCAAGTCCTTGGAGCGTTCGACGGTCGATCTCGCTATGGAGTTCGTCGGCTTGATCCAGAACCAACGCAGCTTCCAAGCGAACGCGAAAACGATCACGACGAGCGATGAGCTCTTGAATGAAGTGATCAACCTGAAACGTTAATAACGAATAGCCGATTGGCTTGAGTCGAAGCCGGCCGTCGATGACGCGGTCGGCTTTTTATTTTAGGCGCCGAGATAACTTTCGATCACGCGGCGGTCGTGAAGCAGGGTGGATCCGGCGCCGGAGAGCGTGATCTTTCCCGTTTCGACGACATAAGCGCGATGTGAAATTTCGAGTGCCATTCGGGCGTTTTGTTCGACGAGAAGGATCGTCATTCCTTCTTTATTGACCTTTTTGATGATTTCGAAGATCTGGGCGACGACGAGGGGCGCAAGCCCGAGAGAAGGTTCATCGAGCATGAGAAGCGACGGTTTGGTCATGAGAGCCCGGGAAATCGCGAGCATTTGCTGTTCGCCGCCCGAAAGTGTGCCGGCCTTTTGAGAAATGCGCTCTTTCAATCGGGGAAAGAGTTCGAAACAATGTTCGAGGTCGCGGCGGATTCCTTCACGGTCGCGGCGGATGTAGGCGCCCATCTCGAGGTTTTCGAGAACCGTGAGGTTCGGGAAAACGCCTCGCCCTTCCGGCGAATGCGCGACACCAAGCTTAACGATCTCATGGGGTTGTAGCCCAGTGAGAGGTCGGCCGAGCAATTTGATCGTTCCGGTGTATGGAATGATTCCTGAGATCGCGCGCAATGTTGAGGTCTTGCCCGCGCCGTTGGCCCCGATGAGCGAGACGATTTCGCCTTCACGTACGTCGAAGCTCAAGCCTTTGATGGCGTGGATCCCGCCGTAGTGAACGTTCAAATCTTGGACTTCGAGAATCGGCGCCTTTTCAGGCATGGTTGAGACCTCCGTCTGCGGAGTTGAAGTCCGTGCCGAGATAAGCTGCGATCACCTTCGGGTCCCGGCGGATGAATTGCGGCGTTCCCTGCGAGATCGTTACGCCGTGATCCAACACCAAGATGCGCTCGCAGATACCCATCACGAGCTTCATGTCGTGTTCTATAAGCAGAACCGTGAGTTTAAAATCGCGGCGAATGCGCGCGATCGTGTTCATGAGGTCTTCGGTTTCACGATGGTTCATCCCGGCAGCGGGCTCGTCTAGAAGAAGGACTTTCGGTTCCGTAGCCAAGGCGCGCACGATCTCAAGTTTGCGCTGCTCTCCGTAGGGAAGGCTGCCGGCCTCCGCCTTCGCTTTTGTGTCGAGTTCGAAAATCTCAAGAAGGCGTCGGGCGTTTTCGCGCAAACGGCCCTCTTCGCGGTAATGTTTTGGGAGCCGCAGCATCGAGGCGAACATTCCGTGCTGCGCATGCTGGCTGGAAGCGATCAAAACGTTATCGAGCACGTTCAGTTCTCGGAAAAGACGGATGTTTTGGAACGTGCGGCTTATGCCTAAGCGGGAGATTTCGTGAGGTCTAAGAGGGTTCAGGCAGGCGCCGCCGAGATGAACGCTTCCGGACGTCGGTTTGTAAACGCCGGTTAGAATGTTGAACACGGTCGTTTTACCCGCTCCGTTCGGTCCGATCAGTCCGACGAGTTCTCCGGCTTGAAGTTGCAAGTTGAAATCGTCGACGGCCTTCAGGCCGCCGAACTGCATGGTGACGTTGCGTGCCTCAAGAAGCGCGTTCATCGGCGCTCCTTTCCCCCCGTAACGAACGCGCGATATCGGAAATTTCGCGCGATCCGAAGAGGCCTTTGGGTCTGAGAACCATGAACAAGACCAACGTGATCGAATAAATCACCATGCGAAAATCAATATGCGTGTATTCTTGCAACGGGCGTAAAACGAATTCCGGCAGGAAGGTGATGAACAGCGCGGCGACCACCGATCCCGAGAGGCTGCCCATTCCGCCCAATACGATCATGATGATCACGTCGACGCTTTTCGTAAAGCCGAACGTCGACGGGTTCAAGTAGTTGGCGGAATGCGCGAAGATCGAGCCAGCGACGCCGGCGAAGAAGCTGGAAATCACGAAAGCACGGACTTTGACTTGGGTTGTGTTGATGCCCATCGCTTGGGCGGCGATTTCGTCCTCGCGGACGCTCAGGAAAGCCCGGCCGTGCACGCTGTGGATGAGCCGCCACAGCACGAGGAACGTGAGGACCACCCAGAAGGAGGCCAAGACGTACATCACGAGAAAGGGTGAAAGCGTGAGTGGTCCTAAAGCAAGGGCGTCGGGCCGCGGAATTCCGAAAAGCCCGCGTGCGCCTCCGACGGCTTGGGTGTTGAGCAGAATCACGCGGATGATCTCACTGAAGCCAAGGGTGACGATCGCCAAGTAGTCTCCGCGTAGACGCAAAGACGGAAGACCGACGACCCATCCGGCCGCCGCGGCGACGAGCCCGCCGCAAACGGCGTAGACCAGGTAATTCAGATAGTCGATGGCTTCGGGGAACATCGTGAATTTCACCCCGAAAATTTCAGGTCTGAGGCTCAAGTAAGCCGAGACGTATGCGCCGATCGCCATGAACACGGCGTGACCGATGGAAAACTGGCCGGTGAAGCCGTTCACAAGGTTGAGGCTCAAGGCCAAGATGATGTTGGTGCACGCGAAGAGAATGATGAGTTGGACGTACTGGTTGAAAAACTGGTCGAGAACGACCCCGATGACCAGCATCCCTACAAATGCGATGAGTGGTGAAAGCCAGCTCTTCAACATTCTGGACGTCATACCTTCTCCTGCGTCGCCTTACCGAGAAGGCCGGCGGGTCTAAAGAAAAGGATCAGAATCAAGATGCTGAAAGCGAAGGCATCGCGGTACGTGCTGGAAATGTAGCCGACCACCATCTCTTCACATAGACCCATGATAAGGCCGCCGACCACCGCGCCGGGCAAGTTGCCGATGCCGCCCAAAACGGCCGCGACGAATGCTTTAAGGCCGAAAAGCGTGCCCATGAGGGGATCGATCTTCGGATATTTCATTCCGACCAAGACGGCCCCCACCGCGGCGAGCGCGGAGCCGACGACAAAGGTGAAGGTGATCACACGATTGGCGTCGATGCCCATGAGGGACGCCACCGTGCGGTTCGCGCTGACCGCTCGCATGGCTTTTCCGATCTTGGTGCCTTGAATGAGATAGGAGAGCGCGATCATGAAAAACAAGGTGACGCCGAAAATGGCGACATCGAAACTCCGGATCGAGACGCCATGGAACGAGGCAAGAGCCGCGTCTTCAATAAGAGTCGGAAAAACTTTCGGATCGGCGCCGAATACGATTTGCCCCGTGTACTGGAGGAAGAGGCTTACGCCGATCGCGGTAATGAGAGCATTCAGACGGGGAGCGTTGCGAAGCGGCCGGTACGCCAGTCTTTCAATTAAGACGCCGAGGGCGGCGCAACAAATCATTGCGAACACAAGCAAGAGGACAAACGTGGAAATACCCGGGCGGTCGAGAAGTCCGAACCAGCGCGCGCCGTAGTACGTCGCGAAGGCTCCGATCATGTAGACTTCGGAGTGGGCGAAATTAATGAGCTGCAGGATACCGTAAACCATCGTGTATCCCAGAGCGATGAGAGCGTAGATGCTGCCCAACGCGATTCCATTGATCAGGTGCTGCGTGAACTCAAGAATTTCTTCCGACAAACTTCCGCCTCCTCAAGGCTGGACTAGAGTCTAGAGGATTTCGGCTACCTGCTGAAAGTAGACCGCAAGATTACGCTCGCGGTCAATCATCCGAGTCCGAAAACTCAATGAAATTAAGTATTTTTAGGTTATCGGCCGAACGGCCATAGAGGAGCCCGACCGCTTTAACAAGCGATCGGGGCTCGTTTCGATATTAGGGAGCGATGGTCGTGACGAACCGATTGTTCGGGCCGTCGACGCGAACGACCACGGCGGGTTTGGAAGCGTTGCGGTTTTCGTCGATCGTGATTTTTCCGGTTACGCCCACAAAGTCTTTGGTTTTTGCGATTTCGTCACGAATTGCTTTGGGAGTGAGTTCAGGGGCGCGCTCCATCGCTTCAATCAGGACTTTCGCGGCGTCGTAGCCGGCGGCGGCGAGAGCGTCAGGCGTTTCGCCGTTATAACGCTCTTTGAACTTCTTGATGAAGTTCACGACGACTGGATCCGTGCTTTCGGTCGTGTAGTGGTTGGAGAAGTAGCCGCCGTTGATGTCGTCACCGCCGATTTCGTAGAGCTTCGAGCTATCCCAGCCATCGCCGCCGAGCAAGGTCGCGGTGATGCCGAGCTTACGGGCTTGTTTGGCGATCAAGCCGACTTCCGTGTAATAGCCGGGGATGAAGATCGCTTCGGGTTTTTCGGCTTTGATTTGGGTCAATTGACCTTCGAAAGAGCTTTCTCCCGACTGATATTTTTCGTCTGCGACGATCGTTCCACCGAGTTCCGTGAACTTCTTAATGAAGAAGTCGGCGAGACCGATGCTGTAATCCGATTTCATGTCACGCAAAACGGCGACGCGTTTCACCTTCAGGTGTTCATGGGCGAACTTCGCCATGACCGTTCCTTGGAACGGGTCGATGAAGCAAACCCGGAAAATATAGTCGCCGACTTCAGTGACCCTCGGGTTCGTCGAAGAGGGAGTGATCATCGGGATCTTGTGTTGCTGCGCGATCGGGGCGGCCGCGAGCGAGCGCGAGCTTGCGACTTCTCCGATCACGGCGATGACGTTGTTTTGCGTGATCAGGCGGGTGATGGCGGCAGCGGCCTCTTCGGCTTTGCCTTGGTTGTCGATCGAGATGAGCTTCAACTTTTTACCCTTAATGCCGCCGGCTTGGTTTTTTTCATCAAAGGCCATGCGGACGCCTTTGTCCGTGCTTTGGCCGAACGTCGCCTCGCTGCCGGTGAAAGCGCCGAATTGGCCGACAAGGATTTCATCTCCCACAATCCCCACGTTGGCGGCCGATTGAGCGCCTTCGCCCGATGGCTCGCTTTTTTTCGTGCAACCTGCGACGGTTGCGATCGTCAAAGCCAAAAGGGAAAGTCCCAAATAATGCCCAAGATAACGTCGCACGCTGATCATAAGTGCCTTTCTCCGTAAGGTTCGTTCAACAAAAACAGACGGGTTTTATTTAATGCGAGTGGCTAAAACCGCCTCAAAGCCCAAGCAGTAACAAGATTTAGAGGAGAGGGTCAAATTGAAAGGGTACGAGCCAGCGTAACGAGTTCATTGGAGATTTTCTTCTTTTGACCGATCACGTCGGCGAAGGGGACACTGACAATGGCGTTTCCTTGAATGCCGGCCATGACATCACAGATCCCAGCGCGGAGGGTGTCGACCGCATGGGCTCCGAGCCTACTGGCGAGAATGCGATCAGCGGCGGTCGGTGTTCCGCCCCGTTGCACGTGGCCGAGGATACAGACCTTCGCGTCAAAGCCGCTTTTCTTGCGAATGGCTTCCGCCAAATCGTAGGCGCGTCCCGGTTTGTGGCCTTCGGCCGCAATGAGGATGGAACTCTTTTTTCCCCGCGCCATTCCGCGTTTGATACTTTCGATCGCCTGGTCCACAGTGGCGGGACTTTCGGGGATGAAGACTTCTTCCGCGCCGCCCGCCACTGCCACGTCTACGGCGATGAACCCGGAATCGCGCCCCATGACCTCAACGATAAACAAACGATCATGACTAGCGGCCGTGTCACGGATGCGGTCAATGGCTTCCAGCGCGATATTGACGGCTGTGTCGAAGCCGATCGCGGAGTCGGTGCCGGCGATATCATTATCTATTGTGGCCGGAACGCCCACGATGGGGAATTGATGCTCTTTCCAGAGGAGATGGGCTCCAGCGAATGATCCGTCTCCGCCGATACAAACGAGGGCGTCGATGCCCGCCGCCCGCATGTTGGCGACGGCTTTCGCTCTCACTTCTGGTTGATGAAATTCAGGGGAGCGACCCGTTTTGAGGATGGTTCCTCCCCTCTGGATGATGTTCGCGACGGAGCTCAATGTGAGAGGAACTGTTTCGCCGCTGATCATTCCTGGATAGCCTTGAATAACCCCTTTCACCTCCAGCCCATGGTAAATCGCGAGACGAACGACCGCGCGGATGGCGGCGTTCATTCCTGGCGCGTCACCGCCACTTGTAAAAACACCGATTGTTTTTAGGCGTTGGGCATCGAAGTTGGCCATAGAGTCCGCTCCGTCGTGCTTGAGCTCCGATAAGAAACGATAGCCTGGATAGCGGGATCGGGCAATTGGACTAATGCGCCGAACTTTGTGCGACAAACTCTCCCGTAAACCGGCACGCTTCGCCTTCCATGGTGAGGACGACGGCTTTGAGGGTGATTCGGCTTTTCCCTCTTTTTCGAAAGGTGCGCAGGAAGCGGTCGAGTTCGTCGGCTTCCGGGGCGAAGCAGAGGGCGCGGATGTCTTCTTTCACGGGGCGAAGATACTCGGTGTGGCCGGTTTTCAAAATGACGTGGCTATGGGGGTTTTCCCCTTCGAGCAATTGAAAGAGCCAAGTGTAACCAGCCAAAACCAGAATGGCGTTGAGGCTTCCGCCGAAAGCTGTGCCGAGATGGTTGATATTGGTGGGAAGAGGAGCGGTGATTTCAACCACTGATAGGTCCGCACGTGCCACACGGGCGCCGAGGGCTTTGGAAATCGGGATTTGTTTATAGAGGAAGTTTTCGAGTTCAGTGGCCGTCATCCCGAGGATGATAACACGAAAAAGGGATCAGGCGAGCCTGATCCCTTCGTCTTAAGACATCCTTGTCCGCCGACATAACGAAGAGACACTATGCGTCTCTCTTTTGATGAATCAATTAGCGAACGAGGTCTTTGAATTCAGCGCCCGGGCGGAATTTCGGGAACCAAGTTGCCGGGATTTTGATCGACTTACCCGTTTGCGGGTTGCGGCCCATGCGCGCTTTGCGTTTAGCTTTCGTGAAAGTGCCGAAGCCGACGAGTTTCACTTCGTCGCCTTTCTTAACGGTTTTTTTGATGCAGTTGAGGGTTGCATCGAGAACGCGCTCAACTTGCGCTTTCGTGGTTTTCGTTTCGCTGGCGATCAAATCGATCAGTTCGGCTTTGTTCATGCTGCTTATCTCCCTTGCCGGTTTCGGGGGGAATTCCCAGTCTTTGAAAATTCCCGGTTGTTTACCTTCCGGCGGAACAACCCGCCGGTGTTGATGTTCCTGTCCTCCCAAGTACTTTGGGAGGTCTTTTAAAACTTGTCAAAATTCAAACGCGGTATTTTCGATTTGGTCAATCGAAAAGACTCATTCCTCCGATTCCTTGCCTTGATCGGATTCGTTGATGCCCGAAGCGTCGTCAGTTTCGCTTTCCAAGACGGGGATGGAGTACTTCTCCTCCGCCCATTGCCCGAGATCGATGAGCTTGCACCGTTCGGAGCAGAACGGACGATAAGGATTGTCCGGTGAAAACTTGACGCTTTTGTGACAGCGGGGACATTTCACTATGCGATCCATGATCCCCGGATCTTAGCCGCTGACAGGGTCGGCCGCAACGGGGCGACCGGCCTTGCTTATTATTAGATTTCAGTAGCGGACGAAGGTGATAGTCGCGAAGTCGCTCATACCGTAGCGGACGCGCGCGGTGAACGAGTGATCCGTCAAGCGTCCGTTTTCGACGATCAAACGGAGTCCGACGTCTTGGCCGGCCGCTGAGATTCCGACGATCTGCATGCCTTGCCAGTTGTTGTAGTCGACGACGGTGGCCGTTTGCGAGAAGCCGATATAATTTGTGGAGTACGGACTGTACACACTCGAACCCGCGGCGACGAAGAGCTTCACGATCGAACCGGCTGAGCTGCCGTATGTGTAAAGGTCGATAAAGCCGCCTCGGCTCGCCCAATAACCGCAGCTCCAAGTGCCCCCGTTATAGCCGATGTACGGGTCACAGACGCCCGCATATCTCAGGACGGACTCGAAAACCGATTGATTCGTGATCGAGAGGGAGCCACGGTAGCGACCGAAATAACCGTTTCCGAAACCTTGATAGGCGGTAATCACCGTTCCGCGGATACAGCGCATTTCTTCCTGAACCCAGCCATAACCGGAATCGCAGAGGTATTGGTCCCGGCAGCCGTAATTGGGGACGTCCACTTGCCCCACTTGGCAGTTATTGGGATTTGGCGGAACGATTTGGTTTGTTCCCGGATCGGCGACGGTTCCTCCTCCGCTGCTGCTTGCGCAGGCGGCCGCAAATAGAACCGTCAAAATGCTAATCCCTGAGACAATGATTTTTCGCATGGCTATCCTCGCTCGAAGCTTGCCAACGCGCAGGCTTCCCTCCTGAAAAACTTACATCTTGCATGCCAACCCGGAGAGGCCTGGCTTCAAATGAGGAAATGATTCCATCCTATTGAAATGACAGGCGAATCCACGCTTTTCGCAAAAGACTGAGATCCCCGACAGCCTTTTTGCGAAGTTCAAAGATTCGACGATGGCTCAAAATTGTCGCTGCTGGGCCCCCCCTCTCCGTCATATGGCGTGGTGAGGTTTCGTGCCAGGCTCCTCG
>CALBDW010000140.1 GCA_937927435.1 uncultured Bdellovibrionales bacterium
AAGAACGACAAATGGCCCGAGAATGCGGCAGGCAAATACTATGTCGATCGCACGTGCATCGCATGCGATGCCTGCTGTATCACCGCGCCCGAAAACTTTAAAATGCACGAAGAGGACGGACACGCTTACGTAGCCAAGCAGCCGACGACTCCCGAGGAAGAGGACCACTGCCGGGAGGCGATGGAAGGTTGCCCCGTCGAAGCTATCGGTAACGACGGAGAATGAGCCCGCCGTTTTCTTTCTTTTCTGTTAACTCATTGCGTCAGCCTCTCGAACTGGCCCACTTTCGTGGTGATGGCTCCAAGCAGCCGAAACGACAGAGCTTTGGGAGGCTTCGCTATTCATCCCCACGGAAGTGAGGAAGTTTGTAAGCTCCTCGAGAAGTCCTCTTAAAAACGGCATGACTTGTGACTGGGACGTGAGAGTGAGATCCGCGTCACTTTCATCATTGCCGACATGAATGGAAAGCCCGCGGCCTTTGAGGCTGCGGAACATGTCCTCATCGGTATTGTCGTCGCCGATTGCGAGCGTAAAGGTGCCCGGGAGTTGGGTTTCGTAAACGGCCCGCGCGAAGTCTCCCTTATTGGCTTCGATCGCGCGGATCTCGATGACCTTCTTTCCGCGGATGATGCTGACGGGAAGATTCGCAAGTCCCAGCTCCAGTTCCTGCGCGAGCTTACGCGCTTGGGTTTCGGCGTAATCGCTCGGCGATTGGCGATAATGCCAAGCGATGGAGAAATGCTTTTTTTCGACGAAGCTGCGCGGGACGTGCCGGGCGTAATCGCTCACAATTTCAAGAGCGCTTGCGTACCACGAAGAGCGGCTGCGGTGGATTCGTCGGCGCCAGCGGTTCAGCTCGGGATCGAAGTATTTCGCCCCGTGTTCCGCCGCGAGCATGACGGGCAGACCGTTGAACTGGCTTTGGAGGAAGTGGCTGTCGCGTCCGCTTACCACGACGAGTTTCAGCCACGGATAGCGGAGAACCAGGGAGTGGATTTCAGAGCGCAGCGATTCGGGAAGACCCGCCAGTTCCGGGGAATCTTCGATGGGTACCAGAGTCCCGTCATAGTCGATGAAGAGCAAGAGGCGCTCAGGCTTTTGTGCGAGGATCGCGTCGCGAACGCGCGAGATGCTATCCGTGTCGGCTGCTATGACTTCGGGCACGCGCTGTGGGACCGCTTCAGCTTCTTCCAGCTTGGTTATAAACCGGGTCGCCCAATCGGTTGCAGTGTAGCGGCGGAGGAACTTTTGCATCGACCGCATCCGGAAATGTTTTTCTTGGCGTGGCATTTCCATGGCGATTTGCATTTTCTCTGCGGTTCCGTCGAAATCCCAAGGGTTGATACGCAATACGTGGCTGAGAGTGGAGCTTGCACCGGTGAATTCACTAAGGAGAACAACGCCCGGGTTTTCTTCGTCTTGGCAGGCGATGTACTCCAGGGCTACCAGATTCATGCCGTCGCGCTTGCTCGTGACGAGAAGGGCGTCGGAACTCTGGTAGAGGGCGACGAGTTCGTCGCTGGAAACGCTGGAATGGATGTAGTGGATTGGGCTCCACGTCGGCGTCGAAAACTCGCCGTTGATTTCACCAATGATGCGGGCCGTGTCCTGCGCGAGCTTCGCGTAGTTAGGCACTCCTTGGCGCGTCGGAACCGCAACTTGCACGAGGCGGACTTTCTCGCGCGCGTGCGGGTACCTTCTTAAAAACGAGCGCATGGCTTCGAGTTTGAGCTCCAATCCTTTCATGTAATCGAGGCGGTCGATGCCCAGGAAGGTGAAAAGAGGTTGTTTGATCTCCCGTGCGATCGCCCGCACCGTCTCGTCGCGCGCTTTCGCCATGAAATATTCGGTATCGATGCTGACGGGAAAGACTCCGAGTCTCGTCGTTCTTTGCCCGCCGCGAATCGTGAAAAATTCGGATTCGCGTCCGAGAATTCGGAGAACCGCGCTGCAGAAATGCTGTAGGTACGAATAGTCATGAAAGCCGACAAGATCGCTGGCGAGGATCGATTCCAGTATTTCCTCGCGCATGGGCAGCTGCCGGAAGAGTTCGGAGGTCGGAAACGGCACGTGGAGGAAGAAGCCGACCCGGGCGTGCGGCTTTTGGCGTTTGATGAACTCGGGTACGAGAAACAGATGGAAATCGTGAACCCAAATCAGATCGTCGTCTTCCGCGATCGCCAGAACTTCTTCCGCGATTCTTTGGTTCACGGCCCGGTATGTTTCCCAGCAGTCGCGGGAGAAATTCACGAGATCGGACTGGTAATGGAGAAGCGGCCAGAGAACGTCGTTCGAAAAGCCGTTATAGTATTTGTCGTATTCGGACTTGCTTACGAAAACGGGATGATACCGCCAGTCCTGGGAAGTGTCCGTCTCAAATTGTCTCAGGGCTTTCAGCCACTCGCGCCTGTCGATGTCCGTTGTTGCGCATCCCACCCAGATACGTTGGGACTTTTTCTTCACGCCGCTTAACGCCGAAACGAGGCCTCCCGAAGCGCGCTTGATTTCAACGGTGTTAGGATCGATTGAAAATGGAAGCCGGTTTGCGACGGTGATCCAACGGGACATTTGGTCTCCAATTCAAAAAAAACTAACTGATGACCGAACGACTCGGCCACATTGGGTGTTTAGACTAGAACCGAAGCTCATAGCGGAAAACTCAAGCAAATGCGAAGATTCATTAAAGCTGCCGCGGCAGCGGGCGCAGGGAGAAACGCGCGATGGCGGAGCGACATACGTACCGTTTTGGTTTAATAGGCAACTGCTCGTATCTCGCATACATCGATACCCATGCGAACGTGGTGTGGCAATGTCTGCCCAGGTTCGACTCAAGTTTTATATTCGGCGGACTTCTCGATCCAGAAAAAGGCGGAAGGTTTTCGATTTCTCCACAAGGAGACCAAGAAGCGGTCGCCCAGTATTACATTGAGAACACAAACGTCTTGGTTACGCGTTTCAACACGCCGGAAGGCGATTTCGAGGTCATCGATTTCGCGCCGCGCTTTACGCGTTTCGAGCGGTATTTCAAACCGCTGATGCTCATTAGGAAGATTGTGCGTCTTTCGGGGAACCCGCATGTGGTCGTTCGTTGCGATCCGCGTGGGGATTATGGCGAACGCAAGGCGCACGTCAGTCTGGCGTCGAACCATCTCCGTTATCAAGGACTCGACGACACCGTCCGGCTCAACACCAATATCCCGCTGACGTATGTCGCGCAGGGCATGCCGTTTCTGCTCACGGAGACTAAATACGTCGTGTTGACATGGGGAGAGCCGTTTGAATGGCCGCTTGAAGAGACGTGCGAAACGTATCTTAAGAAAACAATCGATTATTGGAGGACGTGGGTTCAGCGCTGCACGATCCCGGACATCTACCAGAAAGAAGTCATCCGTTCGGCGCTCTTATTGAAACTGCACCAGTACGAAGACACAGGGGCGATTATCGCCGCGGGCACCACTAGCTTACCCGAGGCGCCGGGGGCGGGAAGAAACTGGGACTACCGCTATTTTTGGGTCCGCGATTCATATTATACGTTAAATGCGCTCAATTCGATCGGGCATTTTGAAGAGCTCGATAAGTATTCGCACTTTATCCAGAATATCGCATCGACCGCGCGTCACGGGTATCAGCCTCTTTACTCGATTACGGGTGAAACGCAGACCGTGGAACGGGAGTTGGATCTCGCGGGTTACATGGGGAACAAGCCCGTTCGCGTCGGGAACGCGGCCTTCTTGCAGACTCAAAATGATGTGTATGGCCAGATTCTCGTCTCGCTCCTGCCGTTGTACGTTGATAATCGGATCATCCACGACCGTAGGCTTGAGTCGAGGGAGCTGGTGAGTTCCATTCTGTCTTTCATCGAGTCGAAGATGCAGGTCCCGGACGCCGGGCTTTGGGAGTTCCGCAATATTCAGAACCGCCATGGTTACACTTTTCTTTTCCACTGGGCCGGCGCTTCAGCTGCGGCCAAGATCGGAAAGGCGTTGAAAGACAGCGAACTTGTGGAGCGCGCTTTTCGGGTTAAGAACATGGCCGCGGAAGGGCTCGAAAGCTGTTACAACCCGGAACTGAAAGCCTATTGCTCCTATGTCGGGGGGGCGTCTCTCGACGCGTCTCTTTTTCAATTGATCACGATGGGTTATCTGCCCCCTGATTCAGAGCGTGCAGCGAATCATCTCAGAGCGCTCGAAGAAGGCTTGCGGGCGAAGGGTGGCCTTTTTTACAGGTACCGGCATCCGGATGATTTCGGACTTCCCGAGGTGGCCTTCTTGGTCTGCGGCTTCTGGTACGTGCGCGCGTTGGCCGCGGTCGGTCGTCTGGACGACGCCCTTCATACGTTCGATCAACTTTTGCAATACAGTAATCACCTCGGCATTCTTTCAGAGGACGTTGATCCAGTGACGGGCAGCCAGTGGGGTAACTGTCCGCAGACTTATAGCCATGTGGGAGTAATCAACTGCGCGTTCGACATTTGGAAAAAACTCAATCGACCTAATTTTCTTTGACGCGTGCTAACGCCGGTCGTGGGCCGACTTGTGCCATGAGGCGGGTCGTGGCAATGTAGAATGTGTCACGAAGGCGTAATCTCCGAATGGCACGAAAAACAACTCCCAAAGCTCCATCGAAGCGAAGCACTTCTAAAGTCTCGGCGAAGGAAAAGAATACTGCGTCTCCTGAGGCTCATCCGCAAGAGTTCCTGAATCGTGAAATCCAGTGGTTGGAATTCAACGCGAGGGTTTTGCATGAGGCGATAGACCCGAGGACGCCGCTGCTTGAACGCGTGCGTTTCTTGGGGATTTTCACCTCGAATCTTGACGAGTTTTTCATGAAAAGGGTGGGCGGTCTGAGACGTCAGTCTGAAAGCGGAGTGCAAAGACGCTCGGGAGGGCTGACGCCCGCGGAGCAGCTCGGGGAGATCCGAAGCCGTGTGATCGCCCTGCTGGAAAAGCAGGCGGATTGTTTTGAAAACGTTGTTCGCATCGATCTTGCGGAAGCCGGCATTCATCTTCTGCCTTGGGACAAACTCACGAAAGAAGAACAACGGTACGCGACCGATTACTTCCGCCAGAATGTCTTTCCGGTTTTGACTCCGTTGGCGGTCGATCCTGGCCTGCCGTTTCCGTTTATTTCGAACCTTTCGACTTCGCTGGCGGTGACGCTAAGGCACCCGGAGCGCGAAGAGAAGCTTTTCGCCCGCATCAAGGTTCCGAAGATTTTTCCGCAGTGGATTCAAGTGCGTGGAAGCGAGTCGAATTCACAGTATCGGTTCGTTTCGCTCATGGATTTGATCGTCCATAACATGAAGGGGCTTTTCCCGGATATGGAAGTGCTGAACGTGATGCCGTTTCGGATCACGCGGAACGCTGAAATTGAGCGGGACGAGGATGAAGTCGACGACATCCTCGAGATGGTAGCCGAGGAACTCAAGCAGAGACGGTTCGCCGAGGTCGTTCGCCTCGAACATGGGCCGAATCCCGACCCCTGGATGCTTCGTCTTCTTATGGATGAACTGGAGCTGACGGACGCGGAAATCTACGAGTTGCCGTCGCTTCTGGATTTCACAGGGCTTAAACCGATCGTTGATTTGCCGTTGCCGCACTTGAAATACGAACCGTGGATACCGCTGACGCCCCCGCAGCTTCAGGATGAAAACGAAAACATGTTTTCGATCCTTCGCGAGGGCGATTTGCTTGTTCACCATCCCTATGAAAGCTTCGAGCATTCGGTCGAGCGTTTCTTGCGCCAGGCGGTGGATGACCCCAAGGTTCTCGCCATTAAAATGACTCTTTACCGGACTGGCGACAACAGCCCGTTTATCCCGCTGCTCATTCGTGCGGCGGACCGGGGAAAACAAGTGGTCGTACTGATCGAGCTTAAAGCGAGGTTTGATGAAGAGCGCAATATCCATTGGGCGCAGGAACTTGAGAACGCGGGAATTCATGTCGTGTACGGCGTGGTGGGCTTGAAGACTCATGCGAAGGTTGCTTTGGTGGTCCGCCAAGAGCAGGAGAGGGTGAGGTGTTACGCACATTTCGGGACAGGAAACTATCACCGAGAAACTTCAAAGCTCTACACGGATCTCGGTTACTTCACGTGCAAGCCGGAATTCACTGAGGACGCGGTCGAGCTGTTCCATTTCCTCACGGGAAGAAGCCTTAAGAGGAATTACAAGAAGCTGCTTGTCGCGCCTATCAACATGAAGGACCGCTTTCTTGAGATGATCAAGCGCGAAACGGAGCATGCGCGTGCCGGCAGGCCGGCGCGGATCATCGCCAAATGCAACAGCCTGGAAGACGTCAGCGTCGGGCGGGCTCTTTATGAAGCTTCTCAGGCGGGAGTGAATATCGATCTAGTCGTGCGCGGATTTTGTTGCGTTCGTCCCCAGGTGTCCGGCTTGAGTGAGCGCATTCGCGTGATTTCCATCATCGGCCGCTTTCTCGAACATTCGCGGATCTTCTTTTTCCAAAACGGGCAAGAGTCGCCTTTAGACGGCGAGTTCTATATCGGATCGGCGGATTGGATGTACCGCAATCTGCTTACGCGTGTGGAGACGGTGGTACCGATTGAGGAGCCGGCGTTGCGCGAACGCCTGTGGGAAATCTTCGAGGTCATGCTGAGTGATAAGAGGCAGGCGTGGGAAATGCGGCCGGACGGATCCTATGTGCAGCTGAAGCCGAAAAACCCAGGCGAAGAAACAGGAACGCACAAAAAACTGATGGAGCTAACGAAAGCGCGGCTTGCGCGCTACATGGAGATCGAAAGGCTCGAGATCGAGCCTGAAGAGGGAACCTGAGACTTTATTTAACCGCCACGAGGCGGGGAGTCGCGGAGAGTTCCGAGAGAAGACCATCGCGCAGGCCGACATACGGCACCATGAGAAGATCGATGTCAGCGGCGTCCATAATCGCGAGTGTCACAAGCGAGGCGGGAATAATTACGTCGGCGCGATCCGGTCTTAACCGTAGGCTTTGAGTCCGTTCTTTCATCGACATCGCTTCCAAACGCTCGATGATTTGCTCGATTTCGGCGCGGCTGACCGAAAAAATCGATGTTTTGTGCAAGAGCGCGACACGCAGTTTGCCCAGGCATTCGAAATTTCCGCCTGTGCCCACGGCATAGTCGAACTCAAATCGTTTTTTGTGGTTTTTGATAAAAACCCGGGCCGGTTCCGCCAGCTCGTTGATGAGGGAGCGCAGGTGTTTTTCCTTAAGGCCACGCTCTTCCAGAAGCTGAAGTAGCCTTACGGTTCCCAATTTGAAAGTTTGCACGGCGATGGGGCGTCCGTGGTCGGCGACCGTGAGTTCCACGCTTCCACCGCCGATATCGATCAGGAGGGAGGTTTGCTCACGGATATTGAGACGGTTTTCGACGGCCGAAAAGATCAGGCGCCCTTCTTCCAGACCGCTGATCACCTCGATTTGAATGCCGGTCGCCTTTTTTATTTCGTTGATAAAAAGGTCACGGTCAGCGGCTTCTCTCAGTGCGCTCGTGGCCACGGCTTTTGAGCGGGTCACGCCGTGTTCCATCATGAGACGTTGAAACTTTTTGAACGATTCCAAGGCTTTTTCGAAGGTCTTCCGCGAAATTTCGCCTTTGGAGAAAACGTCCTGCCCCAAGCGAACGGGCTCCCGGACTTTTTTCAGGACTTTAATTTCGCCGTCGCCGTTGATTTCACCGATGACGAGGCGAATGGCATTCGATCCCACATCTATTGCAGCAATGGTCGACGCCAATTCCGCCTCCTTGATCCTGATATATGGGTCGTTTTCATTTTCACCGATAGGGGTGAATGAGATCAAGAGAGACGTCAAGATTGAGTCGCGATGAAAGTTCGAGCCCGAGCGAAAATGGCGTCGAACATCGGTTCGGTGAGGCGTTTCGTGAATGTGTTTTGCTGGCTCGGATGGTAGCTGCCGAGAAGAAGCCTTTTCTCTTTCCTCCCGGAGGTGTCGGCTGGCAATGTCAAGATAAGCTCCGCGCCATGCGCGAATTTCGGCTGTGGACCCGAGATCAGGCCCTGGAGTTTGAATTCTTGAAGAAGGGCGCGCCAAGCGATCGAGCCCAAGGCAAGGTATACCTTTGGCCGGGTGAGAGCGAGTGTGCGTTTGAGGTAAACCGAACAGTTTTCGAGTTCATCGCGGGTTGGCTTGTTGTCGGGAGGAGCGCAATGAGCGGCGGCCGTAATTAGAGCGTCGGTCAAACGTAGACCGTCGTCGGCACGGGAACACTCGGGTTGGTTGGCGAATCCCGCACGGTAGAGAGCTCGATAGAGCCAGACGCCGCTTTGGTCGCCCGTGAACATCCGTCCTGTGCGGTTCGCTCCATGGGCAGCGGGGGCGAGTCCGACGATAAGGAGACGCGCTTTGGGATCGCCGAAATCGGGGACCGGTTTGCCCCAGTAGGCTTCTTCCATGAAGGCGCGCCGCTTTTCGCGCGCGATCTTCTGGCAATACCGGCGCAAGCGTAGACAGCGTTCGCACGCCACAATGTCGGTTGACAGTTTTTTAAACGAATCTTTGTCCCGCGCGCTCATTCCGTTTTGCTGATTTCATCGTTCATAAGTCGGGTGATAAGAGTCTTCACATGATCCATGTCATCGGCGCGGACATGGGTCAGCCAAATGTTTTGCGGATAAATGGCGACGGCGATGCCTTCTTTGCAGCGGTCCAAACAACCGGAAGCGTTTATGCGGATGCGGCGTCGCCACTCCGGGTTTTCACGAGCCCATGCTTTCAATTCCGAACGGAACTTTTCCGCGTGATGATCGGCGCAGCAGGCTTTGCCTTCTTTTTTGTTGGTGCAGACGAAAACGTGAACTTTGTAATCGGATTTCGCTTCTTCCACAAATGATGCCTTTCGGATAGGTGTCGGGCTTTCTAAGAAAACACTAAAAAGGCGGCGGTAGGCAAGCGGCGGATGCCTGCATCAGTCGGCGCCGAGTCCAGTTATTTTCAGGACCTCGGAAATCAAGGTGACGGCTTCGCCGCGGCAGCCGGCGTCCGTGCATCGAAAACTAGCGAAGCAGCTTTTCCCGTTTTCTTCCGTCAAGATATAGTCTCGCTCGCCTCGGACGAGGATTCCCTCCACTTCGTAAGTGCGGATGTTGACGACCGGGGAGCCCGAGTTGCCGCCGTACGTGTCGAGATTAGCGGTGAAGTAGCCGTTGGGATGGACCTCGCGCACATGAGCGCCGTTGGCGATTTTAAGCGGAAGCCCGGCGGGATGCCCGAGGACGATCAGATCTTCGCCGGGCTTGATTTCTCCTGACAGGCGCAGGCGAAGGGGAGTCCGGTCGGTAACGGGACGATCCAATCGAACGAGGGCGAAATCGATGCCGTCACTGACGATCATCGAGCGGAGAAGCTCACGGCAGTAATAAACGTCTTTGCGGGGCACGTGTTCCGGTTTCTCGAGAGGGGTGGAGTACGCGAAGCCGAAGACGAAAGCGGTTTCCTGGCAGTCGAGGAGATTCCGTATGCAGTGGCCGGCCGTCATAACGAGATCCGGCGTGACGAGAAAGCCTGAGCAAAAGGCGGCGGTTCCTTGCTCGCGGAATCGTTCGGCTGAACACAAGTGATACTTTTTTCCGTAATTCTCCGTGCGAATTCGGATGACGCCGCCCTCGATTTCTCTTAGCTCCGAGTGGGGGATCAGGGCGAGCGTGGCGTCCGCGATCTGGCGAATCTCAGGGGCGAGCTCTTCGAAAAGTTCGTGCCGGTCATCGGTACCATAAATGACCTTGATCTGTGCGTCCGAGCGCGGAATGGAGATGAAAAGCAGAAAAATAAACACGGGGAGCGAAAGGCTGAACTCTAAATGGCGAGGCCCCCTCCGACGAGGGGGCCGGATGTGATCCAGCACGTCAATTCCCTCCGTGGAATGTCGGTGACTGCGTTTTCGTGGCTCGTCCATGAGCCGTTGCTTCATTTTGCCCGTTTCCGGAAGAAGGGCCCATGAGAAAACACGGGCCTCTTCTTTTCTTCGACGTAGGTCCTTGGTCCTCTGTCGCACTAGGGATATGATGGCAAAGACGTTGGGTGGGGAAGTGGGGAAGAACAAAGACCTGAATCAAAAGCGCAAAGGTCGCGAGGGATTTGAAGCCCATTATCGCGAAGTTTATCAGGATCGTTGGCCAGGACTCTTAACGGCTCTCGAAGCTCCGGTTCAGAAAGCGGCGCGCGTGAACCGCTTCGCGGATCGAGAACAAATCGAACGGCGGGTTCAAGGATTGCGGCGCGTGCAATTCGGAGATGTGGAAGCCTTTATTGTGCCGGCCGGAACGCGCTTCGATCCTGAACCTTGTTCGAACGGCCTTCTTGATTTTTTTCTCATGGATCCGTCGTCCATCTTCGCCGCCGCTCTTTGCGGAGTCGAAGAAGGAATGGAGGTACTCGATCTATGTGCCGCCCCGGGAGGAAAATCGCTTCTACTGGCTGAGAGGATCGGAAAGAACGGCTCGCTTGTGTGCAATGAGCTTTCGCCGCAAAGACGAGCGCGTTTGCGGGCTGTGCTCGAAGATTATCTGCCGTCCGAACAGTTGGAGCGCGTGCGTGTGACAGGGTACGATGGCGCGAGATGGTGTTGGCACGAAACGGAAGCGTACGACCGCATTCTTCTTGATGCGCCTTGCTCGGGAGAGCGTCATCTCTTGGCGAACGCCGAGGAAATGTCTCAGTGGTCTCCGGCGAGGTCGAAGAATCTCGCAGTCCGACAGTACACGCTTCTGGCAAGCGCTTTAGCCGTCGTTCGCAAAGGCGGGCGAATCGTCTATTCGACCTGCTCGATTTCTCCTTTGGAAAACGATTCGATCATCGCGCGTTTGATGAAGAAACGTCCGGGCGCAGTGAAGGTCGTCGATGAGGCTCCTTCCGGTTTTGATTTCGCGGAGAAAACGGAGTTCGGTTGGATGATCCTTCCGGATCGCTCCGGGTTCGGTCCCCTCTATGCGGCCGCGATCGAACGTATCTGAAAGTGATTCGGTTTGAAACGTCGAACTTCTTAAATCTGTCGAGTTTTTGAACTGGCGGATCTAAGATTTGGAAATCGCTAGGTATTTCCTGGCCGGATCGGCTCTTAATGTCAGGGTTTCACGCGTGGACGAGCCTTCGAAACCCATTCTGTTTGGAGCCCGCCTGGTCCGAAGCGTGCACGTCCCTTTAGTAAGAACGGAAATTTAACAATTGGACTCTCCAAAAGTCGAGTTATCCGACCGATAGGGGTTATAAGTGGGGAGCGGGGATGAATGGACGCCAACGGAACTCTCGTTCAATAAAGCCAAGCCGGAACTATCGTAGGACAAGGGCGTTATTGAGTTTCGGTCTCATCGGGTTCGTGCTCTTACTTTCGCACCAGAACTGCGGGCCTGCTGACTCGTTCGCCACGGCGGCTGTTCCCAATGGCTTCGCGGTCGAAGCGCCGATGCCGGTTTCGATTATCGACGGCTCAAAACGGGACGCGGCTTTGCGCTTCCCCTATGACGAAGTGGAACTGTCGGCCCGTGCCGATAAAGTGCAGATCCACGGTGACTGTACGGACAGTCAGGAAGGTTCGATTCTCGGTTGGGAACTTTACGAACTGGCGGATGACGGCCGTCCCTTGGCTGTGGTCGATGAGGGGCGCGCGAAGTGTTCAGGACGTCGCTTCGCCATTGAAACTTCGACTGCGGCGCTTTCTTGCGGGCGCACTTATAAAGCAGTGGCGCAGCTCGGTTACGGAGAGCCGGGTGAAGTTATCGTTCACAACTCCTGCCGTTGATCAATCGACTTGGAATTGGACCGGCTGCCCGATCGGGTTGCCGAGCAACTGGCCTTCGCGCATGACGACGTGGCCGCGCACGATCGTGGCGACGGGCCATCCTTGAACTTTCATGCCGTCAAACGGAGTCCATCCCGACTTGCTCTCGATCCATGAATGACGGATGGTTTCTTTCCGTCCGAGGTCCACCAAAGTCAGATCGGCGTCGAAGCCCACGCGGATTTCACCTTTTCCGATGGCGCCGTAAATACGAGCGGCGTTTCGCGAAACGAGCTCCGTGAGTCTCTCAAGGCTTAAACGTCCTTTATTGACGTGATCGAGCATGACGGGAAGGAGAGTTTGCACTCCCGTCATCCCTGAAGGCGATTGCGGATGCGGTTTTGCCTTTTCCTCTTTCGTGTGGGGCGCGTGGTCAGATCCTAAAACGGTGACGGTTCCGTCGTTGATGGCTTTCCATAAAGCTTCGCGGTGGCGGGCCTCGCGAATGGGTGGGTTCATTTGCGCGAATGTGCCCAAGCGCTCGTAACATTCGGGAGCCGCAAGAGTCAGGTGTTGCGGTGTTGTTTCTACCGTGGCGATGTCGCGCGCGGTTCTTAAGAGTTCCATTTCTTCAGCCGTCGTCACGTGGAGAACATGGACGGGCCTTTGCGCCTGGCGGGCCAAGCGGAGAAGGCGCTGGGTCGCCTGCAGGGCGGTTTGCTCGTCCCGCCAGACGGGATGAAGGCGGACGTCGTTCTTGCCGTCGACGAGGGGGAATCTTTCGCGCAGACGGGCCTCGTCTTCCGCGTGAACGGCGACCCGTCGGCGCCCGTTATTCAAGATGCGAAGGAGGGCGTCGTCGCTGTCGACAAGAAGCGAGCCGGTCGAACTTCCCATAAACACCTTCACCGCGCAGCAATTCGGATGCAATTCGAGTCGCGCCAGCTCATCGATGTTTTCGGGAGTGGCTCCGATAAAGAAGGAGATGTCGCACCAGATGCGCCCGTGGGCCGCGCGAAGTTTGTCCTGAAACGCTTCGGCGTTCGTCGTGGGTGGTTTCGTGTTCGGCATTTCGAACACGGTGGTGATCCCGCCCATCACGGCGCCGCGAGTTCCCGATTCCAGGTCTTCTTTGTGGGTGAGACCGGGCTCACGGAAGTGCACTTGAGTGTCGATCGCTCCCGGGAGAACGTGCCAGCCGCGGGCGTCGATAACCTTGCGCGCGTTTTCGTGCGCGCGATCGCCGATCGCGAAGATGCGGCCGTCTTTAATCGCGACCGAGGTTTCGACCGTTTGAAGTGAGTCGGCACCATCTTGCGCTGGCAAAACCACACGTCCATTCCGGATCGCGAGATCGGGAACTGAATTCGGATCGAAATGCATGGCGTACCCTCAAATACCGGAAGTTTGGCTTAACCCTATCAAATCCGCGTTCGAATGTCTCGACGAAAGGCGATATCTCCTGATGATTCGCCGGGCGGAGGGCCAGTATTTTGCGTGGGGCTGCACGGGAAATAGGACGAGGTCTGTGTGCATGATAGCATAATTGTGTTTTTCCTATCGTCCGGTCAAAATAGAAGCATGGATTTCAAATCGAGTATCAGCTTCATCGCGGAAAACTACGTCCTCGTCACGGGTTCGACGCTGGCTCTGTTTTTCGCGACGAGCATGGTGCTCCTGATCCGTTCGATCGGTAAGAAAGAAGAGGCGCAACCGACTGTCCTCGATGTGAAAGAGGTCGAGGAGGCGATGCAGAGAGTCCTCTCGGCTCATCCGATCACGGTGGCTGCGGTTCCGGCTCCCGCGGCGGGTGAAGTCGTCGAAGCCGAGGTCTCCGAGCCGGTTTCCGCTTCGGAAGAGGAAATTGAGGCGGCGCGTGCGTCGGAACGTGAAAAAGTCGCCGCGGAGTACGAGAACAAAATAGCGGAGCTGCAAAACCAGATCGCTCAGCTGAAAAACGATCTTGAGAACGCTCCCGTGAGAACTGAACTCGTCCGCGATAAGGACTCCGTATCGAAAGAGGAATATGAAGCTTTAAAGGAGAAGGTGAACGATCTTCAAGCGCGGCTCGCCGAGTACGAAATCATCGAAGACGATATCGCCGATCTGTCAATGTATAAGGAAGAGAACGCCCGCTTGAAAGCCGAGTTGGCTCGCTTGAAAGGCGAGCCCCTTGGAAAAGATGAGCCGCCGCCGCTGGTTAAGCCAGCTCCGAAGCCGGATCGCTTCGAACTTGATGTTAACGACGCGATCATGAAGGAGTTCGCCACCGCGGTGGAAGTCAAAAACGCTCCGCCGGCGGATGTACAGGGATCGGTTCCTGCGGATCTCGTGAGCGACGACGTTTTAAAAGAGGTGCAGGCGGAAGAATCTTCGTCCGAAACAGATGCCTCCGCTTTTGAAGAGATCAGTCTCGCCGGCCCGGCCCCAACGGCTCAGGAAGACGGGCGGACGGCGGATATCGCCAACGCTTTCGAAGAGGCGCTCGTGGCTGCCGGGATGGGGGCGGAGGCGCCGACCACAGAGGAGCCTAAGAGTGAGCCTTCAGCGCCCGAAACTCCGCTTTTGGAGGGGGGCCTCGACACGGACAAGATCTTGAATGAGCTTTCGGACATTGAAACCAAAGCCGCCGCTGATATCGGCGATGTTTTGGAAGAATCGCTCGATACCGAAAAGCTTCTTGCAGAAATGAACTCCCTTACGTCCGGATCGGACTCGGACAGCTCATCGGATTCAGGTAAAGCCAGTAACGGTTGAGGTCCCGCCTAATTCGGGTCCGCCTTCCGGTTTTTGAGGCCGGATCAAGATAAGATCAAGTAAATAAAAGCCCGGAGGCGGGTATGAAACCAACCGGCCGCAGTAAAACCGGAGACAATCACTATTCCGTCGTTCGTTATTACAGTCAGTTCGCTCACGGTATCGTTCGCGACGTGCTAGGTGAAAATCTCACGCTTGAGGAGGCGCGGGAGTTGCAGCGGAAACACAAAGGCTTGATCGCGGAAGAGGATGTTGTGATCGAGGATCAAAACAAGCAGGGTCTGGAGTCCGAAGTGGTCGTCGAAGAGGGCGAGAATAAATTGATATAGTTCACGTGCTCGAGGAAAATAGGCGAAAGGTCTGAGGGGACTTTCGCCATGATTCAAACTCGTTGGGCGTTCGCGTTAAGTCTTTGCCTTTTGTTTGTGCTCGGAACCGCTTCGATCGGTTCGGCAGAGAGAGAGAAACGTGTGACGGCGTCCGCCGCAAAAAAGCTTCCTCTCTGTGTATCCGACGAAGCGGCGATTGAAAGAGTTATCGCCATACAGAAAGCCAACCCGAAGAACCCGAATAAGTACGACGGTTATCGAGAGGTGTTGAAAGGCAGTTCATCCGTAGAGCTTGTGGCCCGTCTCGCCTATGCCGAGACATTGGCGGCGAATTGCCCCGAACTGAACTTGAAAATGGCACCTTTAATCGTTGAATCGATAGCGAACCGGGTCCGGATCCGCAAAGGCGACGTGAAAAGCGTTGTTTATCAGCGCGACCAATACGCTTCGTCTATGAACATCTATCAGGAGTCCCGTTACCGGGACTTTCTGTGTCCCCGAGACCCGGAGCTTTGGGATGCGGTTGTGACCGCTGTCGAAAATGCATTGGCTTCGGCGGGTGGAAGCCAGGTGTTGGCTCCCGATGCCGTTCATTACTATTTCTACAAGCACAGCGAGAGGCACAAGGTGCCGGAATGGGCTTCCGACAAGAGTGAGTGGAAGGTGTCGGAAGTCCCGGAAAGCTCGCTGATTCATCCTTGTGTCCGCTTTTTCCGCAACCCGCGCTGGCGTTAAGGACTCTTGAGCGAAGCTTCATATTTAATTCAATCCTCCGTGGCGTCTTGCCCGGTTTAAGCCGATAGAAATGAAGGCTTCAGCCGACCTGTTTCAGGTGGAGGATATATGTCCTGGAAAGATGTTATTCGTCGCGCAAGAAAAGCGGCTTACGAAGGCAAATCACCTTCGACCCAAGCCGGCGAGTTCGTGCGTGAAGAGATCGAGCATGTGCGCTCGGGAAAACACCGCGTGAGTTCGCTCAAGCAGGCATTAGCCATCGCGCTTTCAAAAGCCCGCCGAGCCGGTATCCGGCTGGCGCGCCCGATGGGGGGCATGAAAGAGGCGGCAGTCGACGGTCAAGCGAAAGGAAGTCCGTCCGGTGCGACCAAGCAGGAGTCGGCGGAAGCTGTATCCACTCGCTCGCTTTCCCGTCATGCGCGGCAAACCGCGAAGAAGCGGGGGGCAGCGGCTCGACGGAAATCGGCCAGAAAAGCCGTGCGGACGAAAGGAGCGGCGGGGCGGAAACGCGCGGCCCGGAAAGCCGCCGCGACTCGTGCGCGGCAGCGTTCGGGCGTTAAGCATAAGCGCGAGACAACTCGTTGATGATTTCCGCACTTGTAGCCAGTCGCACTCCGCGCGCAGAAAGTTCTTTCAGCGCGCGTTCACCGGCTTCCGGGTCAATCGCCTTCGTCGCGTCGGTCGCGAGTGTCACACCGAATCCCATGTCGAGAGCGTCGCGGAGTGTGGCGAGCACGCACACATCCAGAGCGATTCCCGCGGCGACGAGGTGATTGACGTTCCTGAACCGCAAATAGGTTTCCAGATCGAAACCAAAGTAATTGCGCCCCCGGAAGGCGGAATACTGGTCTTCGTCGGTATCCATGTATTTGGAGAACACGATAGCGGAGTCCGGAAGTTTCAGCGCCTCGGGGAATTCCGATCCTCGGGTTTCTCGAACGCAATGGCAGGGCCAGGGGCCTCCGCGTTCCATGAACGAAATATGGTCTTCAGGGTGCCAGTCCCGGGTCGCGAGAATCGGAGCGTTGTTCTCGACGAATTCGCGGATCAGGCTGTTGGCCGGAGAAATGATCGTGTCGCCGCCGGGTACCGCAAGCGACCCGCCAGGAAGGAAGTCATTTTGGATGTGAATGAGAAGCAGGGCTGTTTGTTGGGGATTTAGATCCACGTCCGCACCTCTTTTTTGGGGATCTTCTTTCCTCATACCTCCGGCTTTGTGTTCGTGGCCATGAGCTTCGACTGAATTGCATGAAACCGAAGAGAGGCCGGCGTTTGAAAGGGCGTCTTTAGGGAAAACCGTTGCGTCGTGGTGACCCGGTGAAGTTCGCGGTAAGCTTTATTGACTATGGGACAAGTACGGAACTCAGAGGTCGCCGATCTCTTCACGCTTGTCGCAAATCTACTCGATATCCAAGGGGCGAACCCCTTTCGGGTTCGCGCTTACCGGAATGCCGCGCGAGTTTTGGCGAATGAAAGTCGTAGCGTGGCCGAAATGGTCGATCGCGATCATGAACTGGAAACGTTGCCCGGCATAGGGCGTGACCTTGCGGAGAAGATCGCGGAAATCGTTCACTCGGGGCACCTTCCGCTGCTTCAGGAACTTGAAAAGAAAACGCCGCCCTCGCTCGTCTCGCTGATGAAAATTCCGTCGCTGGGGCCGAAGCGCGTCCGCGTTCTTTATGAAAAACTCGGCGTAAAAAATATAGACGATCTAAAGGAGGCGGCGGAGGCGGGGAAAATCAGAGAACTTCCTGGTTTCAGCGAAAAGTCCGAGAGGCACATCCTCGAAGAAATAAGGAAGCTCCGTCTTCGTGGAGCCGAGCGGATGAAATGGGCGGATGCCGAAGAAGTCGTGCGAGAACTTGTTCCTTATCTCGAAGATGTCGAGGGAGTGAAACGAGTCACCGTCGCTGGAAGTTTCCGGCGGAAACGTGAAACCGTAGGAGACCTCGACATTCTGGTAGCGTGTTCGAAGAGTTCCCCAGTCATGGAGCGGTTCATCCATTATCCGGAAGTCGGCGAGATTGTCTCGCACGGTCCGACGCGCTCAATTGTCATCTTACGATCGGGTTTGCAGGTCGACGTGAGGGTCGTGCCCGAAATCAGCTACGGTGCGGCGCTTGTTTACTTCACGGGATCTAAAAGCCACTCGATCAAAATGCGTGGTATGGCTGTTAAATCGGGGCTCAAGATCAATGAGTACGGTGTCTACCGCGGCAAACGGCGGATCGCCGGCCGGACAGAAGAAGAAGTGTACCGCGCAGTCGGGTTGCCGTACATCGAACCGGAGCTTCGCGAGGACCGAGGTGAAATCGAAGCCGCCTTAAAGGGGAGGCTGCCGAAACTCGTCGAAATCGGGGACATTCGCGGCGATTTGCACTCACATACGCTGGCCACGGATGGAGCTAATACGCTCGAGGGAATGGCCGAGGCGGCGAAGAAGTTGGGCTACGAATACCTTGCGATCACCGATCACAGCCGTCATCTCACGGTCGCGAAAGGACTCGACGAAGAACGACTGATGCAGCAGATCCGGGAAATCGACCGTCTGAACGAAAAACTTGTTGGGATCGTCTTATTGAAAGCGATCGAAGTTGATATATTGGAAGACGGGGAACTAGACCTTCCCGACCGTGTACTCAGGCATCTCGATTTACGGGTCTGCTCGATTCATCATCGTTTCGGCCTATCCCGTGAAAAACAAACTGAGCGGCTGATCCGGGCCATGGATAATCCGTACTTCAATATTCTCGGGCATCTCACCGGTCGCTTGATCAATAGGCGTGAAGGCTACGATATTGACTTCGAACGCGTCTTCGCTGCAGCCAAAGAACGCGGATGTTTTATTGAAATAAACTCGCAACCCGAGCGGCTGGATGCCGACGACACGCTTTGCCGGCAGGCGAAGGAAATGGGCCTTAAGTTCGCTATTTCGTCGGATGCCCATAGCGTCGAGTCATTGAAGTTCATGCGCTTTGGAGTCAGCCAGGCCCGACGTGGCTGGATAGAAGCGGACGACGTCATTAACACAAGGCCTTTAAAGGAGTTGAAACGCCTTTTAGTCAGGTAGGTTCTTAAGAAGACGTTCCGCGACCTCTCGATCAAATTCGACGAACCGCTTTTGTTCTTCATCGTAAACGTAAACGGAGGCTGTTTTGAGTTCAAACCACCAACCGTAGATCCGCAAGGTTCCGGCTTCAAGGCGTGAACGCACAAGGGGATAGGTTTTCAGGTGCTCGATTTGTTTGAGAACATTAAGTTGCGAAAGACGGTTGTGCAGCGGAAGTTCCTGCGCGAAGTCAGGGTTAGCGTCAAGATATTCGAGGGAAGCCGCTCCGTTCCTTAACCAGTCGGAAAGATTAGGTGTCTCGCGAGAGACTTTTCCTTTCAACAGCGCGTGCATGGCTCCGCATTCGGAATGTCCGCAAATGATAATCGATGAAACATTCAGTGACGCAAGTGCGAACTCGATCGCGGCCGCCTCCGATTTGTCGGAGTAGGAGACGCCGTTGCGGTCGCAAGGTGGAATCATATTTCCGATATTGCGAACGACGAAGACGTCTCCCGGGTTTGTCGACGCGAAAACATTGACGGCCACGCGGCTGTCGGAGCAGGCCACAAAAAGAGCGTCCGGCGATTGGCCGAGCGCCAGTTGCGCGAAGGTTTCGCGGTAGTCGGGCCGAGTTTTCTCGCGGAACTCGATGATGCCTTGAATGAGTTTTTTCATGCCTGGATAGGTTAATTCGAACCGGCCTGAAAGAGCACTCAATTTCGTGAGCGGGACGAAAAAAGGTGCGGCGCGGCCGCACCTTGAAGTGGAGGGTCCATTATGTGGATCCGTTAATGACGCTGGTGCCGGACGACTTTATTGCTGACGACAAGCTCCGTGAGCCAGTTTCGGACTTCTTTCAGATGCCGGTCCTCGGCCTCCTTGGCTTCTTGGAAGTCGTCGCGCATGTCTTGAAGTCCCGCCTCATCCGTGAGGCGGATCAGCATGTCCCATCCGTCGTTGTCTAAAAGTTCAGCCGCCAAGACCGCGTGGGCCGACTGCGCGATGTTCGTGCGCGGGTCGTTCACCACGGCGACCAGCCCTTTGCCGATCACCGCGGCGACATCCGCACATGGGGTAACCGCGGTTGGGTCTCCGCCCAGGCGTTTGATGGCTTCGTTGAGCAGTTGAAAGTGACGGACTTCCTCTATGTAAATGTCGTGCAGAAAAGAAAGAGAGGAATCCGGTAACACCGTTTCACACTTGAGAATAAAAGCTTCGTACAGCCTTGCTCCCGATCTTTCGAAGGCAAGTCGCTCGCCGATTTTGTCGATGAGGACTTCGGGATGTCCGCCGGTCAGTTTTTGGATGCCGGAAACGGCCATGCCTTTCAGACTCGCTGGCGGCGGGACCGAGCCGATGTCTCCCCATTCGCGGATGTATTCCTGCTTGATATCTTCGTGAGTCAAAGTCGGGAAGGGATCGTCCTCGGCCTGTGCGATGAGCTTAAACTCATCGTCCTGGTTATCCAGCATCTCGCGGGCGAAACGAGGAGCGACTCCTAATCCTGTTTTATTTTGTCCAATGTAGACGGATTCTTTCATAGTCTCGTTTCCTCTTGACGTTCAAAAAGGTTTTCGTCGGCCGGGATTTCGGGCGGATTTTCACGGTTGAGTTCGCCGCCCGGAGCCCACCAATAATATCGGCTGACGGCCGCCGCCGGATCGCCGTGTGCGTGCACGGTTCTGCGGTATTTCCGTGTCGCCTCGCTTTCGAGTTCCGCGGGAACGAATTCGGTTCCGCGCGCCCGAAGGTCGACTTCTTCCAAAACGCAGCTGCGGACGAATTCCCGGTTGCTTCGCATCGGCAGGGGGTCAGGGAAAGTTTTAGGCAGAATCTCGGCGATATCGCGCTTTTCGGTTTTTTCGAATAAGTCGCTCACGTAGCGCAGGTGAGCGAGTTCGAAATCGAGGAAGCGCTCCCAAATCGCTTTGATGCGCGGATTCGTTTCCTGTTCCATGCAGGTGTAGTAGAGATACGCTTCGTTCACTTCGTGCATGACCCAGCGCTCGAGCCACGATTGGTTCGGGTCGATCATCGAGCTGTAATGGGTCACGTGCTGTTCTTCGACCGAAGCGATTTCCGCGTAAATCTGCCGCGCGACCGGGTCGCTGAACATGGGCCCGATGTTCATATAGTAATTCCATGTTTGCTGTTCGGCTGCCATGATTGTGAGCGCGTTGAACTGCGTGATCGGATCGGCCTTCTTACCGTCGAAGTGGTTCCGCACGTCGTCCATCGGGTCGCGATGGTGATAGAAAGTGGGGCGCCCCGGCAGGATGTCCGTGTATCCCTGGAGGATATCCGCCGCATCTTTCCCTTCGAGGCGGTCAAGAAGCGCCGAATAGCGGAAGAGGTGGTCGAAGTCTTCTAGAAGACCGAATCGGTAGCACTGAGCCAGATATTCGTCGGGTTCGATTTGTGCCACGGCCGCCGTGATTTCGGTCGCGACCTGCTCGTAGATGATCGTGGTTTCAAGCGGCGACAGGTCAGCAGGGAGAAGCCAATTGATCGTCGTCGCCTGTTGCTGCTCAACGCGACGGACTTTTGCCAGGTGCCGCCTCATTTCCGTGTCGGAAACGCGCGCGAAGCATCGCGAGAAATGGATGCTCTCCAGTTCGATGCCGTTCATGAGAACGACGCGAACTTTTGTAAGCGCGTCATCATCGAGTTTGCTGACTGGCTCCTGGACGAGATTTTTCCAAGAGGAGATTTGTCTCTCGAGCGGGTAACCGCGGCTTCGATGCAAGTCTAAACTCATGTTTTCCCTCTCGCTGGAAGAGCGCCGGGTCTCCGGCGCCCGCAATTTCAGGGAAATCCTAGAGCGGGATTTAGCGAAAGGAATTGGCGGTTCGGTTAAAGGTTAATGTCGATTCCATATAGGGCTCGAAGAAGTCCCGTCGGAAGAGAGGCGAAAAGGTTCTGTTTTTCCTCTTCTGTCCCAATGTGAAATTTCAGGTCGCCTGGGATTCACAAGCCGAACAGGACCGCAAATCCGAAGCCCGTGAATGAGAGGCTAGCGAAAATCCGGATCCACTTCATCGGAATTCGCTTTAGGAGGGAGTCGCCGGCGAAGACGGCGAGAGCGTTTGAAAACATCATTCCGAGCGTTGTTCCGAGTGTTACGAGTGACGTGTTCGAATAGTGGGCGCCAAGAGCGATTGTCGCAAGCTGGGTCTTATCCCCCATTTCGGCGAGAAAAAACGCGATGACCGTCGTCAAAAACGCTCCGAAGCGCCCTTTGGTTTCGTTTTCGTCGGCTTTATCGGGAATGAGAATCCAGATGGCGAAAGCGAAAAAGGTGAGGGCGAGAACCCATGTTAGAACTTCGGGGCTGACGAGGCTTGCGATGAAACCGCCTGACCAAGCGGCTAAGGCATGGTTCAAGACGGTCGCAACGAAAATCCCGGCCATTATGGTCCACGGGGCTTTGAAACGCGCCGCCAGTACGAGGGCGAGAAGCTGTGTTTTATCACCCATCTCGCTTAGAAACACGAGGAGGGCGGAATTCAACAAGGTATCCACGAAAAATCCTTAATTGGTCTTTCGCGATGCAAAACTAGCCAGCTATTCGACTTTAGACAACGAAATTTTCAGTTCATACGTGACACGTGAACCGATGGATAGTATACTCCCCTATACTATATGGGGCACACGATTAAGGATAAGAAAAGGATTCTTGCGAGAGTCAACCGGCTCAAGGGGCAATTGGAGGCCCTTGCGACGGCTGTTGAGGCGGATCAAGACTGCTATAAAATCATGCAGCTGCTAGCTTCCTGTCGGGGAGCTTTGCACGGCCTGATGGGGGATATCATCAATAACCATATCCGGGAGCACATCGTCGAGGCAGCTAATAAGACTGATGCATCCAAAGCGGGCGACGAACTGATCGAGATCATGGAGAGTTTTTGGAAATGAAGGCGATATCGGAACAACCGCATTGCAACCAAAATGACGAGATCTCGATCGATTTCGAAGAGATCAAACATAACGAAAAGCGCATGTTCTGGGTCTTGATTTTGACCCTCGCCACCATGCTGGTCGAAATCCTGGCCGGTTACTTATACGGTTCAATGGCGCTGTTGGCCGACGGCTATCATATGGCTTCCCACGCCGGAGCTCTGGGGATCGCTTACCTCGTCTATCAACTCGCCCGTTCCGAAAAGATCAAGGCTCGGCTCAATTTCGGAACCGGAAAGCTGCTTTCTCTCGGAGGGTACACGAGTGCTCTTCTTCTTGGTTTGGTGGCGCTTTGGATGGTGGTTGAATCCGTCGAACGGCTTTTGGAGCCGCAAACCATCCAGTTTGGCGAAGCGATCGCGGTGGCTGTTCTGGGCCTAGCGGTCAATGTCGTGAGCGCTCTCATTTTAGGGCTTGGTCATAGCCATCATCATGACCATGACGGTCACGGGCGTATGCATGAGCATCATCACCACGTGAAAGACCATAACCATAAAAGCGCTCTCGTTCACGTGATTACGGACGCGTTGACGTCGGTTCTCGCGATCATCGCCCTTTTGTGCGGTCTTTACTTCGATGCCGTTTGGCTTGACCCGGTTATGGGGCTTGTCGGCGCGGCGGTGATCCTGCGTTGGGCTTACGGTCTCTCCCGGGACACAGCTTGGGAACTGCTCGATGAACGTGTTGCCGAGGTTGACACCGCTGAAATCAAAGCTCGGATTGAAGCGGCTGGCGGGCGGGTGATCGACTTCCACCTCTGGAAAATTGGTCCTGGAAACCACGCATGCCAGTTGATCGTCGAGGCGCCTGAAACGAAGGGCTCGAGTTATTATCGGCAGTTTCTTCCGCCGGAAATCTCCGCTTCCGTTCACCTTGTGGTCGAGGAACGCAAATTCGCTGAGCAGTTTATGAGGGGGACTCCGTCATAAATGAAAATTTTGTGACGATTTATTCTTTCGCTCGTTCAAAACGCGCCGATTGCGCGAGACAGATTTGATCATAAACCAGCTCGGTTTGACGGTGGAAAACTCGTATGGCATCGACCTCTCGTGGGGGTCGTATGGAACGGATGCTACGAGTTCTCAGCTTTGTGGTCCTTCTCTCATTCATCAGCTCGAGTTCCATTGCGAGCTTGGACACTCCAAAACCGCCTGGGGAAAGCGTCCCCGGGGAATATGTCGTTCTCTTGAAAGACACGGTTGCGAGCCGGGATTTAAACGGCTTAAGCCGTAGGCTCGGAGGAAAAATCGTCCGGCGGATCCGTCCCGATATGGTCGTCCTGAAAAAGGACCGGTTCGAAAGCTCAGAAACGGTACTTCGCAATTTGCGGAAGCTCCCCGATGTTGAGCTTATCGAGCCGAATTACTACATCACGGCGCAGGCGCTTCCCAACGATCCCCAGCTGTCCGTTGTTTGGGGAATGAAAAACCAACGGAGCATCGATAAAGACGGGTTGCGAGGAGTCGACGGGGTCGACGTCAGTGCCGAAAGAGCCTGGGATATCACGACCGGCTCGCGAGAGGTGATCGTCGCAGTGATCGATACCGGTGTCGATTACAAACACCCCGATCTCGCCGACAATATGTGGGTAAATGAAGCCGAGTTGAATGGCGAGCCTGGAAAAGACGATGACGGTAATGGTTACGTCGACGACGTCTACGGCTATAACGTTTTCGACGATAACGGTGACCCTCGTGATGAAAACGGGCACGGAACGCATTGCGCGGGCACGATCGGAGCGAAAGGGGATAACGGAATTGGCATCGCCGGTTTGAACTGGAACGTGCGCCTAATGGCCGTGAAGTTCATGAACCGTTACGGGTACGGGACCCTGGAAGGTGCGGTGCGCGCGATCGATTACGCGCAAAAGAACGGAGCGCGAGTTATCAGCAACTCTTATGGCTGGCCACAAGGGTCGGAAATTCTCCGACGTATCGTGAGCGAAACTCACCAAAGAGGGATCTTGTTCGTCGCGGCGGCCGGAAATATGGGTGCCAACAGCGACGCGGGCTACGTTCTCTATCCGGCGAATTTGCCGTTGGATAACATTATCTCCGTAGGCGCGGTCAACAACCGCGGCGATCTCGCGTCGTTCTCCAATTACGGACGGAACCGGGTGCACATCGTGGCTCCCG
>CALBDW010000141.1 GCA_937927435.1 uncultured Bdellovibrionales bacterium
TTTAATAAGCTCGTTCATTCCGAGTGTTAAAAGGGCCGCGCCGATCTTTTTGCCTTTGAACTTTTCAAGCAAGTAAATCGCCTCAAGCTCTCCGTAGCCATCCATCGATTCGTCGCGAGCAGGACCGAATACCGAGAATCCAACAATTCCCAGTTTTGCTTCTGCCACGAAAAGAGGCTTTCTGTTTTCAGCTGCAACTCGCCGCCAATAGTCCATTCTACGTTTGAACGTAAGCGGAAGCTGATCGAGAAAGTCTTGCGGCAACAGATCTCGATAAGCCTCTCTCCACGAATTTACATGGACATTTGCTATTTCGGGAGCGTCTTCAACGGTCGCTCGGCGAATTGTTACGTCAGAAATTTGCACCATTTCGTCAATTACTTTAATTTAATCATTTGAAACTCGCTTCAGCACTTGATTTCCGATTTCGTCTCTCGATGAAAAAGCGGCCTTCAAGAGTTGGTGTAATTCGCCAACAAGTTCACTCATTGAGGTCCTGAAATCTCGCGAGAGATCGACTGTCGCAGCAAAAAACGTCGCTCCAGCCCCATTGACCTTAAACTCCTTGCGGAGATCTGACTCAAATCGTGGATACAAGAGCCCAACATTAGGTACCTCGACGCCTGACGCGTGAATCTGCCTATACGCCAAAATTTGGTACACGTCGGAGTTATCTATTCCGTAGTGGGGAGTCGTTCCGACAATCTTGTATTTGGTATCTAAGATAACTTTCGCCCCGGTCTTCCGAGAGATAACTTCAATATCGGTATAAGTATCAAAAAGATCTCGGTCAATCCAATCACTTGTTTCGAGAAAACTTCTCTCAGCGGTTACAAGACGTTTTCTCGCTTGCGCTTTTACGTCGATATTTAGGTCAGAGGAATGACGCCGCAGCACCTCGTATATAAACTGTTCAAAGAGCTGATTCATATCGAATAGGAGAGCAAATACCTTATTCTGAGAAATCCTGCCGAATTGAGGTCTCAGCTTTCCAAGAAACATCTTCGTGAGCTGAATTAACGCTGAAAAGTTCGGATCTCGGCGGCCGAATGTCGCCCGCTCCAAAACCTCCGGCTCCACAAACGCAGGGGTGACTCCGTCAAGTAGAGCAAGGCACATCCGAAGCTTTCTTTGGGACTCTAAACTCTGGCAAATTTTCTTGAGACCAACGGCCACATACTTGAAAGCTCTCGAGATCACGTTTTCCTCGGTAAACTCTGTGTATTCGCAATAGACTTTGGCGCGATTTACGACATTTATGACCGAGTTCCGGGCAAAGTTAATTCGTCCCCTGATTACGCTCAGGTTATCGGCGCGATCTTCATATCGCTTTGGGATTCCGGTTTTGACCAAGAGACGAATTAACCTTTCTGAAAATATGGCGATGTACGCCTCAATAAAGCTACCAAAGTCCCGCGAGAGATTGGCAATTCCGGAGTCCTCAATATCAAGCTGGTGAGCATATGAAAGCATGAACATGAGATTCTGGAGAATACTGGTGGTTCCGGAAGAGCTTTTTGCCAATAGCTTAGGATGAATCTCGATCTGTAGGTCCCCGATAAGGATTACGCCAACCACATTTCGTGCCCGAATAGTATTAGGACTGAACTCAAAGACGCGATTCTTCGAACGTCCATCAATCGAAATAGACTGAAGGATTTGCTCCTCGTGAGGAGATAGGCCTAGGTCGCTCAATAGTGTCGACTCCTTGCCGTCCTCCTTTCGAAACCCAGAGTACTCATGAAAGACAATGGTATGGTGTCCCCGCACACTCACTCCAAGGCCTTCATCAATTCTATGAAACGTTCGTTCGGCATGTCTTCATCTACGAAAGAGCCGTAAGATTTTCGCGCGATCGGAAGGCTCTCGAGACCGGAGACCGCCTTTTCGATAACAAAACCACCCAATATGGCCTTTAATTTCGACCAGTCATCGAAGAAGTATTCTTGAAGCAAAGGAAGAATGCTTCCAAACCAGGTGGCTTTCAGGGCATGAACGTTTGCGACCCTGTCACCCATGAAATAGCTATGACCAATCTGATACTCACTTCCGAGAATCGCCGAAATCTTCTCGTTCAAATTGCGGAACACCCGCCGAATATTTACACCATCGATAACTTCGGGATCGATCAGTGTCTCATTAGGCCGTATATTGACGAACTCAAAGCGCCGCCGTAAGGCCATATCCACAAGTGCAATTGAACGATCCACGGAGTTCATTGTCCCGATAATGTGCACATTGCTCGGAACTCCGAATTCAATGCGAGAATATGGCAACTTCACCTTAATTTCGTTCAGTTGCCCCAATCTCTTATCGGGTTCAATGAGAGTGATTAACTCGCCGAAGATTCTTGAAATGTTGCCGCGATTGATCTCATCGATGAAAATTGCGTACGGATTATTAGGATCTTGCTCGGCTCGCTCGCAAATACGACGAAACACACCTGGGCGCACCTCGTATCGAATAGTGACTCCATCCTCGTCAATCACCGGACGGAGTCCTTCAACAAATTCCTCGTAGGAATAACTTTGGTGGAAAGTAACTATCTCGTAACGACGATTTTGTCCTATCTTTCTATTTCGGAAGCGATTGACATCCAAAACAATGTCTTTGAGCTGCTCTTCCCAATTGTTTGTCAAGTACCACCTGGAATCTTCGGTTTTATCAACGAAAAAGGGCTCCGCACGCCTTTCGACGTTGACGGTCTTCGACTCCCGAACAGTATGCGCCTGAAGCGTGCCCCAAATAGTCTTCAGAGGAGTTCTCCCACTCGATTGCTTCCATTTAATCTGCACGAACTTATGTTCAAAAAGTTCGGGTATCGTGATTGGTTTGTTCACGTCGATCATTGCCGCAGCGAGGACTTCCCACCAGGTTTTGTCTTGAGACCATTGCACGATCTGATCTACGGTGTTACTAGGGTCAATGTCCTCAAACTGCTCTTTAAGCTTAAGAAGCTTATACGTCTTTCCTGTACCAGGCGGTCCCCAATATATGATGTTCCGAGGCTTCGAAGTGTCAAACTCATCTTTAGTTCGAGCCTTAGAAGAGTGCTGAACACCGGTGCGACTTCCCAAGAATCGACCAAAGATCTTTTCAACAATCTTAAGCTTTCCAACACGGGTAAACGTTTGTCGATAAGAGTAATTATCGATGTCAAAAGAAGGACCGCGATACTTCCAGTCCACCTTTAGGTTGACTCCATCGCCCGGATTCTCCGTAATAACCCCGATTGCCTTAATTTTTAGAAACGACGTTTTTCTATCTGGTCCCTTAGTCGAAGCGCTCTTAATTGCGATGTAATCGCCTGGTTTGGCACGCTTTACATTCTCAACAGATTTATCACCGGAATCTTCCGAATAGCCATTCTTCCAAACACCTTCTCGTAGGAACTCCTCCGTTTTCTCTTCTCTTGTCTTACCAGCTCCCCAGATTGCCCCCGCAAGCCAGAAATTGCAGCCGTAATTCCTTTCGATTTCTTCGTCGATGTCGTCGTCAAAACTTTCATCATCCCATTGTTCGCGAGTCTCCAAGTAAGCAGAATGACTAATTTCGGCGAATGTTTTATCAGGAATAAGCTTCTTCACCCTCTCAAGGAAACTTTGATATGCCGCGAA
>CALBDW010000142.1 GCA_937927435.1 uncultured Bdellovibrionales bacterium
TGACGTTGATGGCCTTGAGCCGACCGGACTCTTTCAGTTTCAAGCCGGCGCTTGCGAGAGCGGAGTAGACAAAACCCGAGCAATCGGTGCCGAGAGCGCTTGTTCCGGTTCCCGCGTCCCGGAAGAAGTTTAATTCTGAGTCGAGCGAGTTATCGGCGTACGGCTTGCCGCCGTAATCGTAGATCATCGGGTTGCGGAGCACGTTAAAGCAAGTGTCGGCCGGTCGGATATAATTGCTTAAATAGGGATGCGAGTTAATTAAGGCGTCGAGATTCGATATCACACGCTGTTTGCCGACACCGTTCGGATGGGTGCCGACGATGGAGATTCCCTTCACGTCTTTGGTTGAAGAGGTGATGGCCGAAGAGAATCCGACGTCGCAGCTCTGATACGAAGTCGCAAACGACTTGAGTGCCCCGTAAACAACAGGGTGTTGTGTTTCTCTCCAAACGTCGAAAATCGTTCCGGGTTGCGTTGCCGGAGGCTCCTGGGATGTCTCGGGCACTGGCGCCGCGGGTGGAGGGCACGAGTGGGCGAGGAGCGCATCGGAAGCGAACTTCTCGATTTCTGCAAACTTTGCCCGAATGCGATCTTGTAATTCGGCTTTGGCGGGCGTATCGCGCGCGCCCATTTCGAGGTTGGTCAGCGTTTCAAGAGTTTTGCCGGAGTCATAAGGATTGACTCCCAGTTTCTGGAGCGAGTGATCACTAAGAAGCTCGTAAAGCTCCGTGAGCAATTGAGTGAGTTGTTCGCGTTCATTTTCGCTGAGGTCTTTAAAACGCCCTTCTTTAAAGACCTGATCAAAAGCTTGCGTCATGACTTTTGGATGCGCAAATTGTTCCCGATCGAGGGCGAAGCCATAAAGTGCGTTCCAAAACACGTCTTCAAAACTCTGCGCGCATCCCAGAGATTGGTCGGTGTATTGGGCAAGTTTCAGAGTATTAGGGGTAAAGCGCGCACACGAAACTGTGAATAACCCGATTATTATCAAGGGTAAAAGCCGTACCATCCCTCTTACTGACGGACGAGCGGCCGGCGACTAGAGACCAGGCTGCGTGCTTTACGTGAGTTTTAACCCAAAGGGGCGTGAACCGTATCGAGCTGAAACGGTCTGGATCTTTGGCGCAGAAAGTAGAAACAAGAATCGTCTATCTTCTTTTCACGACCTTGACGGTCAGCCGGCTGATGCACACGAGGTCGTGCTTTTCGTTGCGAATCTCGATGTTCCACACGTGAATAGAGTGTCCGATCTTGATCGGTTTGACGGTGCCTGTGACGACTCCGGAGGTTACAGCCTTCAAATGGTTCGCATTGATCTCGACGCCGACGGGCATGGAGTTCTCGTCGGGCAAACACATGACAGAGGCGAGACTGCCGAGACTTTCGGCAAGAGCGACCGAGGCTCCTCCGTGCAATAGGCCTGCAGGTTGGCGGGTGCGATGGTCCACGGGCATCGTGGCTATGAGATAGTCGTCACCAACCTCCGTAAAGACCATGCCGAGGTGCTCGCACATCGTTCCTTTACAGATCTTTTGAATTTCCGCCGGTGCCAGTTTCCGAGTCCAGACCATACGTGCCTTATTATGGCCCGAAATTGTGACGGCGCCTATCTAAAAATCTAGCCGCGTGAGGTGCGACTTGGTTAACCTTTGGCCATGAATATTCGGGTTTTTCTGGTCGTATTTCTGGCGACTTCCGTCGCATGGGCGAGAAACTGCATTGAACGAAGGGGCGCTCTGGATATTGGGTCCGGCACAACGAAGGCATATGCGGCGGTGGTCGACACGTGCCAGGGGAAGATAGTCGAAACGCTTTACGACAAACAGATTCCGATTTCATTCGCCGAGGCTATTGCTAAGTCGGAGCGAGGGGAAATCTCCGAGGAGCTGATCGAAAAGGCGACTGGTGAGATCAATGCCTTGATCAAATCCATGAGGGAAAAGAAGGTCGAGCGGATTTCCGCCATCGCGACTTCGGCTTTCCGGACCGCGAAAAACGGGGCCCGCGCGGCTGTTGAACTCTCAAAGAGAACGAAAATTCCGGTGACAGTGCTTTCTCAAGATGAGGAAGCGGAAGTGGGCGCTCTTTCGGCTCGAGCGCGCGGAGGTATTCCCGCGAATGACACGACTTCGATTGTTTGGGATATCGGTGGCGGATCCATGCAAATGTGGGCTCGAACCGAATCCGGTGTTCAGATTTTCCGCGGAGACCTGGCCTCGGTAAGTTTCAAGAACAAGGTGATTCGCGAAATTCAGAATAGAGATCCGCACAAGTTCACTTCGCCCAATCCATTGGGAAAGGACTATGAACGTGCGGTGAAGTTGGCGGCAGACCATGCGCGGACTCATGTGCCTGAGTATTTCAAAAAAGTGGCCACGACTTCTCGATGGCTTGGCATCGGAGGAGTCCTATCGCTTTCGATTCGCTATCAAGTTGATCCATCCTCGCCTGTTTTTAGCCGTGCGGATCTTGAAAAGACGCTTCGGGAACGCTCAAAGCTGACGGATGCCGAGATTGAGAATCCGTATCGCGAAACCGAGATTTCAAATCTCGCGCTTGTGCTTGGCTACATGCAGGAACTCGGTATCGATCGTGTTGAAACTCTCGATGTTTCCCTTGCCCAAGGCTGGCTGCTTCATTGAGAGACAGATCTCTTCTGAGTCTCAACTTGATTCACCGGTGCCTTCCTCTTGAGGCTTAAAGAAACGTTAAGAACGGCTGGTAGTAGTCCGATTAATAAGAGGTATGACCTCGTATCGGAATTGCCGCGTTTTTCGAGTTTTTTTGCTTTCGTTGACGGCGACGGTGTTCAGCGGCTGCGGCCTGCTGAAATGGGATCTTGCGCTCTTCGCGAACTCCGTTTCGGCCTTTCATAGTATCAGCGGTAAAGTCCTCCCATTAGATGGGGTCCTCGGAAAAGAAGGGGTATTGTGTGCGGGGGCGAAGGCCTCGTTATACGCTTTGAGTGAAGAAGGGAAGCGAATAGAGCCGGCTCTGCAAACGGTCGATGTCGGCTCCGACGCTTCTTACAAATTCCAGAATCTTGATCAGCTTGGAGTTCAGGCGGTATCGGAGACTGAGCTTAAGAGGCCGTATTTGGTTGAGGTTGTCGGCTGCGGTTCCGTGTATGCGCGTCTGGTGAGCGCTTCGAATCATCAGGACGTAAGTTACGGATCGACTTTGATCTCATATGTCTTGCAGGTGCCGTCCATAAACGCTTATTCGGCAGATCTCCGGAAGCTTCAAGGGTTGATTGAAAAGTTAAATGTCCACGACGGCTATGTCCAGGCTTACGGGGCGCTGTTGTCCCAGACGGCGCTGAAGCAAGAATTCACTGAGCTGTTTGGGAGTTCTCCTACCGTGCTAGAGACGGCGCCGCCGTGGGTGACGGAGGTGGAGGTACCGTCCTCCATGAAGGAAGGAGAAGCGGCTAAGTGGAAGGTTCAGCTTGTCCATTGGAAAAGCGACTACGAGACAGCTGTAACTTGGAAGATGGATGGCGTTACGCTGTCTCACGATCCGGAGTTTACCTACATAGCCGGAAAGAATGCGCAAGGCCTTCATGAGGTTCAGCTTGTTTGGGGCAGGAAAACAGGAGGGGAAGTCGACCAGACTGAACCTTACAAGGCGCGGGTTTTCCCTGTTTCGATCAGCAACGATTATCCGCCGGAGGCTCCCTCGATAAGTGTTGCGAATAACGTAGTGTTCGTGCCCAGTGTGGATGTTGAGATCGAGACTGGGGCGGGACTTGTGAATTGCGAAAGCTTCTCGAAGATGGCGCTTGTTGTTGGGGCGACTGAGGCGCCGTCCGATGACAAGTTTACTCTGAGTTGTACGGATGCGCCGGCTAAATGGGTAGAGGTGGCGCTTCCTTCGGATCCGGGCGAGTACATATTGGCGCTATGGGTGAAGGACGGGGCGGGGAATGTCTCCGTTTCGCCGAAAACGGCGGCGGTTACTTACGAGAAGCTTCCGGCTCCGGCGTTAGCGTTCAGTTCTTCGAGTATTGCAAATCAGATCACGAAGACGAACTCGGTGACTTTCACGGGGTCTTGTGAGGCGGGGCTTCCGATTGTCATTGAAGGAGAGGATTTAGCGACGGTCTCCTGTTCCGACGGAAGCTTCTCTTATACGACCGTGAGTCAAAATACGGATGGTGTCAGGGCCTACACGTTTACTCAAACGAACGTAAGCGGCGTGAGCACTTTGATCACGGGAACGTGGGAAAGAGACACGGTTGCGCCGATTGTCCAGATCTTATCTCCAGAGGAAAATACGCCCGCAAGAGACGGGGTTTTGTTGACGGGAACGTGTGAAGAGGGTTTGCCCCTGACAATTTCGGGAAGTGGGGTTCTTGGTGCGATCACGACGAGTTGTTCCACTGGAACCTTCTCTCAGATGGTGTATTTCTCTGCTGGAGAAGGCTCGAAGACGATCACTGTGTCGCAGGTCGATGTGGCGGGGAATACGGGTTCAGCGAGCCGCTCTTTTATTCGCGATACGACGGGACCTCTTCTCACGCAGACTCTGCAAAGTCTTCCGTATCACTCAAAGAATAACACGGCTCAGTTCGGCGGAAGTTGCGAGTATAACGCGAGCGCACCGAGCGTGAATAAGATCACTGTGACGGGAGCGGACACAGCAGAGACATATTGCCAGCCGAATGGAACCTGGACATACACGACGGCTTCTCAGACGACGGACGCATCGCGGACATATGAGTTTTCACAAACGGATTTAGCTGGGAACACGACGTCGGCCGCAGTGGTGTGGGTAAGGGATACGGTTCCGCCGAATATCACGATCACGTCGACCAAAGATTTCGTTACATCGAGCAACTCCGTGACGTTTAGTGGAAGTTGTGAAACGGGTCTTCCTGTTGAGGTTTCCGGGACGCAAACGACTACGGTTCCCTGCTCTGGAGGAACGTGGCACTTCACGGCGACGCAATTGGTGGACGCGACTTATACGTATAACTTTAGTCAAACGGACCGAGCAGGGAATTCGAAATCGGTTTCTGGAAGTTGGACACGGGTGACCACGGGCCCGACGATCGAGATCAGTCAGAGCACGCCGCAGATCAATCGCGAGAGCAGTCTGATTGTCAGTGGGACTTGCAGCGGTGGAGCAGCAGAGGTTGAAAGCGGTGAGATTACCGTCACCATTAACGGTGAAAATGCAGGAACTGCTACTTGTTCAAGTACGAATTCGGATCCCGGTACATGGAGCTATACGGTCACGAGGAACGTAGACGGAGAGTACAATCTTGTATTCACGATCACCGACAAGGTGAATATGAACTCCAGTGCGGAGATGAAGTGGATTCGGGACACGACGCCGCCCGCGCTGGTCAATGGAAGCTTTAAGGTCAACGGAGGAGATGGAACGGTCACAGATGTGGGTTATAATACTGTTGAGTTCCAGGCGACGGACAGCTTGTCAAACGTTGAAAGTTTCTGCGTAAAGCTGACGGCCGCTGCTCCAGCTGATGATGATAGTTGTTGGTATCCGGTTTCAGGTCCTCTTGTTGGGGCTACACCCAGCAGCTCCGTGCACGTCACGAACTATCCGCTGAACTTAGGAATACTGCCGTTAACGTATGACGTTTATCTTTGGGTCAAAGATACGGCGGGGAACATTAGCACGAACTTTCTTGTTCGCGGCAAGGATTGGGTACAAATCACATTAGCATCCATCGAGCCGCCAAATGTGAATACGGTTCTTGTATCGAAGACCGACGAGATGGAAGGGAATTACTTAGAGCGGGTGATTCCGGGCGGATCAGATGTTTATATCCGTTGGACGTTGATGGGGAGTGAACTTGGCGCGACCCCGGTCAAACTTTCATTTTCGACGGACGATGTGAACTGGGTGGAATTTGCAAGCGGACTTGCTAACGGAGTAAACAACTGTTCGAGTCTTAAAGGACCTGGCTCAGCGTCGGCCAACGCTACTGGTTGTTATCGTTGGGTGGGGGGATCACCCACGTCGGAGTCGTATCGTATTCGGGTGACGGCTACGAACCAGAAGGGAGCGGTCGCGTTCTTCAACTCGCAACCGATCAATGCGCCTCAGGTGGGGCTGTTAGCGGGGAACCTCGAATCGGGGGTCGGCGGAAGCGTGAACGCGGCTGTCTTCCTGCGTGACGAGTCGATGGGAATGTCGGCGGTTCGTTCGGGTTCTTTCGTTGTGACCGAGAGTGGGGTGGTCTATGTGCTGGATCATGAGGCCGGGCTCGTAACGGTCGACCCGTCGACAGGATTTCTCAAGGTTGTGCTGAGAAGGCAGCAGGAGTGCTCGCCTTCGCCTGAGCTCACGCCGGTCACGAACTCCTGCTTGTGGAGACCGATCAAGATGGTGCTTGATCATGACGGCAATCTCATCATTCTGGATCAGCTATGGCTGCGCAAGGTTCACTTGGGCTCGAGTACTCCTCAGGTTGAGACGATTGCCGGCGGAGGAAGCTCGATGGATTTCGACCTGACCGATCCGTTGCAGCTTGCTTTTAATAACCCTGACTTGAATAGGTCGACTGACGGGCCGATTTTAAAGGTTCTTCCAAATAACGATATCCTCTTCATGGTGGATTCTTTTAAGAACTCTCATCGTTTGAGCGCGAATCGTTTCTTTAGAATCTATTCTCAGACGACGAAACAGATTCGCAGTCAGCGCATCACGGGTGTCGGTTATCCCGGCGCTCCGACAAGTGATGTGACTGGATGCCGGATTTTCGATATCGCGTTCACGTTCAACCCGGGTGATCTGGTCGCTTCGGAGCTTCTTATGCTCTTGAACCTACTCAGGAATGATCCTTTATGTCCGGGGAACACCGGCAACTCAGCTAAGATGATTCTCACGCGACTGAATCCTTTGACCTATACAGTGGACACGAGCACAAAGGATCACCCAGCCACCGCGGATACTGCGAACCCGACACGGGCTTTCGTGTCTTTGAGTGGCGTGATGTATACGTATAACCGCACCCGTGTCTACCGTTATGTTCCTAATGAAGCGGGCGGAACGAATAAGAAGGTGCTCGGTACGAATTACCGTGGCTTCTGCCCTGTGGGAACGAAGGCAACGGAATGTGATGCGGATATTGACGACATTTACGTTACCGCGAGCGGAACGCTTTATTTCTTAACTCGTGGTGCTATTCGCATGGTTGATGCGAACGGGAATGTGCAAAACGTCTTCGGCCAGGCATTCGGCCAGGACGACGGCCTGCTTGCGACAAACGCACGCTTTAATAAAATCGGCACGATCGATGTGTCTCCCTCCGGGCGAATCGCGATCTTTGACTCTTTCGTCTATCGTATCCGCGAGTTTATTGAGCGTGGGGGCATCCAAACGATCATCGGAAATGGAATGGGTGGAAATGCGGAAACCGGGCCTGGATATCCTTCCGTGACGCAGCCGTTACCCTTGTCCTCGACCACGGACGATGTGGCCTACATGGTCTATCTTAACGACGATCGGATTGCCTTCAATACGACGCTCAAGATCATTTCTATTTGGGATCGCGCTAATGGATATGCAACGCCGGTTGTGGGCGGAGGAGACGTCGATTATAGGTTTGCGGAAGGTTTAGCTGGGATCGATACGTTCTATGATCGGATTATCCCACTTGGTTACGGAAACGGTCATCTTATAGCCGTGGGTAACGGGAAGAGTTCCGGATACACGGTTGATTATAACTTACTCCTTTACGATAGTTCCAATTCGTTTGCCCTGCAAACGTTGATGAAGGGTAAGAATCTCGATTCGACACCGACTTCGACACTCTGTAATGACGGCGTAGATTTGCACGAATGTACGCCACCAATCAGCCATTCGACTCAATATCGTTATGCGATCATTAAGTTTTGGCAACCGCTTTCGTCCTGGCTTGTCCGGCATTCATCCCAACCTCGCCGGATCGCCTCTCTCGTTCCGGGTGGCGTGATGCAGACGCTCGTGACGTTGGAGGAGGATGCGACATCTTTCACTCCAGCCCATCATAACGGCAGGGATTATATTTTCTATTGCTCGTCGGAAAGCGGTCGCTTGCGTCGGGTGGATGTCACAAATCCCTACGCGCCGGTTGAAGAAGAGCTTTCGTGGCCGGTTCAGAGCTGGAAGTGCACCGGTAAGAACCTGGTTTACGATGTATCGACCGGCACGCCTCGCTTGATTTTCCAAGTGGAGCTTTTAGGGCTTCATGGTGTCGCGTATCACCAGGAGATTTTTGAGTGATATGGTCGGGGAG
>CALBDW010000143.1 GCA_937927435.1 uncultured Bdellovibrionales bacterium
AAGAGATCGGAATGGAGACGTTGGCCCTCATGGATAAGATCCGTGAGTGGAAGCTGCCGGTTCGCAGTCATATGGCCGAGCTTGATCCGGAAACGATCGAGGAGATCAAGACCCGTCTGCGTGAAGAAGCTGAAAAGGCGGAAGCCGGCAAGAAGAAGAAATCCACCCGATCGAAAACCGCTGCCAAGGCGAAGGCCGGTGAAGAAGAAGCCGGTAAGACGACGGTGACGGTCAAGAAAGCGGCCGGCGGCACTGTGAAGAAAACGGTCGTGAAGAAGCCGGCGGCGAAGGTCGTCATCCGCCGCAAGGCCGAGGAAGAAGAGCCCGCGCCCCAGCCTCAGACTCAAGCGGCCGAAACTGAACCGGCTGCCGAAGTCGCCGCGAAAGCGGCCGAAGCCGCCGCGCCTGAGGTCGAAAAAGCCGCTCAGGAAAAGCCTACGGTTCAAGGGGGCACTGAGGTCGCGGCGACGAGTGTGAGTGAAAGCAGTCAGGCTCAGGCCTCGAAAGAAGAACCCGGTCCGGAATCCGTTGCGGCGGCTGGCGCTCAAGTTTCTCCGTCTCAACAAGAAAAAGCGTCTGAAGCCGCCTCGGCTGATGCGGCGGCTACGGGTGCCGCCGAAGCTCAACCGAGCGCTCCGGCTCCAAGCCGTAAGCGTGAAGTCGTTATGACCAGCCAAGGGCCCACGAGCGGTATCAAGTCGGATAGACCTCGCGGGAATATTATCGGCCGCATGGATCTTTCGCGTATTCAACCTCCTCCGGGCGCGCGCCAAGGAGGAATGGGCCCGGGCGGCGGTCCGCGTGGAATGGGACCGCGTCCCTTGCGTACGGGCTTTGTGGCTCCGGCACCGCCGGTCAATATCGAAGACGATTATTCTGAAAAGAACAGAAAGTTCGACGAAAAGCGCATGCGCGCGAAAGGCGGCGGGAGCGGCTATCGCGAAAGGGAAGAGGAAGAACAAACATTTCTGGTTACGGAATTCCGCAAACGGGAAATGGTGTTCCAGCCCAAAAAGAAAAAGGGCCTGTTGAACCGCGAAGCTTTGCAAACCCAAATCACCACGCCCAAAGCTTCGAAGCGGATTGTGAAAGTCAATCAGTCGATGAAGCTTTCGGATCTCGCGATGGAACTCGGGGTCAAGGCGGCCCAGCTCACCAAGGTTTTGATGAGCCAAGGTGTGATGGCCACGATGAACACCGAGCTTGATTTTGAAACGATCGCACTCATTGTTCCTGAGTTTGGTTTCGAAGCGCAAAACGTGCACCGTACAGTGGATCAATTGCTTGAGGCGACCGCATTCGGCGATTTGAATGCGGAACCCGTGCCGCGTCCTCCGGTGGTCACGATCATGGGACATGTCGACCACGGTAAGACGTCGCTTCTTGATGCCATTCGCAAGTCGAACGTGGCTCAAGGCGAGGCGGGCGGAATCACTCAGCACATCGGTGCTTATCAAGTAACGACCGAAGATGGTCACGTGATCACGTTCATCGATACTCCCGGTCACGAGGCCTTTACGGCGATGCGGGCCCGCGGCGCTAATGTCACCGATATCGCGGTGATAGTGGTGGCGGCGGACGACGGCGTGATGCCGCAAACGATTGAAGCCGTGAATCACGCGAAAGCGGCGGGTGTGCCGATCATTGTGGCTATTAACAAAATGGATAAGCCGGACGCCAACCCCGATCGCGTCAAGCAGCAGCTGACTGAGCAAGAACTCGTTCCCGAAGAGTGGGGTGGCGATACGATTTACGTTCCGGTTTCCGCTCACACGAAGCAGGGCTTGCCCGAGCTTCTTGAGCAAATCTATCTCTTGGCGGAAATTCTGGAGCTTAAGGCCAACCCCAAACGTTCGGCGACGGGTATTGTCATCGAAAGCCGCATGGATAAGGGTCGTGGTCCCGTGGCGACGCTTCTTGTGCAAGAAGGTACGTTGGAAGTCGGACAATCGATCGTTTGCGGTTCGGTTCCCGGTCGCGTTCGCAGCTTAATGGATCATACCGGAAAGCGAGTCGATAAAGCCGGTCCCAGCACGCCGGTTGAGGTTCTCGGCTTAAGCGATGTTCCGCTCGCGGGCGACCGCTTCGACGTGACCGTCGACGAAAAATCCGCGGAGGAGATCGCGGAGGCCCGGAAGGCGTCTCAAGCCGAGGCCGAACGGAAAGGTAAAGTCTCGCTGGAAGACCTTTTCTCGAAGCTCAAGCAAGGCGACGTGAAAGAGCTTGCGATGGTTCTCAAAGCGGACGTCGCCGGTTCCGTCGAAGCCATCAAGGGTATGCTCGAGAAGCTGGCGACGGACGAGGTGCGCGTGAAGCTCATTCACTCCGCTGTCGGCGGTATCAGCGAGTCCGATGTTCTGCTCGCGAGCACGGCGAAAGGGATTGTCGTCGGCTTCAATGTGCGCCCGGATGGCGGGGCACAGGCGGCGGCGAAACGGCTGGGTGTCGAGATCAAGACGTACACGATCGTTTACGACCTCATGGATGATCTCAAGAAAGCGCTCTCGGGGCTTCTCGCTCCGGAAGTCGTGGAGAAAGAATTGGGCCGCGCCGAAGTTCGGAACATCTTCAATATTCCGAAAGCGGGCACAATCGCCGGTTCGTTCGTCACCGATGGCAAGATCACGAGAAATGCCGAAGTCCGTCTCGTGCGCGAAGGCAAGATTATCTATACGGGTAAGATTGCCAGCCTGAAACGGTTTAAGGACGACGCCAAGGAAGTCGCGCAAGGTTACGAGTGCGGTATCGCGATCGAGAACTTCAACGACATCAAAGTCGGCGACATTATCGAGGCGTTTACGAAAGAATCTGTTGTCCGTGAGCTGTAAGCGATGAGTTCTGGAAGCAAGACCCGTGACTTGGGTCAGAAACGGGGAGGCGGCTTCCGCCTTCTCCGGGTGGAGCGGGAAATCCGCGATATCGTTGCAGGTTACTTGATCAACGGCTGCCGCGGCGAATTGCCGGGGATCATCTCGGTCTCCCGAGTGGTCGCGAGCAAGGATCTCAGGAACGCGAAAGTTCTGATCACGGCTCTGGACCCGAACGTCGATCGCAAGGCGCTTCTTGAGGAGCTCCAGGAGCACGCCCACGAAGTTCAACAGGTGGTCAATCAGCGTCTGCGGATGAAGTATTGCCCACGGCTCAGCTTCCATTACGACACAGGCATGGAACACGCTTTGAAGGTCGAAAGCATCCTTCGCGATTTGAGTCTTGAGAGAGCCGCGCGGGAGGTCGAACTGGACGACGGTTCGGATCCCGAGTCGGAGGACTGATCCTGCGGCCTGGAATCGAATCTTCTTCGGAGTGATTTGACGATGAATCCCATGAACGGATTGCTTCTCATCGATAAACCGACGGGTTTGACGAGCCATGATGTGGTCGATCGTGTGCGCCGGATTTTGGGAATCCGCGGGATCGGCCATGCGGGGACACTCGATCCGCTCGCGTCTGGTCTTTTAGTTTTGCTTATCGGCGAGGCGACGAAAATTTCAGATTATCTTTTGAACGGCGACAAAGGTTATGAGCTGACCATCCGCTTGGGCGTAAAAACCGATTCGATGGACGCGACCGGCCAGGTGATCCGCGAAAGTGCGGTCGATGTGCCCGAAGAAAAGATCCGCGAGGCGGTGCTGATGGCGCAGGGACGCTTGAAGCTGCAAGTCCCGCTGCATTCGGCGGTGAAAGTCGATGGACGCAAGCTTTACGAGCTCGCGCATCGGGGGGAGCGCCCGGCGGAGTTGCCCGTCCGCGAGATGAACTTTTACGACCTCGAGATCTTATCGGTCGAAAGCCCGCGTGTGATGCTCAAGATGAAGTGCTCAAAGGGCAGCTATGTGCGGGCTTGGGCGGATTTCGTTGGAGACGAGTTGGGCTGCGGTGCCGTGGTTGAATCCTTGCGGCGCACATATTCCGAGCCCTTCTCGCTCGATCATGCGATCGATCTTGAGCAGTTGGAAAAGCTCTGGAACGAGAAGACGGAGCGCCATGGCCGCGTTCTGGGCCCGGCGTGGATTCCGCTCAAAGACGCGCTTCCGCATTTCCGGCGGATCGACGTCTCGGGGCAGGACGAACATCTTTTGAAGAACGGACAGATTTCAGGGGGACTCCGGGCGTTGCTTCTTCAAGGGGTGCGCTTCGGGGAAGCCTTGCCGCCGGTTCGCGTGATTTCGCGCGAAACCGATGATTTGCTCGCTCTTCTGATGGCTCCGCAGCCGGGGCAGTTCTATAAGATCAAGCGCGTTTTTCATCGGGCCTGATGCTTAAAGTTCGGGCTTTCTGGCAGTCTCGCCCTCCAAATCCATTTAAATGGGTCATGGAGGCCAAAAACCTTGAAGTTTAGCGGGCTTGCAGGGATTTGTGCCTTGACGTGGGGCTCCGGCTCCGATATTCGTTCTCCATTCGGAATTTGAGGTGAATTCGCTCCTATTCTCGATAGCCATAACGGAATGAGGGGCTTTTCACATCCGGATGCGGCGGAGAGCCGCTGTTTTTTAATCGGGGAAGAACCCCCTAAGGAGGAAAACCCATGGCATTGTTCGGTTACCAGAAAGAACAGATCATCAAGCACTTCCAACGGTCTCCGATGGACACGGGCAGCTCGGAAGTGCAAATCGCTCTTCTGACCTACCGTATTCGTCAGCTCACGGAGCACTTCAAAGTTCACAAAAAAGACAATCACAGCCGGATGGGCTTGGTGAAGCTGGTTAACCGCCGTAAAAAGCTCCTCAAATACCTACGTGAGACGAACCCGGAATCGTACACGAAACTGATCGGTGAGCTCGAGCTTCGTAAGTAAGAAGAGGATGGCAACCAAAGCGGTGGGCTCCTTCGGCGGAGTCCACCGAGACTGGCGCCGCCTCGAGATCTCCCGGATCTGGTTGGGTTAGGCGCCTTGGGTGTTCGGGTCGCCTAAGCCTGGTGTGATCCGAATCCCCTAGTAGAATAAAACCAGGCAAACGATGCCCTAAGCGCTTGCCAAACAGCGATCGCTGATGGGGTGACTCAAGCGAAGACGTTCTTCAGGGAAGGACGGTTTCGCTGGAGTAATCCCGTCAAGAGCAATTAGGTTGCAAGCGCGAAAGTGGGCGGCATTTGAGTTGAAGGACAGGCCTGACTCGGACGCGAGTTTTCAGGCTGAGACCCATCGGCAAAGTGCCAAGGAAAGGGAGAGTCTCAAGATGAAGACCACTGTAAGCGCGACCGTCGGCGGAAAGACGATCACAATCGAATCGGGACGTTTGGCGAAACAGGCGGACGGCTCGGTTCTCGTCACCTGTGGAAACAACATGGTTTTGGTGACGGTTGTCAGTTCGAAGAAAGAATCCTCGGCCGACTTCTTCCCCCTCACTGTTGAATATCAAGAAAAATTCTACGCGACCGGTAAGATCCCCGGCGGCTACTTCAAGCGCGAAGGCCGTCCGACGAACCACGCGACGTTAGTGGCGCGTCTGATCGACCGTCCGATCCGCCCACTTTTCCCGGAAGGCTACCGGTACGAAACGCAGGTTGTGGCGACGACATTAAGCTACGACGGAACGTTCCCGCTTGAGGTTCTTTCGAGCGTGGGCGCTTCGGCCGCAATCCATATCAGTGATATTCCGTTTAACGGGCCGACGGCGGCTCTTCAAATCGCGCGGGTGAACGGCCAATTTATCGCGAACCCGTCGCAACAGCAGCTCGCCGAGTCCGACATGGACTTCATCATTGCTGGAACCCGACACGGCATCATGATGGTCGAAGGAGAAGCAAAGTTCATCTCCGAAGAAGAAGCGCTGGCGGCTCTCAAGTTCGGCCATGAGACGATGATGCCGCTCTTCGATATCCAGGAGGAGCTCCGGCAGAAAATGGGTAATAAGTCGAAGCGCGCGTTCACTCCGCCGACCATCGACGAAGCGTTCGAGCGCGAGGCAACCGAGTTCTTGACTCCGAAAATCAACGCGGCTCTCCGGATCCGTGAGAAACTTGAGCGCTACGCCGCCGTCGACAAAGCGAAGCAAGAGGCGGAAGAAAAATTCATCGCTCCGATCGATGACAAGGAACGGGCTGAGCAACGCAAGAAAGAGCTCGGCCTGATCGTCGAAAACATTAAGTACAAGGTCGCGCGTTCGATGATTCTCGACGACAAGGTCCGTATCGACGGACGCGACACGAAGACAATCCGTCCGATTTCTTGCGAAGTCGCACTCCTGCCGCGAGCTCATGGTTCGAGCCTCTTCACCCGCGGTGAAACACAGGTTCTCGGCACCGTCACTCTCGGGACCGGCGAAGACGAACAGATGATCGACGCTCTCGGAGGGCTCGAGAAGAAGAAGTTCCTCTTGCACTATAACTTCCCGCCGTTCTCAGTGGGTGAAACCGGCCGTTTCGGTGGTCAAAGCCGTCGTGAAATCGGTCACGGAAACTTGGCTGAGCGCGCGCTCAAAGCCGTCGTTCCGGATTTCGAAAAGTTCCCGTACACGATCCGCGTTGTGAGCGAGGTTCTCGAATCGAACGGTTCGAGTTCGATGGGTACGGTGTGCGCCGGTACCTTGGCGCTTTTGGACGCCGGCGTTCCGATCAAGGGGAACGTGGCCGGTATCGCCATGGGCCTTATTAAGGAAGGTGACCGCATCGCCATTCTCTCGGACATCCTCGGGGATGAGGACCACCTCGGAGACATGGACTTCAAAGTCGCCGGAACACGCGACGGTATCACGTCGGTCCAAATGGACTTGAAGATCGACTCGATCACGCTCGATGTGATGGAGCAAGCGCTGAGACAGGCGAAAGAAGGCCGCCTGCACATCTTGAACGAGATGGAGAAAGTCATTAAAGTGCCGCGCGGCGAGATCTCGCAATACGCTCCGAGAATCGAAACGATCAAGATCAAGCCCGAAAAAGTGCGTGAGGTCATCGGCGTCGGCGGCAAGGTCATCAAGGGTATCATCGAAGAGACGGGTGTTAAGATCGACATCGAGGACGACGGTACCGTTCACATCGCGTCTTCGGATCCCGAGATGACGAAGAAGGCCATCGAGATGATCAATCAGATCTGCGCGGAAGCCGAAATCGGCCGCACTTACAGAGGCCGTGTGGTCCGCATCATGGACTTCGGCGCGTTCGTCGAGATCTTCCCGAACACGCAGGGCCTCTTGCACATTTCGGAAATCTCCAACGAACGCGTGCGGTCCGTGACCGATGTTTTGAAAGAGGGCGACCAGATCGATGTCAAAGTACTCGATATCGATCGGGCCGGACGTATTAAACTCTCTCGTAAAGCTCTTTTGAACGCTTGAGACGAAAGAGTCGGAAGTCGGTGAAAACCAATCGATCCAAGTCGAACGCCCGGGCTTCGGCCTCGGGCGTGAAGGGCGTTCGTTTCAAGAAAACCGTTCTTCCTAACGGGGTGCGTGTTCTCACGGAGGCGCATCCGGCCAGTCGGGCCGTTGTGTGCGGAATTCTGGTGACGGGCGGCACGCGCGACGAGCGTTCGAACGAGGGCGGGCTCGCTCATTTCGTCGAACATCTTGTTTTCAAACGAACCAAGAAACGTACGGCTTACGAAGTCGCGCGCGATATGGAAGCGGTCGGCGGAGACCTCAACGCCTACACGTCACGCGAATCCACGATTTACGTCGCGCACGCGCTCAAGGACGATCTTGCGCTTTCAATCGATGTGCTTGCGGATTTGGTCGGTAACCCTGTTTTCGACGCAGGCGATATCCGCAAAGAAAAGCAGGTCGTGATCCAAGAGATCCGAATGGCCGAAGACCAGCTGGAAGATTGCATTTTCGACCATTACTTCGAACGGGTTTACCGCGATTCGCCCATCGGTCGGCCGATTCTCGGTACGATCGAATCGATTGGCGGGATGAAACGCGAGAAGATCGTCGGTTTCCACCGCAGGCTCTACGTTCCTGAAAATCTCATCGTGAGCGTGGCTGGCAACGTTGAGCACGAAGTGGTGGTCGATCTCGCTCTCAAGCATCTGAAACTGAAGAGTGGGCGTGGCGGTGAAAAGACACAAGACGAAGCGCCGGTGATCCACGCGTTCCGTGATGTCATCAAACGTCCGTCGGAACAGGCACATATACTCGTCGGTCTTCCGTCCGCCGATTTTCGTTCGCGGTTCCGGGTCGAATCCTATATCGTGAACGCTCTCTTGGGCGGCGGGATGACGTCGAGGCTCTATCAAACCGTGCGGGAAGAGAAAGGCTTGGTGTATTCCATCTATAGCCAGCTTCTGACCGGACGGGACACGGGACTGAATCTCGTCTACGCGAGTGCGGAGCCCAAGAAAGCGCCTGATGTTCTGGAACTTATCTTGAAAGAAGTTCGCCGTATTAAGAAAGAAGGCCTCAAGAAATCGGAACTCGATTTTTTTAAGCGGCAAGTCCGTGGGCAGATCGTGCTGGGCGCAGACGATATCGAGAGCCGGATGAATGCACTTGCGGTCAACGAGATGGTTTTGGGACGTTACCGTTCGGTCGATGACATCATTCGCGACGTCGAAAACGTGAGCTGGGATTCCGTTCATGAATATCTTGGAGAAAACTTCGATTTGGATAAGCTGGGCGTCCTTTTGATGGGCGCATTGCCAGAAGGACCGACGCGTAAGTGGTTGGAAACCTTGTAAAGGAGGATTGCGGCGATGATGAAAGTGGGTGTGAAGATCAAAAAGCTTCCGAATTTCAAAGGCGATCTCCCTGCGTATCAGACGCCGCTGGCGAGCGGCTTCGATGTGCGCGCTCAGCTTGATGGTCAAACATTGAACCTTGCCCCTGGCGAGCGGGCGTTGGTTCCGACCGGGCTAAGCTTTGAAATTCCGTCCGGCTACGAGATTCAAGCGCGCCCTCGCAGCGGTCTGGCCGCCAAACAAGGGCTGACCGTTTTGAACACGCCGGGGACCATCGACGCCGATTACCGTGGGGAAGTGAAGATTATCTTGATCAATTTGGGACGTGAGACGGTTCAAATCAAAGATCAGGATAGAATCGCGCAGCTCGTTCTTTGCCCAGTTGTCCAGGCCGATTTCGAGATTCTCGGAGAGTTGAGTGCCACCGAACGCGGGGACGGAGGTTTTGGAAGCACCGGCGTCTCGGGCGCACCGGCGTAAATCCCTTCCTTAGGATCGCACGATCTGCACGATCGACCACAAGACGAAAAACACGGCGAAGATCCACGCGAGAAGCTTAAAAACAAAACGGCGGTCGAGCTTGAACTGTTCCACGAGTCCGACTGTGAGCAGGATCCCGCTCAGGGCGAAACCGATGAGGTCGAGCGGCGCCAAAAAGCCCGAGAAGGCATGGATGATGAAAAACGGAAGAGTCGCCATCACGACGAGTGAGTAAAGCCGTCTGATATCGAGAAATGTCGAAGTGAATCCCGCGAAGAGATAGTAGAAGAAGAGGGTCAGGACCGCGCAGACCATCACCGCCACGACCGGGAAGACTGCAATCGAAATGATGAGATCAAGCATGCTTTGCGCGATCAGCGCGGCGAAAATGCCCGAAAGAGCGGCGCCGCCTCCTTGGAGCAGGAGCGCGGCAGTCCAGCTCAAGCGGATCGGGTTTTTAACGGCGTTTAAGGGATCGCGGATGAAGCGTTTGAGAAGAGAGGGGAGATCTCTTACGAGTGTATCGGCGTCATCGATGCGCATGCCTTTTCTCCTCTTTCGGCCTCTCCGCTCATGAGATCGCGTTCGGCTAGCGTCACGGCAAGATCCAAAAATCGCGACGCGATTGCGAAGGAACCGTCGAATTCACCGGTTTCAATCGGATCCACCCGCCGAGAGCGATCTAAAAATACATGGTTGTGGACAAAAAGACAAAATCCGGCCATGAGGGTTCGCCAGTTCGTATTTGGCTTCTCCGATTGCGTCAGTTCAAGGTACTCGATCGCGTTGGTGAAGGGTTTCAAGTCTTCTGGTTTGGGTGCGGTTTTCTTTGTGCGCTGTTCGGCGTTGGGATTACGTACGCACGTGAGGCTTGCGATTTTTGGATGCGAGACGCGCGCGAGGGCTTCCAGCTCTTCCCCAGACGACGAGTCACCGATCAAATGGCATTTGTCGGCGGGCAGATCCTCGAGCGCCCGCAAAATCGCTTCGGTGCGATCTTTGCCTGGAGGCGCCTCGAGTTCCCATACGTCGTACCCATGCTCGCGCAAATAGAGGGGGATCTCGTTCCAGTAATCGAAAAGCCGGAACAGGCTTTTACGTCCCGAGAGAAAAACGATCGGATATCGGGTTAAAAGGCAGTTGGGTTTAAGTTCCAAGCCGTTCATGGCCCGGCGGCGTTCTCGGCGCCTGAAAACTTGAAACGTGATCGCTGCCGAAACCAGAAGCAAGGCTGAAAAGAGAGCGGTTGTCACCATCGCTTACAAGTGGAAATCAATGCGAAGGGTGGCGTCAATAGATCCTTCATCAGGGGTGTCGGTGATCATCGCGGTGCGGCCGTTGAGGTCGGCGCCGAAGCTCATCTTGTCGTTGGCATAAAGATCGATCCCGAATGTGACGATACCCGACGGGGTCGTGTACGTGATGGTGTCTTGGCCGCGTTGCAGATTCAGATAACGGGCGGAAAGGCCTGTGCCGATACGATAGCCGACGCGGCTCGTGTAAAGGTCTTTATGGAGCACTTTGAGTTCGAATTCCTGAAGGGAAACGCTTGCGTTTGAGCCCTCGGTGGGACTGAAGTTTCGCGCGGTGCCTTCGGCGATCCAATGCGGCGAGAAGAGGTCGATGCCGAACGAGGCTTGAATGCCTTTCTGATTCAGATAACGGCTGGCCCCGTCAGGAAAGGTCACGGTTTGCATGAGAGAGGCGAGTCCGATGCCGGCATGGAAGAGCACGGACTCAAGCGGATCGGCAGAGCGCCGGGTGTTGGCGTGTGTGCGCAAGACCGGGCGGTTCGATTCGCGGTTGAGTTCGTTCAAGATTTCGTCGTAGCCGACGAGATCATCATCCTCGAGCGCGCCCGTTGCAGAGCCGGGGAAAGACGCGACCGCCGCGAACGAAAGGGAAGCGAGCGCAACGATAGAGACCAAACGTCTGAGCATGATTTACCCTCCGTGGCCACCGGTGCCGATGGTAACTTCTCTTCCTCTAGTCTAGCAGAGGTAAGGTCCTTTTGCGGGTCCAGGAGAGAACTTTCGGTAAAACTCGTCTTTTCCTTTTTGTGGCCGGGGTGAGAAAATAGGGCTATGGCAGGAGCGTCGAAGCGTTGTTATTGCGCGTTTTGCCGGACACCACGGATGGTTTACGTGAAGAAGCACGTGGGCCTGCCTGACATCCTGCTTTCGGGGCTCACCGCTGTCTTACTCAGTTATATTTTTTTTCAGGACTTTGATCCGAGGGCGCTTATATTTTTCGCCCTCTGTCTTGCACTTGCCGAACTTTTCATCATGTTCCGCTGGCGGCTTTCGCTGATTTGCCAGAAGTGTGGTTTCGATCCGCATCTCTACAAGCGTTCACCTGAGAAAGCGGCTCAACGGGTGAGAGAGTACATGGAACGCCGGAAAGAGGATCCGCTAAGCCTGTTTTCTCCTCCTCCCAAGCTCCCGGTGAAAAAGAAGAAAAAATCGCCGCTCGAGGCATCGCGGTAAAACTTGTGCCACATTCGGGAAAAAGCTAGGCTCTCATTGAAATGAAAGCGCTAGTGATTATCCCCACTTATAATGAAAGCGAGAACATTGAAGCCATCAGCCGTGCGGTTTTGAACATCACACCGGTTGAAACGCACGTTCTCGTCGTGGACGACAACTCGCCGGACGGCACCGCCGACATCGTGAAACGCCTCATGGAGACAGAACCACGTTTGCACCTGCTTTCACGTCCGGGAAAAGAAGGTCTGGGTCGAGCCTATATCGACGCGTTTCAGTGGGGATTGGAGCGCGGGTATGACGTTCTCGTCGAGATGGATGCCGATTTTTCCCACCGTCCCGAAGATCTCGTGAAAATTCTCGAGGCGATTAAAGCGGAGGATGTCGACTTCGTCGTTGGGTCGCGTTGGGTTGAAGGCGGCCGTACGGTCAACTGGGGTCTTAACCGTCAATTCATCAGCCGGGGTGGCAGCTTCTATACGCGCTTGATTCTCGGTTTTCCGGTGGCCGATTGGACGGGCGGTTTCAACGCGTGGAAGGCTAAGGTCTTAAGAGGGATCGGTCTCGAACGGATTCAATCGAACGGGTATAGCTTCCAGATCGAGCTGAAGTACCGGAGCTTGAGAAAAGGTTTCCGCGGGAAAGAGGTCCCGATCGTTTTCGAAGACCGCCGGGTCGGAAAAAGCAAGATGAGCACGCGTATCATAATCGAGGCCTTGGGGCGGGTATGGGCGTTGCGATTCGGGAGCTGAGAATGCCGACTCGCTGGTTTCCGACGACTCTCGCTGTTGTTTCATTGTTTTTTGTTTATGTGTCCGGCGCTTTCGCGCAATCGAACCGGCCAGTACAGGAGCAGAAAGCGCAAGACGGGGTCGCGGCCGTCATCGCAACCGACGGAGCCCTTGTTTTTGTGAAGCCGGATTCGACGTCGTCCGTGATGGCGCAATTATCACAAGGGCAAAAAGTGCGCGTTTCGAAAGGCCAAGTGCGGGGGGTGGACGGAATCTTCCGTCGTATCCGCGTCGGAAACAAAATCGGTTACATCTTGAACGAGGATGTTGTCCTGCAAACGGCAGCGTCGCCGGTTCCGCCGAAGGGAAAGACGGCTAAAGCCGATTCGTCGGCCAAACGGACGCGCGGTAAGGAACGGGAAAAAAAGAAAGAGTCACGCCGCGACCCGATTTATTTCACGCGGTATATCGGGCTCTTAGTCGGTGAGACGGAGTACAAAGAAGACATCGCGAATGTCGATGCCTCGGCAAGACTCATGATCTACGGCTTCAAACTGACGGGGCCGGATGTTTTGATCTCGGGGCCGGTGATCGACTTCAATTTCGCGCTCCATTACGGGGTGCCGCCCTATTACGATAGGCTTTCCGATACAAAGCCGACCGGTTTTGTGATTTTCACCGATGCGCTGTTGCCGATTCCGGTGATGCAGGGAATTGACTCCATGCTCTATTTGGGGGTGGGCCCGGCGCTTGTTTATTCGCAGTTTGACGTCGTTCAGGGTGTCCGGAGAATGGATCTGAAAAACGTCAACTTGGGCTTAAGCACGTCATTGGGCGCCGCTTACAGAATTGAAAAGATCGCGCTCCGCCTGGAAGCTAAGTATTTCGTGGAAAAGACGTCCTATCGCGCGGTTCAAGCTGTTTTACAGACGGAATTCTAAGCGTTTTTCCGTAAATTCGCCTTTGGCTCGATTTGGGAAACCTGCTAGTCTCGCTGGCCATGACAGCGAAATCTGGCCGAATCCGCCTTCTTCCATCGGAAGTCGTTGACCAAATCGCCGCCGGCGAAGTCGTCGAGCGGCCCGCGCATCTTGTTAAAGAACTGGTTGAAAACGCGCTCGACGCCGGCGCAACCTCCATCGAAGTCGAATACGACCAAGGCGGCCGCCGCGTTCGCGTGACGGACGATGGGCGCGGAATCCATAAGGATGAATTAGCGCTCGCGTTAGCCCGCCATGCCACGAGCAAGATCGAAGCCCCGGAAGACTTGTGGCGGCTTTCGACCTTCGGTTTCCGAGGCGAGGCTTTGGCCAGTATCGCGGCTGTCAGCCGCCTCACCCTACAGAGCCGGACGGCGGAGTCGGACAGCGCTTACAAAATCACGTCCGAATTCGGAAAACTTTCCGAGGTCGAACCGGCCGGAGGAAACCAGGGGACGACCGTTCTCGTTGAAGAGCTTTTCGCGAACGTTCCGGCCCGGTTGAAATTCATGAAGAGCGAGACGGCCGAAAGCGCGCAGATCAAAGCGGTCTTGAGAGCTCTCGCCCTGGTCAATGAAGGTGTTGAGTTCCGGATTCGCACGAAGGGCAAGCTAGAATCCGTTTGGCCGAAAGCGAATAGCTTCTTGGAACGTGCGCGACAAATGAAGCTTGCCGACAAGCTGTACGAGAACACTTTCGATTATGAAGGTTTTAAGGCGCACGTGCTTTTCGCGAGCCCGCACGAGGTCGCCGGCAACGCGCGCCAGATTCTCATCTTCGTGCAAAGGCGCTGGGTCCAAGACCGCGGGCTGCAGGCGGCCGTCAACGATGCTTATCGAGGCCTTCTCATGCACGGGGAGTTTCCCATCGCCGTGGTGCGTTTGGAGGTCCCGGCCGATGAAGTCGATGTGAATATTCACCCCACGAAGTCGCAGATCAAGTTCCGCGATCCTCAACCCGCGTTCCGCGCTGTGAACCGTGCTTTGCGTGAAGGGCTCGAGCGGGCGCCGTGGCTGGAAAATGGGAAGAAGGATGCGGCCGTCGCCGGGGAAAACGCGGCCCCGAAACCTGTAAAGCGCTTGAGTGTCGCCGATCTTACGAGGGCCTACGACGGGCCGATTCTGAACCTAAAGGCCGAGCCCGATTTCAGCAAGACGCCGCCTGCCTCGGTCGGGCGTTTCGAGGCGCCGGAGTTTCACTCCGTGAACTTCCGCAAGAAACTCGATCTTGCCGCGTTCTCGAATCCTTCAGTTACGGATGCGGCGGCACGGATTCAAAACGCCGTTGAGTCCTATGCTGAAAGCGCGGCGAACGTCGCTGTCGAGGCGAAGAACGAGGAAGAAAGAAAAGCGCCGGTGCCAGGGTACTGGTCGCGGCTTCAGGTAATCGGGCAAGCGAATCTCACGTACATCATCGCCCAAGATGAAACGCGTTTGGTTTTGATCGACCAGCATGCGGCTCATGAGCGTGTGGCTTACGAACGGTTGATGCGCGCCTGGAAGGGGGGAGAGATTGAAACCCAGGCGTTTTTGCTGCCGTTAACGGTTGAACTCGATGTCGAGGGAACTGAGGCGCTGATGAAGATTCAGGAAGAGCTCGACAACGTGGGCGTCTCGATCGATCAAAGCGGTCCGCAAGCGATTGTCGTGCGTTCGAAGCCGGCGATTATCGGTGACGGCGCTCTGGTTCAGGCGATCCAGGGCTTGTCGCGGGAGCTGGTCGAGCGGGGTGGAAGCTTCCAGCTCGAAAAGAAAATCTCGGATCTCTGCGCCACCATGGCCTGCCATTCGGTCGTGCGCGCCGGGCAGGCTTTGAGCATGGAGCAGATGCGGCGCCTGCTGGAGCAAATGGATGAATTCCCGCTCTCGAGCTTCTGCCCCCACGGGCGTCCGGTTTCAATAGAGTTTCCATTCACCCGATTGGAGCGCGATTTCGGCCGGATCGTATGAAGACTCCCATGGTTCTTTTTATTGTCGGTCCAACGGCAACCGGTAAGTCCGATTTGGCCGTCGATATCGCGGAAGGATGCGCGGCGGAGTCTCCCGCGCCGGAAATCATCAATTGCGACAGTGTCCAGTTATTCGAGGGTGTTGATATCGGAGCAGCGAAGCCTGATAAGGTTCTTCTCGAACGAGCCCAACATCATCTAGTTGGGCACGTGCCGCTTGGAGGAAGCTACACGGCCGGCGATTTCCGCAGAGACGCTCTGAAGGTGATCTTCGAAGGCGGCCAACGGGGTGTGAACCGATTCTTGGCGGTCGGTGGAAGCGGGTTTTACGTGCAGGCTTTGGAAAAGGGCATGTTCGAAGTTCCCGACGTTCCGGAGGAGGTGCGAGCTCGTCTCGATGCCGAAGCGGACGCGCCGGGCGGGCTCGAGGCACTTTATGCGGAACTTAAACAAAAAGACCCTGAGGCAGCCGCCCGTATTTCTCCGCGGGATCGCTATCGGATCGTTCGCGCGCTTGAAATCATCCGTTCCGGTCCTTTGGGGGCGACGCTTTCAGAGATCAAGAAACGGTTTGCGGCCAGCGCTCCCGAGGCGCCGTTTTTTTCGTATAAAATCGGTCTTTCGCTCGACCGGGACGTCTTGCGGAAGCGGGTGCGGGAGAGAGCGGCGAGAATGTTGAAGGCGGGCCTCGTCGAAGAGGTTGAAGGTTTGAGGGCGAAGGGGCTCAAAGACTGGGCACCATTAAAATCGGTCGGCTATCGTGAAGTACAGGCGATGCTGGACGGCCGTTTGGCGCCGAAAGACCTCGAGGATGCCATTGTAACGAGCACCATGCAGCTCGCCAAAAAGCAGATGACATGGTTTAAACGCGATCAATCGATTCAGTGGTTTGACGCTGTTTCTGAACGATCGAAGGCGATCGAAGAGGGACAAAAAATCCTCAAGCCTTGACTCCGGAGCAACGTGGGACCACACTGGCGCCATTCATGAAGTCGATGACCGGATTCGGCCGTAGTTCGAACGTTCGCCAAGCCTCCAGAAAGGCGGCGAAGGCGTCCGCGAAAGCTTCGCGGAAACGGCGGTCTGCGCCTGTCGCGGTTGAGCCCGAGATCAATGTCGCCGTGAAGGCCGTTAACGGCCGTTTTCTCGATGTTCGAATCCATCTTCCCCGCGAGTACGCGAGTTTTGAAAGTGAAATACGTGCCCAACTGACGAAGATTTTCGCGCGTGGGACCGTCGATGTTTATATCAATCGCTCGAACGCTCTTGCCCCCGCCTCGGTGGCGGTCAACGAGGTGCTCGCCAAGGCGTGGGTGCAAAGCTTCCGGGAGCTCGCCCGGTCGATGAATCTGTCCACGGATATTTCGATCGAGACTTTGGCGAGGATCCCGGATGTCTTCGTCGTGCAGAACCAGAACGAGGTGAGCCCCGCTGAAAAGGCTCTCGTGAAAAAGCTCGTCGAAGAAGCTGCGCTCGCCTGCGATGGAGAGCGGCTGCGCGAGGGAGTGAGTCTCGAAAAGGAGCTAAATGCGCTGTGTTCTCGGCTTGAAGAACTCGTCGCCGAGGCTCAAGAGCTCAAGACTCAAGCGGCCAATGAGCTGGAACGCCGCTTTCGTCAGCGGCTGGATGAATACCTGGTGGCCAGAGGCTTTGACGGCGCCTTAGACGAGCAAAGAATCGCGCAGGAAGTCGTGATTCATTTGGACAGAGCTGATATTTCTGAAGAGCTCACTCGTTTGCGGGAGCATTTGAGAGCCTATCGCCAACTTCTGAAGAGTCCGGAGCCGCAGGGTAAGAAGCTTGATTTTTACGCCCAAGAACTGTTGCGTGAGGTCAACACGATCGGCTCTAAGAGCCATATCGCGAAGCTCACGAGTTTGGTCGTGGAGGCGAAAACTGTGGTAGAAAAGATTCGCGAGTTGGTTCAGAACGTCGAATAAAAGGGGACGAGGGGCCGATGAAAGTAAGAATGATCATCATCGCGGCACCGAGTGGAGCGGGGAAATCGAGTTTCGTCGAAAGAATCACTCGGGAGATTCCGCGTCTGCGTGACACGGTGACTTATACGACGCGAAAAATGCGGCCCACCGAGTCCGAGGGAAACCCCTATCATTTCGTTTCGGAAGAGCGTTTTAAGGAGCTTCGCGATCAGGGCTTCTTCGTTGAATGGGCGGTCGTTCACAACAATTTCTATGGGACCCCAATGCACCAGCTCGAAGATGCTTGGGTGCGGGATGAAGTCATCATCATGGATGTGGACGTCCAGGGGGCTGCGACGTTTAAGAGGAAGTTCCCCGACGCTGTCTCGATCTTTATTCTGCCCCCGTCTGTTGACGAATTGCGTCGACGACTGATCTCGAGAGATGGGGCTGGGTCGGCGGATCTTGAGACCCGCCTGAAAAATGCCGAGCTGGAAATCAGTCGGGCCGGCGAGTTCGATTACCAGATCGTGAACGACGATTTTGACAAATCTTATCAAGAGTTTAAGAAAATTATTGAAGATTTGCTAGCGCGTCGATAAAACTCGTGTTTTGTCCCTCATCGGGGTGAATTGGCTTTTCGGAGGGTGGAATGGCTCGTGTCACAGTCGAAGATTGCTTGCATCGCGTAGACAATCGCTTCGCACTGGTTCTCTTGGTCGCCAAGCGCGCTAAGCAGCTGCTGAAGGGGGCTACTCCGACTATCTCCGGAAAGAACAATAAATACATCGTAAGCGCATTGCGGGAAGTCGCTGCCGGAACGGTTTATTTCGATAACTCTTCGGCAGATGCGCAAGAACGTTTGCACCAAATCGAGCAAGACCTCAACCGATAAGGTTTGCCGTTATCGAGGATGGGGAATCGTTTCCCCTTCCCGCGGCCGGATTTGACTCCCATTTAGATCTTTTCACCCCCTCTTTCCCGGTCCGGCGTAACCAGTCCCTAACGATTAGTCTGAAGTTGAGACATTGAGATTCGGTCAAATAGGGGGGCTATTTGGCTTTTCCGCCCCGGATCGGTTATTCTGAAAATCAGTCGCCCCGCCGTGCGCAACGCCCGGCGAATCCGAGGAAGCCGACGGCAGTTTAGAGGCTTATGGTTGAGAAGTTCTATGACGACGCGATAGGCACGCGGAGTCCGAAGACGTTCGAGGAACTTTGCGAGAAGATTAAGGGGTATTTCCCGGGCGCCGATCTCTCACTCATCGAAAAAGCCTACAAGTTTTCCGAGCAAGCGCACGCCGGTCAAATCCGCCGTAGCGGGGAGCCGTACATTTCTCATCCGCTGGGTGTTGCCGCGATCCTCGCTGACCTTCGGCTCGATCTCGCTTCCATCGCGACGGGCCTCTTGCACGACACAGTCGAAGACACGCACGCAACCCTCGAAGATATTGAACGAGAATTCGGCAAAACCATCGCGGAACTCGTCGACGGCGTGACGAAAATTTCCAAGATGAATTTCCGTCACACACACGAAAAGCAGGGCGAGAACATCCGCAAGATGATCGTCGCGATGGGGAAGGACGTGCGGGTGATCCTCGTCAAGCTCGCGGACAGGCTGCACAACATGCGCAGCCTCAACCACATGCCGCCGGATAAACAAAAGCAGATCGCGCAGGAGACTTTGGATATTTACGCGCCGCTGGCGGGACGCCTGGGGATCATGTCGCTCAAAGTGGAGCTTGAGGATCTGAGCTTTCGCTATTCGAACCCGGACGCCTATTACCAGCTCGTGCAGAAAGTCGAGATGAAGTCGAAGGAGCGCGACCGGTATATAGAGGAAACAAAGAAGATCCTGAGCACTGAGCTAGCGGCGCGCACGAAGATGAAGTTCGAGGTGTATGGGCGGCCGAAGCATCTCTATTCGATTTACCGGAAGATGCAGGCGAGAAACCTCGATTACGACCAGATCTACGATATTCTCGCCTTCCGCGTGATCGTCGGCACCGTAAGCGAATGTTACGAGGTTTTGGGTCACGTGCACGCCCTTTGGAAACCGATCCCGGGCCGCTTCAAAGACTTCATCGCCATGCCTAAGGTCAATAATTACCAGTCGCTGCATACGACGGTGATCGGACCGGGCGGCGAACGGATCGAAATTCAGATCCGCACGCGCGAGATGCATGAAGTGGCCGAGCGCGGGATCGCGGCCCACTGGAAGTATAAAGAGGGAAAGACGGGAAGCGATATCAACGACCAGAAGTTCGAGTGGTTGCGAGAACTCGTTTCTTTGCACCAGCAGGTGCGCAACTCGGACGAGTTTTTGGAAACGGTCAAAACCGACCTGTTTGACCGCGAGATCTACGTTTTCACACCGAAGGGAGATGTGCGCGAATTGCCGGACGGGGCGACTCCGATCGACTTCGCGTACGCCGTTCATACCGATATCGGCAACCATTGCGCCGCTGCGCGCGTGAACGGTCGTTTGGTGCCGCTGAAAACCCGCTTGAAATCGGGCGATACGATCGAGGTCATCACAAGCGCTCACCAGCAGCCGTCGAAAGACTGGCTGAAGTACTGCGTGACGCCTCGGGCGAAGGCGAAGATCCGCTGGTTCGTGAAGAACGAGCAGCGGAAACGCGCGCTGGAACTCGGGCGCGAGATTCTCGAGAAAGAGTTCCGCAAGTTTGGGCATAACCTGCAGAAGGTTCTTAAGGAGACGGCAGGACTGCAGGAAAAACTCCGCTCTCTGGGTGCGAACGATGCGGACGATCTATTTATTCAGGTCGGCTTCGGTCGCTTGGTCGCGAAAGACGTCGTCCAAAAGTTCTTCCCCGACGCGAAAGCGGTCGAGGAGGAGAAGCCGACCTTTTTACAAAGGGTCGTTCAAAGCGCCGCCAACAAGGCGAAGAAGGCGAAATCCATCATCCGTGTCGACGGCATGGATGACATGCTCGTGCGATTCGGCAAATGCTGTAACCCGATCCCGGGCGACCCGATCGTCGGCTTCATCACCCGCGGGCGGGGTATCACGATTCATAAGGCCGATTGCGAGCGCGCGTTCGAGGTCGAAGATGCCCGTCGGATCGACGCCGAGTGGACGGTGAGTTCAGTGCCTGAAGGTATCGAGCGGGTCGTGCGGGTACGCGTGATCAGCCACGATATTCCGGGGCTTCTCAAGCTCATGTCCGAAGCCTTCAGCGCCCGCAATATCAATATTCATAACGCCCAAATCCGGACCACTAAGGACAAGAAAGCGATCTGTATTTTCGATGTGAATGTCCGCGATACGAACCAGCTGTCGCAGGTGATGCAGGATCTTCAGAAGATCAATGGGATTATCGGTGTGACCCGTGTCGCGCACGTATAAAAAAACCGGAGTCCTATGAGAGCCTCCGGCTGAAAGAAGTCCGTTGGATGAAGCGGATTAATTCCGAGTGCAGCTTATCTGTTTTGAGGGGCTTATAAAAACCTTGAGATATTAATGGGTTAGCAATCGTAAAATTTTTTACCCGCAAAGATAAGTACGTCAGAACTGCCAACCGAAGCCGCCGCGCAGGGAGATCACGTTGGTGTTAACGCTCGAGGAGGGCGGGAACAGGCTGTACTCCACGTGCGCGGTCGCGTACATGCCGTCCATCCATTTGTAGTTCATGCCCACACTGGCGAAGAAAACGCTCGTCATCGCGATTTTGGTTTCGTCGAGAATCGTGGAGCTTTTCGAGAGGGGATAGTGGATTCCCAATCCTCCGGCCGCGAAGGGAACGAAGGTTCCTTCACTGAAGGCGTAGCGGAGTAAAGCGTCGGCGGTGAGATACATGATGCTTGTTCTTTCTCCATCGCCCGAAAGTTCGAGTTGTTCGATTCCGCCGCGGGCGATGAACCCTAAGCGTCCGGAAAGCGGCATGTCGGTGAAAGCTTTGGCGCTAAACCCGGAGCCGGACATCGGAACCGAGCGGTTGTTGACCGTGACGGTTTGCGAGTCCATCGCGTACCCGATGAGTCCCCCGATGATCGTCGGCGAGATGGCCACGATATCGGAATCGTACGCGCTGCGCGTGCGCCTTTTGCGTGGTTTTCTCACCGACTCGTCGTCTGCGACGGACGAGCGGCTTTTCCGAACCGGCTCGAGGGAGGCGTCCGGCGCGGCCTTCCCCTTCGTAATGACACCGACGGATTTTTTGCCGCGGACTCTGGTGATTTGAACGACCGCCCGCCGTTTGCCGTTGATCACCACGAAGTATTTTTCGCCGACTTTGACATCGGTGTCTTCGTTATTGATGACGACTTGTTTACCTTTTACTCTTTCGACATAAGCGGCTTCGCCCTTCGCGGCGAAGAGCACGATCAAGAGGAAGAGAGCCGGGACAAGAGTGCGCAAGAAGCCGGTCCGTCGAAACATAAAGCCTCCGGGCATACTCCATATGTTAAAGAATTCTCGCTTCTGGCTCCATTTTCTCGAATGTGGACTGGATCATAATCCAGATGTGTTCGAGACAAATGTCTCGATGTGGAGCCTGCCCGCGTTCACGACTTCATCCGCCGGGAACGTTCCGCGGAACTGAAGGCGGCAATATGCGACTGTGCCATCTTCCACGCGTTTATAAATTAACACGTCGGATACGCCCCTATGAAAATGGACATGGACCGCTTCGTCCCGTATGGCTTCCTCCGCGCTTGTGATATCGCATTCCATGCTTTCCGGAACGGCGGCCGGTTTCGGGGTGGGCTTCGTGTAAAGATGCCCTTTGGAATTGAACTCCTCGCGATCAGAGGATTGGTAAGGCGTGCACCCGCAGAGCAAATCGCGGATAAGAGAAGGACGGACCTGAAGCTGTTTGAGAACGCCATGAGAACATTCTCGGCTGGTGAGCGCGGGAGTTCAACGGATAAAAAAGCGAGGCCGGGTTGCAGCCTCGCTTTGCTTGGTTGAATTCGATGTTCGCTTCTTAGAACGGGATTTCTTCGGAACTGTCGAAGGAAGGTTCCGGACCGAAATCGGGAGTGAAATCGTCAACGCGCGATTGGCTTTCTGCCGAACGCTCGCTCGGAGAGCCGAGGAACTGAACGGTGTTGGCGACAATTTCCGTTGCGTAGCGCTTTTGTCCTTGTTGGTCTTCCCACGAGCGGGTTTGCAAACGGCCTTCGACGTAGACTTGGCGTCCCTTTGCGAGATGTTTGCCGCAGATTTCGGCTAGCCGGCCCCACACAACGACTCGGTGCCATTCGGTGCGCTCTTGCCGTTGACCGTCTTTGTCCACCCAGTTTTCGCTGGTGGCGATGCTAAGGCGGGTGACGGTGCCGCCGTTTCCAACGGTCCGCATTTCTGGATCCGCACCAAGACGACCTATAAGGATAACTTTATTAACTCCTGACATGAATACTCCTTGTCTCGTTTACCATCCGAGACGACAAACGTAATGAGGCTTCAGGGCATATTTATGTGACCCGCCAGCCGGTTTTGGTCCCAAATTAGGCCCTTACTCGGAGGCCGGGTCAAATGGTTTGGCGAATGACACGGCTTTGCATGGCTCCCACGCGGGCTATGGAAGGAGGGAGCCTCGTTATTCTAGAGACTTAATGCGCTGCTTGAAGCTGCTGAGCGAGGGGACGCTCAGAGCGGCGTAAAAGTGGGCATCTCCCCGGGCCTGTTGATTCTCATTCGGAAGGCCAAACGGGTGCCGGCGGGAGTTTCTTGTTTCGCGTTGGGTGGAATCAGGATCAGGAAACCTCCGAGGACGCTTTTTTGATTCCGTTCCATGAAGTTCTTGTCCACGTTGAGGTCCATCTCGAAATTTGCTTGGGTCATTTCCGGAAAGACGCCGCCCGGCGTGCGCCGGAACCTGAGACCTAGGGTTCCTTTGATCTTTCCTTTCACGTCACTTTTGGCGTCGCCGATCGTGGCTTCTTGAATCTCAAGCACTCCGTCGTTCAGCTTGGCGCTCTTGATATTGATGCGGCCGAGGTTGAGGGGCGGAAGCTGTTGTTGGACAGGAACGCCGTTAAAGTTGATGGTGATGGTTTGTCCGGGGAGGGCGAACCTCGGGGCCTCGAGGCTGAGTTCGCCGATCGGCTGTTCCGTGAACTGTGGGTCAACGCTCGCGTTCAAGTTTGTCGTCACCTTGCCTTCGAGTTTGACGGGCAGCATGCCCGCGTCGCGCAGGTATTTGCTCAACGCTTCGAGGTCGAGGTTGTCCGCGCGGAGATGGATGTCCTCCCGGCGGGAACCGGCCTGGGTTTTGGCGCCTTGGCTATAGGTGATATCGACGTTGCCTTTAAAGAGGTCCGTGATAGATGCGTTGGCTCCGAGTTTGAAGCCTAAAAGCTTCGTGAGCGCGACCGACGCTTCGATCGATTCAGCGTCGAGAGCAGGAACGCCGCGCGGTTCGATGCGGATTTCATGCGCCTCGAATCCGGGTGCCGGCAAAAGATCGAAATCGAGTTCATCGAACTGGATGTAGACGCCTGTTGCGCGCACGATCTGTGCTGTGATGAGGTCGGCTAAATCCGTACGCGGGAAGAGCAGGGCGAAAAAGAGCAAAGCGAAGATGATGACCGCAAGAATCTTCAACTTATGGTGTCCGAACAGAGTTGTGATCGCTTGAATGATTTGCCCCACGGTCGCTTGACTCCTCTTTTACTGGCGTCGGCCCGCCCCCGGACGGTTCGGTGCGGACGATTCTTGGGCGGAGGGGACGCCGAACGCGACAAGCTTGTAAGTTACGTCGAAGTAATGCGGGTCTTGGGCCGAAGCTTCGATTTTAAGCCCGGTCATTTTGATCGTCGGGCGAATGCCTTGTAAGCGGCCGCCGATGCGCGCGATTTGGTCGACGTTCAAGCGCGACAAGTTCACGGCGACGCCTTTTTGCTCGAGACTCCTCGGCAGAGTGGCCCCTTGCGCTCGCGTGTTGTCGAATTCGGTGATCGAAACGATTTGCTCGGACAAAAGCGATGGCCGCTCGCTGTTTAAAATGCCTTGGACCGCGGATCTTAATTCGTCCGCCGACATAGGGGCCGGGGCCGGAGGAAGGGCGTTCACGCGGCGGGAGAGCCGGTAAAGATCGCGCATCATTTGCTTCTTTTCCTCGAAGTAAGCGACGCTCTCTTGCGAAGATGAGAAGAAATAATAGGGGATTGAGAAAAGAACGAGCGCGAAAATTCCTCCGGTGAGTGCTAAAACGGCTTTTTGCACGGGAGGGTTCAAGTCAAGGTAGCGGTCCATGAGTTCGTTCCAAGCGGAACTCTCCTGGATCTTCACCTTGAGCGAAGTCAGCTGGTCGCGCAGTTGATCTTTCAGATCTTCAAAAGCCATTTTCGTTCCTTGTTAGTCGCGGCGTCTGATTTTCATTTTGTAGCCGAAAGGCGTTCCTCCGGTCACATTGCCCGGACCGATTTTCGCAACCGAGCCGGGTACGGCGACTTCTTCAAGAGCTTTTTCGATCAAAACCACTTGGGCCAAGCTTTGTGCCCGGCCCCGGATCGTGAGTTCCTCGTTGTCGATTTCCAGGAAGACGACGTCGTAACCTTGGTTAGGATCGTTTTTCGGCATCTTTTCCGATAATTTCGCGAGAACGTCGGCCGCCGAAATGTAATCATCCAGTTGCGAAAGGGCGTCTTGGTTTTTCAGACGGTCTTTTTGCGTGCGGATGTAGCGCTGAATATTGACTTCAGTGAGTTGTCCTCCGCGTAGGTTCGCGGCTTTCGTTGCGGCTTCCTTCAATTGCTCGTCCGCGGCGTCTACGAGGCCTGCAGCGAGTTGGTCTCTCACGATCGAATACACGAAGAAGGCGACGAAGGCGGCGACAGCCACGTGAACTGGGACCCGCCACTTTTCCCAGAAACGTTTGAGCGCGACGTTTTCGCGTTCAAATTCTCCGCGGCGCAAATTGATCGCCGGGTTGCGCGGCCGCTTTAGGCCTTCAATCGCGAGGCCGAGAGCCGGTCCCGCAACCGCTTCCATCTGCGGTGTGACTTCAAAGCGAGTCGGTTTGTCGAGCAATGGCGTGAGATTCGCGTTCACGGGAATCTCGAGGCCTTGCGTCAGATACGCGCCCAAGTTCTGGATTCGGCTGACGCCGCCGTCGAGCTGGATCTCGCGGTAGTTGAGATTGAACTCCGATTTGATCTCGAGCAAGGAGAGCTTGAGTTCCTTAATGAGGAGGTCCACCTGCGAGGAAATCGCTTGCGAGAGCCGGAGTTGGTCGCGGCTCGCCCCCGTGCTGTTCATGAGGATGAAGCCGTTTGATGTGAGGGTTTTCGTGGCCTCGAAGACAGAAATGCCGAAGTCGCGCGCGATGCTGTCGATGATGTCCCGTCCGCCCCACAGGATCGCCCGTGTCGCGACCAAGGCGTCCTCGCGGTAGACGAGGAGAAGGGAGTGCGAATGCCCGATGTGGAGGATCGCATGGGCGGAGGCGGCGGGCGGCGGAGCCTGGCCTTCTTCACTTTCGGGGATTTCCTTCGGGGGAAGAGCCGGGGGAGACGCGTCCCACTTTTCGAAAATATTGGCGTAAGCAAGCCCTTCGACGGAGACGATGTCGGGATCGAAGCCGCCGTCTTTGCAGACGTTGAGCGCTTCTTCGACCGAATCCTTGGGGCAGGCGACGCTGAGAATTTCGGCGTTCGGTCCCAATGTCTGAATGAGTTTGAAATCGAAGACTGTGTCGTCGACGTCGAGAGGAATGTCGTCTTCAAGCTCGAACGGCAGACTTTTCAGGATCTTAGTGCGTTCCTTGAAAGGAAACGTTTTAAAGTGAACGCTCACGCGTTCTTGGGGAACGCCGATCACCCAATGCGTCTGGTTGGGGTCGTAATTGACCGAGAAATTCCTCAAGGTCTCGATGATGTCGAGGCCCCGGTCACGGTTCGGGTCTTGCGAGAGCGGAAACTCGAAGAAATTGGTGAAGACATAGCCCTTCGACTTTTTCTCGAGCTCCGCGATCTTGATGCTGTAACTGCCGAGGTCGACGCCAAGGACTTTCATGCTGCTTAAGGCCTCCGGTCTCAATAAATTCTACTGTGCCTTAGGTTTCGTTCCAATAGACAATATTCGGTCTTTCGTTTGGCACCTGTCTCGGCTGCTGAGCCGGAGTCGGCGTCGGCGTCGCTCCACCCTGAGGTCCGCCGGGGACACCGCCCGGATTGCCACCCGGAGGCGGCGGTGTCGGCACCGGAGTCGGTGTCGGGAAAAACGACTTTAGTTGGGCAAGAACGCGGTCGTAATCGTAAACGATCGCGGTGATCGTGCGCTGAACTTTGCCCGAAACTCCCGTGCTGATGATCCGGAAGTTGAACTCGGGCTCGACCAAGATATTGATCGCCGGTTTGCCCGTCCTCGGATCGATGAGATTTTCCCTTCGTACGCCGAGGCTCGCCACGAAATCCAGAAAGCTGCCGGCGTCTTTCAAGATTGGCGTGTCTTCCTTGCTGCGTTCTTCGATCAAGCGGTCTACTTGATCCTCGGTGAGCCCGAAGGCGGCCTTAAGAACTTCGCGCGAGGCGTATTTCACGTTGATCGCCTTTGCCCCGTAAATCGTCACGCGTGGGAGGAGGATGTTGTAAAACTCGTCGGTCATCCCGTCGACCAGGTGAAGTTCTTCGAATGTCTTGAATGGTTGGTTCGGCGGAAACTTCACGGTGGCCGTGTTCAGGTGCTGATACAAAGACTGCTCATCTCCTCCTTGGTTGCCGGATTGCACGTCGTCTGGGTCGACCCAATCCTTGATGTTGTGAACCAGGCGGGTGAAATCGTATCCCGAGTACTTGGCGGCGAACTCCTCGTCGCTTTCGAGCTTGGCTTGGAAGATGCCCACCAGTTGGTCGATCGTTTGTTGTACCATAGGCTCGTTGTTTTCGAGGGCCAAAAGTGTCAGGTCGATTTTCGAACTTTCGCTTTCAATCGTCGTAACGTACTGGCCTTCCATGTAGCTGGCTTTGACGGCGGCGTTGATCTGGTCCTTATCGACGGTTGAAATGTCTTGCGGGAGGGTCGGAGGCCAGCTGAAGGGCATCTGCCAGATCAGATCGAGCATCGGCATCTGGTTGGCCGTTTCGCCGAGGGCGGCGACGACTTTGCGGTAAATGTGAAGCCTGAGGAGGCTCAGTTCGACGCCGGCTTTGGCGGCGTAGTGCGCGCGCACCTGGTTGACCGACTGGGAACTCACGACGAACTCGACGCTTGTCTCGTACATCACCTCGGTGGCGATGATGGTGAGCATGACGACCGTGAAAATCGCGAGCATCATCGCGGCCCCGGCCTCGTTCTTCAGGGTGGCGAGGAATTTCCTCATTGTGGACCTCCGGGACGCGGTCTTCGCGGCGCGCCTTGTTGCCCAGGGCTCGGGCTCGGTTCCGGACGCGGATTATTCTCGAAGCGGATGGGCGCGAGGATCGTTTGCGTCGCGGGCCGGTCCTTCGGGTTGTTTTTGTCGTGCACCGTGAGCGTGATTTCGACGGCGTAAGGGAATTTATCGCGGGTCACGTCGTTTCCGTCTTTGCCTGTCCGCCAAGTGTCCACGTAATCCTGGTGCTCTGGTCCCAAATAGCGAAGTTTGAACTCTTCCACGTTTTCAAGAAGCATGGTCTCTGGTCCCGGCTTATCGAGTTCATCGTCAAGAATGGGTGAACTTGCGCGAAAGAGACACTGGCTCGTTATGAGACCGCGCGGGCCCGGAAGTCGACACGACTTGACGTAATATCCGACCTTCGCCTGATCGCTTGTTTGCTCGTCACGAATGGTTCGCACGTTCGAGAGCGTCGTGAAGAAGAGGGAATCGGGATTCCCGATGAAGCCGGTATAGTTGGGCGGGCAGGGCTTGGGTGTCGCTGTAGGTTCAACGCCCCACGCGGCGCCTGGGGAAGAACGAGGAGGCCCTCCGGCGGCCCCTGGGGTCGGTTGTGCTTGAATCGCGTTTGTCAGTTTGCAGTGGATATCCTGATAATGGAAAGCGGCTGCGATATCCGCGCGCATGATGCGGAGGGCATCGTTGAGTCGTGACTCGCGATCGATTTCGCTCGTCACCAAATTCTTATTTGAAATTCCGGATCGAATAGCTTGTGTCGTTAGAAGAGAGAGAATCGCCATGATGGCGAGCGCCACCATCACTTCTAGAAGTGTGAAACCGGCGTGGCGAAACTTCGGGATGTGCTTCACTGGCCGAGCCCTCCGACGCCCGCGGCTCCCGCGCCTGGAATGCCCGGCACTCCCGGGATCGGGATCTCTTTCTTGTAATCGACGAAGTAAGAAGTAACCGTGTGGCGGATTTCTTTTCCGCCGCGGCTTTTGTAATAAACCGTCACGCTGACTTCCTTGACGGCTTCTTTGATGTATTTCGACATCGTGTCGACGAGCATCAAAGTCATCTCGTTGGCGCCCCCCTCCTGGGCGGTCAGAACACCGCTTAAGTTCGGCATTTCGAACGGCTGCGATTTCATCGTCCAACGGTAGCCTGGGAATTTCACGCCGAAATCGCCCGCCTCCTCCTCCGGAATTTCGGAAACGGCTTTTTCTTTCGCCATGACCTCGTACTCGGTCATTTTCCGTTCAAGAAGCATCGCAATGTTGTTGTTGATGCGGGCATTTCGGACGCGGTTGAAGTTGCCGCTCCATGCGGTGGCGAGCACCATGACAGCGCCGCTCATGATCAGCGTCGCCACAAGCACTTCGAGCAAGGTGAAGCCGAGGTCTCCGGTCCCGCGTCTCATTGCCCTTGAATCTCCTTAAGCGAAACTTTCCGCTCATAGACGTCGGCCCGTCCGGTCAGAGGATTGATCGCGATCGTCCAATGGTGGTTGTCTCCGCTTGCAAGATGGATCGCCGCCGCCTCGCTTAAGCCTTGCGGGAAGAAGTGAATGAAGGCCGCTCCGCTCGTGATGATTTCGGAGCGCGACGCCAGTTCGACGCTTTCGAAAATCAGTCCGCGCGGGAGCCGTTCGGGTTCTTTAAGGATGCGCGTGTCCATTTCAAATCTCGTTTTCGGTTTTTCTTCACGGGCGAAGCTCGACAGGCGTTCGAGTTCTTTTTCCTGTTCTTCGGTGAGAATGGGGGCGTTGCCGGGCGCCGATTCGATCCAATAGCTGTGCCCCTTTTCATCGTTCATGCTGATCACGATGCGCATGGTGGAATTGGTGAGCCGGGCCAAATTCCGGACTTCGCGGGTCATAACGGCGATCCGGCGCACCGCCGTCCGCATCTGCGAACTGGAGCTGAATAAACGAGGGGCGCCGATTGCGAGGATTCCCGCAATGATCGCGATAACAAGCATGACTTCAATCAGCGTGAATCCTTTCGCTGATTGTCTCAGACGTGAGGGTTGAATCGCGTGCCTCCATGCCGAATGTCGTAGCAGCAATAGCGTATCAAAAAATACTGAAGAATACAGGGGAATGCAGAAGAATACGGAAGAATAAAGGTCCGAGGTGGGATTGGGAAAGAGGGGAACGTTCGGCCGAAGCGTTCCCCTCAGAGAACTTATTCGTCCAAAGTGATGTCTTTGTTGACGCCGGTTCCGCCCGGTCTCTTATCGGCTCCATGCGACATGAGCGTGAAGCGGGTGCCGTCGGATTCGTAGATAAAGTCGTTGCCCCAGCGGTCTTTCAACTGGCTTTTCTTCAAGTAGGGGTCCGGACCCCAGTTCGGGCAGACGTCGCTGCCCGGATCTTCAACAAGAGCCATCAGGCCTTGTTCGGTCGTCGGATAGGAATTGCACGCCAAGTTGTAAGCTTCGAGTTGTTTGGCGATTTCGCGCATGGCGATCTTCGTCTGTTCGATTTGCGACTTCCGGTATTGGTTCATCGCGGTGGTGCCGAGAACTCCGATGAGACCGGCCAGGATCGCCATCACGATCATGATCTCGATGAGGGTCATACCGCGCTGGTCGCGGCCTTTTTTCATCAATTCGTTCAATTTTGCAAATCGTGCCATCCGCATTCTCAACTCCTCATTGACCTCTACCGGCTTCCGAGATTCGCCATTTCAAACATGGGAACCATGATGGAAAACACAATGACTCCGATCACTCCGCCCATCATAATAATCATGACGGGCTCAAGCAAGGCGGTCAAACCGCTGATCTGAGTTTTAACTTGAAAATCATAACTATCGCTGACTTGCGTCAGCATGTTTTCAAGCTCGCCTGTTTTCTCGCCGATGTTAATCATGTGGGTCACGATGGGAGGAAATTGCCCAGATCGCTTCAATGGAAGCGCTATGGATTCACCCTCGCTAATATTGTTCCTGGCTTCTTCAATCGCGGAGGCCAAGACGCTGTTGCCCACGACGTTCTTGACGATATCCATGGCTTGAAGCATCGGAACGCCGCCGGTCAGCAACGTGGCGAGTGTACGGGTAAACCGGGATACGGCGATCATCCGCGCGAGTTTACCGACGATTGGAGTTTTGAGCACAATTTTGTCCCAAGTTTTCGAGCCTGATTCGGAGTTTTTCCAGTTTCGGAAGAGGAAGACGGAGCCGACGATACCGATCAGGATGGCCCACCAGTAGTTCACCATGAACCCTGAAATTCCGATCACCAACTGGGTATACCAGGGGAGTTCGAGTTCGGCGCTCTCGAAGACCGCCTGCATTTTCGGGATCACGAAGATGAACATCACAGCGAGCATGATGTTGACGAAAATCACCATGATCACCGGATAGAGCATCGCTGATTTGATTTTCGCATTCAGTTCGTTCTCAGCTTCGGTGAATTCGGCGAGCCTCAGTAGGATGACGTCAAGGGTACCCGAAGCTTCGCCGGCCTCGCACATCGTGACGTAAATCTTGTTAAAGATCTTCGGGTATTTTTGCAGGCCCTTGTGGAAAGCGGCGCCTTCGTTGACCATGTTTTTGATGTCCGCGACCGCTTCACGCAGGGTCGGGTTTTCTACCTGGTCCGCGACCGCCGTCAGCGATTCGACGAGTGGAATGTTCGCCTTAAGCAGGGTGGCGAGCTGTCTCGTCATGGCGGCGCGGTCTTGCACGCTGACGCCGCCCGACGTGGAGATCTTTTTCCGGGCCGTCTGTTTGGCTTTTGCCTTATCGCGCAGCTCGACGACGAAGATACCTTCCTTCTTGAGCTTCGCGCGCGCGTTCCGGATGTTGTCGGCATCGATCGTGGAGCGTACGGTTTTACCCGACTGAGTGATGCCTTTGTACTCGAATAACGGCATTGCTTAGAGATCCACCTGCGTATTGCTTAGAACTTCTTCAATCGTCGTAATGCCTTTCAGTACTTTCTCGATACCATGTTCGCGGAAGGTTTTCATCCCTTGCGCGATCGCGGCCTTTTTGATCGTTCCGCCGTCCTTCCTCTGCATGATCAGGCTGCGGATTTCCTCGTTCACCATGAGGAGTTCTTGAATCAGCGTCCGGCCGAGATAACCTTTGCCGTTGCAATGCTCGCAGCCCACGGCTCGGTGGATGTCGCCCCCCTCGATGTCGGCTCTCGTGAGCCCGAGCGAGGAGAGTTCGAAGTCGGTCGGTTTATATGGCGCCTTACAGTGCGGGCAGAGGACGCGTACGAGCCGCTGGGCGATTACGCCCATGAGCGACGTCGCGATGAGGAACGGCTCACATCCGAAGTCGATAAGACGCGGGAAGGCGCCCGCCGCATCGTTCGTGTGTAGTGTGCTCAAGACCAAGTGACCCGTTAAGCTCGCGCTGATGGCGAGTTCCGTCGTTTCGAGGTCGCGGATCTCACCGATCATGATGATATCGGGGTCCTGACGTAGGAACGCGCGCAAGCCCGCCGCGAAGGTGAGTCCGATCTTCGAATTCACCTGCACCTGACCGATCCCGTGAATCCTCTGTTCCACCGGGTCTTCGATGGTGAGGATGTTCACGGACGGGTGGTTCAGCTTCGAAAGACACGCGTAGAGCGTCGTCGATTTACCCGAACCCGTCGGGCCTGTGACGAGCAGAATGCCGTAGGAACGCTGGAGCAAGTCGTTGTTGAGCTTGTCGAGGCTGTCCTCGGAGAAACCGAGCTGCTCGAGCTGTAGAATGACGTTCGAGCGGTCCTGCAGACGCAAGACGAGGCGCTCGCCGAACGCGGTCGGCACGCAGTTGAGACGGATATCGATGTCTTTACCGCCCACTTTGAGCGGGATCCGTCCGTCTTGCGGCAAACGTTTTTCGGCGATGTTGAGGTTCCCCATCACCTTGATCCTCGAGGTGATGGCGTTTTGGAGTTTCTTCGGCGGTTTAAAGACGTCAAAGAGCACGCCGTCGATACGGAACCGCACGACCATGTCTTTCTCGTACGGCTCGATATGAATATCCGACGCCTTTTCTTTCACGGCGCGGAAGAGCAGGGTGTTCACCAGCTTGATCACCGGAGCGTCGTCTTCTCCGGCTTCAAGGAGGTCGATGATCGGCTCGTCCAGGTCGTAATCTTCCTCTTCGATGTCGTCGAGTCCTTGGAGAGCTGCGGTGCTCTTTTCGTAAACCCGGTTGATCGCTTCGATCAGCCGGTTCTTCGTCGTCATCATCGGCACGGTCCGCTTCTTGAAAAGCACGCGCAGATCGTCGAGGATCCGCGTGTTGAGCGGATTCGTGGTGAGAATAATGACTTGGGTCGCTTCTTCCTTGAAGGGGAGGATTTCGTGTTTCTTGGCGTAGTTGATCGGAATATTGCTGATCAGGTCGATCGGGATCTCTGCGATGGGGATGTCTTTCAAATAGGGGATCCCCATCCGCGAGCAAAGCTCGCTCAGAAGGTCGTCGACCGAGCTGCTTTCCTTCGGTGCCAGGCAGTCGCGGAGCGTGCCGCCCCCTTCAAGCGAGAGCGAAAGAAGGCTGTCCAGTTGCTCTTGAGTGAGACTGGTGTTCTTTAAGAGAACGCTGTCGAGTTGTTGCACGCTCGCCAACTCCTTTCCCTCCCAATCAGTTCGTTTTCGTCGGGACCGCAGGTTCCGCCGGCGTCACCGTTTCGTCGTCCGTTTTCGACGTGCGCGGAAGTTTGTCGATGTTGCTGCCGTACGGGTCGCGGCCGTCGAAGTTCTTCTTAATCCATTCGATGCGGTCGTTCACGGTCCGGGTCAGGTTCTGGTGACTGTCGGCCACGTTGCGGATAATTCTCGGGGTTAAGAATACCACAAGATTGACCTTATTTGTCTCAACTCTCTTTGACTTGAAGAGCCATCCTAAGATCGGAATGTCGCCGAGGAGGGGGATTTTCTTCTCTTCAACGGTGTCTTCGTCGCGCACCAGACCCCCGAGGACCGCCGTATCACCATTATTCACGGTGATATTCGACTTGATCACGCGCGTGGAGACCCCGGCGGCGTTCTTCGCCAGGTTCTCGGCCGGGACGACTTTCTTCGAGAGCTGTTTCACGCTCTGTTCGACTTTGAGTCGCACGATCTCCGAATCCGGCCGGATCGAGGGTGTGATCTTGAGCTTGATCGTCGCGTCCTCGAAGCGGGGAGTCATCGCCGTCATGCCCGTCGTCGTGACGTTCTGATCGATCCCGACCGGCATCTTGTCACCCACCTCGATTTCGGCTTCTTCGTTGTCCTGAGCGAGGATTCGGGGCGTGGAGAGAACGTTCGTCTCCGTCGTGGACTGGATCAAGTTGATAAAGGAGATGAGGTTGGGCACCTGCATCGTGCGGCCGCCGATATCGACTTCAACCGTCTTATTGCTACCGAAGCCGAGGATGACGCCCGAGTCGGTGACCGGGTTCAGGATCTTGGCGATGTCCGTCGTCACGAATCCTGTACGGCCGATGCCTTTGCCGTTTTCCGAAAAGCCGTAATAGTTCGGCTGCCAGGAGTCGTTCTTCATGCTGTTCATTTCCATGATGATCGCTTCTACGAACACCTGGTCTTTCGGAATATCGAGTTGCGAGAGGATCGTGAGGACTTTCTCGTAGTCCACTTTACTCGCCGTAATGACCAGCGAGTTCGTGTTCTTGTCCGCTGTGATTTTAACGTCGCCGCCGAAGATCGACTGTTGCGCCAGCGGGCTCACGGCCGCGCCGGGGCGTTGAAACCCGACTCCTCCGCTCGAAGGCCCCCCGGCAGGCGCTCCCACGGTCGCCGTTTGCGCGATGCCGGAGAGGGTCTGCGCGATCTTCTCGGCCTCGCCGAACTTCACGTAGTAGACGTAGACGCCCCCGGCTTCGGCCGGATCGAGTTTGTAGTCGAGCTTTTTGACGAGTTCGCGGACCTTGTTGATGCCGGCTTGGTTGCCCACCACGATGATGGCATTTGTGCGTTCATCGGGTGTCACGATGCTGAGTTCCTCGGGTGCGCTGGCGCCGGGCGAGCCGGGACGCGCGCGGAAACGGGGAACACCTGCGCCGAACGGCGGGGCGCCGGGGGCGCCGGAACCACGTCCAATAGACGTGTCTTTATTGATGATCTGGTTGATCAAGTCGGCCAGGTCTTTCGCACGCGCGTAGCGGATCGGAATGACCGCGAGTTGCTCTTCGAAGCCCGGGCGGTCGATCTCCTTGATGATTTTCATGATCCGTTCGACGTTCGAGCCGAAGTCCGTGATGATGAGAGTGTTGGTCGGTTCGTACGCCACGATCTCGCCGTCGCGTGATTGCAGGATCTTCAGGCGCCGGTTTACTTCTTCGGCCGAAGTGTGTTTCAAGTGGACGATCCGAGTGATCAAGAGGTCGGAGTTGGGGTAATAGTCGCCCGCATACGTGTCGATCGAGTCACGTTGTGCGAGACGCGTGCTCTTGACCTTCAGGAATTTCCCGTAGGGCACGACCGTGAGCTGGTTCACGGCGAGAGCGGCGAGGAACGCCTTCCACGCTTCGGCGACGGTGATTTTCGAAGGGGCGATAATGCTGATTTTGCCGCGCACTCCCGGGTCGATGATGAAATTCTTGCCGGTGAGTTGGCTCATCGCCTGAATCACGTCGGTGATGTCGGCGTTCGGGTAATCGAAGCTTTCGATCAAATCCGGATAGTTTTCGTTCGTAATGTCTTCGATGCTCGCTTCCGAAATGTCGGGCACCTTTGCTTTTTTTTGCGTTTGAGCCGGCTTCACCGTGGGCACCGACGTGGTGGAGGAGCGGGACGGGCGCGACGCCCCGCCATTTTGCGGAGTCGGGAAGCGGCGGGTGCTGCCGCTATCGTCCGGCGGCGGTAAACCTGCCGGAGGATTAAAATCCGAGTCCGGAAGCGGAGGAGCCGGCGGTGGTGGCGGCGGCTCTACGGCCGGTTCAAACGTGCCGGGCATCATGTCGCCCTCAAACTCTTCGTCCGAAAAGAGTGCGTCTATGTCCTCCTCTTCTTGTGCGTAAATCCAACCGCTGTGAGGAGCGGGGAGAGTGAGCAAGAAGACGAGGGCTAATGTCAGTACGGCTCTTGGTTTGAGAGCTCCCATACGATCCACCTTCCATCCTTGGTTGAGCGGGCTTCGGAGCCCGGCACATCCTCTATTGCGTAATCGTGTACTGGTTGTTGACGTCTTTTCCGTCTCGTTCAAAACCCAAATTAATCGTTGTCGCGCTCGAACGAAGGGCGTTGTAAAGCTCCATCGCTTTCGCCGGGCTGTCGACGCGCTCGCCGTTCACCGACTTAATGCAATCGCCGCGTCTTAGCCCCAGTTTTTCGTAAATCGAGCCTGACGCGATCTCGGCTAGCGCGAAGCACTCAATGGTGCCGCCAGGGCCCATCCGGGGAACGGCTCTCGCTTGTTGCAAAAGTTCGGGCAGATTGCTTGTCAGCCGGTTGATGTCCTGGCGTTTGAGTTCGAAATCGTGTTCGCTTTTCTGAAGAACTTCGCCGTTTTGAACCGGTCTTGCTTGCGTTTGCGCTTGCCCGAAGTTGATCCGCGATTCTTCTTTCAGTTCGACGAACTCGCGTCGGCCGGTCGCTTTGTTTCTAAAAACAACTTTCCGTCTCTCGATGGAGAGGACCGTACCGAGATCGTCGGGGATCACGCTATTCACTCTTACCGAATAGTCTTCGTTCTTGGATTTCACGTGAATCGTCGCGATCGAGCGCTCGGGATTCGCGTGCACGATCGTTCCGACGAGGTTGATTGCGAGATTCGTGGGAACGGGTTCCGGATCCTCCTCGGGCATCGAGCCGGGGGTGCTTGCGTCGCTGCCTTCGCCGAGAGCGGGCGGAATTTTCCCGTCTGAATTAAAGATGTTGCGTTCTTTGATGACGGCAAGATAACCGCTGCTCGGGCGTTGTGGCGGCCGGGCTGGAGGTTGCGCGGGCGGGGGTTGCTGCGGATACAAGTCGCCGCGGACGAACATCAAGCCAAGATCGCCTAAAAACAGCCCCAAAAGAACCAAGAGGGCGAATATCGACAGTTTCTCAACGGGCAGCTGTGACCTCATGATGCCAGAATCTTCCCTCGTCGCTTCAATGTCCGCCGCTTAGGAAAACGCCACGAGCGCACCCAAGTCCTTGCCATCTCGAGAAAATTATCAATGCACTCGCAGCTCAATTGTAGCAGTCGCATCATCCGAATCGAAGAAATGATTTTTAACGCAGGACTCGCCTAAGGTTGGGGAGGGGATTCTGTGCGAAGCCGCCGACGACAGCCCGGCGCCTACGCCATTCTTTCAAACAGCTCTGAAATTTTCACAGACCGGGGTGACCATTTTCGTTTTCGTGCCAACCCTCAAAACCAATTTAATTGCATCCTGAAGTGGATTCGTCCGATTTGCCTTGTGGCACGCCTGTTGCTTTCGACGGGTTTTGAGTGCCCAATTTCGTCACTTAAACGGGTCGAGTCGATTTCGCTTGAAATCGAAATCGGAGGCTTGTGTGGGCGGCGGGAAAGGGTGCTTGTCAGGGAATTGGAAAACAAACTTAAACGAGACGCGGAAGTCGGGGGAAAGAAAAATGACGAAGCGGGCAGTGGTTTTCGCAGGCAGAAACGGTTTAGATTTCATTGATTTACGGATGAGTGTTATTCGAATTCCTGAAGTGTCCTTGCGAATCCGTCAAGCCCAGTCGGTCTTCGATTCTTTGGGTTTACAAAAGAGCGTTAACCTGATGTCTCTAATCACGGCCGACGATGAACAGTTCTTCCGAAATATCGGGCTGAAAGGTCTGCTGGCTGCGATCGTTCAAGTCGGCCTTTACGACCGTTATCTGAGAACGCAGCGGGCTTCCGACTTCCTCGTCGGGAATACTAACGGCGACTCGGCGTTGCTGGTGGCCGCGGGTAAACTGAGCTTCGAGGAGATGATCAGGACTTCGCAAGCGGTTACAGCCTTACGTCCAGTTGAACCAGTTCAGCCTGTCGTGGCTCAACCGGTTCCGATTTTGAGCGGTCTTTCGCTTACGGAGTACGGAGCCTTTGTGTCGACGACGAACGACCAGGGGATGAGAATTTACGAGCCGTTTAAGAGCACGTCGATGGATCTCAAGAGCATCGTCTCGTCGCTTCACATCGATAACGGCGTTGAACTCTTCATCAATATCGGTCCGGCGAGCGCTCTCCGGGTTTCTGATTACCGCATGATCGGTACCGGAGACCTCGAAGCCCTCGACTCGATCGAGCTCGATCCGATGCTGACTTGGTTTTGGAACGAGCTCGAGAACTTGAAAACCGGCACGTTGAATTGATCTCTTCGCGACTAAGTCGCGGTGTTAAGTTGTAAACGCGGCGCCTCGGTGGATAGCGCCTTTGACACTCGCGGTTCGTATAGGAGGGGAGCGGGAGTGTTCGAGGCGCTTTGTTTTTTTCATTCGGGTGCCATGGTCTCGTGCCTCCCGTTATCGGCACCCGGTACAACTTGTCGTGGGTTACACCGTCGGTAACCTCATCACCGTCTGCAGTCGCACGACAAGTTGTTCCAGGTCCACGCAAGAAGCCTGAGATAACGACCTCATGAGCGCAAGCCTGGTCGTTCTCACAACCACGCGCCTTCGAACTCGGGCGGTAGATGCTGGAGTCCCAGATTCGGCCACGGAGCGGGCTCCATCGTCGGTGTGAGGACTTGATAGAATCCGAACGGCAAGCTGGTGGAAACGAACGAGGGCGGAGGAAGAGTCCGCCAGTTGCCACGGAAATGCAGGTACGCCAAAAGCTCACGCGGGGCCAGGCGCGAAAAGGCATCGTCGACGAGGCTGAAGAAGATCTCCTCACTGTCGCAGGAGAGGAAACTCAGAAATTTCATTTCCAGAGGGGCTCCTTGCTTCGGTGTCGGCCGCGCCAAACGGAAGAAACCGGCCACTTGCAGAAGCTGGTGCACGGTTTGTGCGAAGCCTCGATAAGATTGCGGCGTAAGAACTTGCGTGTTGCGTGGATCGTAAAGGGCTGCGACTCCGCGGATGGCTCCTTTCGAATCGCGGGCGATCCGGAAGTCTGAAAGGCTGAGACCGGGCCAGCGCCCGATTTCGCCCAGAAAGTTTTCGGGGGTATGCACGCGTGCCAGAGGTCGTTGCGCCGCTTGCTTACGCAGGTAGGTACAGAGTTCTTCGAGCTCGTTTTCGGCGAGCGGGGAAAGCCGGATCGTGGGAAGCGGCCGGCTCGAGAGCGGAATCCGCCCGTGCAGAACCACGACGCGGAAGCGGTTGAGGAGGAAATACCGCGGAAGTTTCCGGCGCGTGTGGCTGGTCGGGCGAATGAGCGCGTTGGTCGCCTGGTTGTCCCCCAAAGCGACGGCCGAAAAAATATAGCGGCAGCCCCGCTCTTCGAGCACGCGCTCGAGAACAGGAACGAAGTATTGCGCCCACTGTGCGATCGCGCGGCGGGTGGGAGCCACGCGAAGATCGGTGGCGTAGGCCCATGTCGTTTTTTCGCCGAGGACGAAGCCTTCTTTGAAGATCAAGGAGGCGAGGCCTGCGATGGACCCGTCGTCGTCTTCCAGCCAGACCGTTTGGTAGTCGTCGGAGAGAAGGCGGTAGTGCTCGAAGAAACCGCGCGGCCTGCGGATGGAAAAGTCGATCGTTCCGGGTAAAGCCCGGCGTTCGAAGAATTCCGTTAAGCGAGGATCGTCGGATTGAGTCGCGTGAACGAGCTTCATGACCGGTCTTTTCCCATCCAAATCGGTTCATCAATCGAGAGCAAGCGATTGAGATGGCGAGCCAGCACGAAGAAATAATCGCTCAAGCGGTTCAGATATTGAATATGAATTTCGGCGGCGGACTCCGGCTCGGTTTCCGCAAGATGAACGATCAGGCGTTCGGCCCGACGGCAAACCGTTCGCGCAAGGTGAGCGACACTCGCGGAGCGGGCTCCTCCGGGCAAAACGAAGTGTTGGAGAGGCTTCAGTTCGGCGGAAAACGAGTCCATCGCCGTTTCGAGGTTCGTGACTCGCGACGGGTCGAGTGCCGGCAATTGGTTCCGCATCGCCGCGTCTTCGCACGCGAGATAGCTTCCTAAGTCGAAGAGATCACTTTGAATGGACGCCAACTCCTTGAGAAGCCTGGAGGATTCTTCCTTCAGGCCAGCTTTTTCCAAATCGTCACGAAGATCGTGTGCCAAAAGCCCGATGACGCTGTTGAGTTCGTCCACGGTCCCATAAGCTTCAAGCCGCGTATGCGCTTTTGAAACCCGCTTGCCGCCGATCAGACTTGTTTTGCCTTTATCGCCGCCTTTCGTATAGATTTTCATAGCGCCGTCGCCCATTCCTTCCTCCCGAGTTCGATCCAATCACATGTCGGACGAAAAGGGGAGCCGGGTGAATGCGCAAAGTGAAGAAATCGGGGCCAACGGCGGACTCGTGAGGAGGATGTGAAATGGAAATGAAGATTCGGAAGCCGCTCTTGATGACCATTCCTCATTCCGGCGAGCGGGTGCCGGATGAAACGCCCTGGCTGAAAAAACTGCCGGAAACGCTCCTCATGTTCGATGTCGACCGTTACGTGGACCGTCTTTACGAACCGGTGATCACGCGGTTGAATCTCCCTTTCGTGAAAACCGAATGGCATCGGTACGCCGTCGATCTGAACCGTTTGCCGGATGATGTTGATTGCGACTCTGTTCAAGGGCATCCCAATCCGTCCGGTAAGTTCTCGCGCGGCCTGCATTGGTCCATTACGACGACGGGAGAAAAGCTGATGCCGGCGCCCATGCCGCCCGAAGTGCATGACACATTGGTGAAAAAGTATTTTGAGCCCTTTCACGAGAATGTGAAGGCGACGCTGGCGGAAATTCGGCAAGCTGGCGCAAGAATTACGTATCATCTTGATTTACACAGCATGCCATCCGTGGGGACGCAGGAGCATCGCGACCCGGGAGAAAGACGGGCGGACATCGTCGTTAGTGATTGTGATGGAAAAAGTGCATCTCCCGAGTTCAAAGATCTCGTGATCCGGGCCTACAAGGAAGCGGGATTTTCTGTCGCATATAACTGGCCCTATAAGGGCGGGCGTGTGACGGAAACTTATGGCCGTCCGCAGGAGGGCCAAGAGGCGATTCAAGTTGAATTGAATCGCGCTCTTTATATGGACGAAAAGACGAAGAGGTTGCTCGAAGACCGTTTGCGGGCGATGCAGGATCGCCTCTCCCAGGCTATCACGACGATTTACAACGCGCTGCCTGACGTTTCTTAAGGCACTTTAGGTGTGCGATGAACGGCTGCGCCATGACGATTTGACCGGTGTTGAGAGCCGGTGCTAGTCCTTGCGGTTCGCCAATTCTCAAAATTGAAGGAGAGTCATCATGGTGAACCGCTTTCTCTATCCGACGGTCGCCATTCATTTTGCTGCGTTTGTCGTTGCTGTCTTGGCGCTGAGTTCAGACTCCATGAGCTCGCTAGCCGGTCGGAAGAGTGTGGTGGAGCCGGTTTCGGAGACCGAAACCGGTGCGAACGAAATTGAGTTGAGCGGGGGGCAGCAAGGGGCGCAAGTCGCACGCCCAGGGGCTCAAAACGCGGTTCCTTTTAATCATGCGCGGTCTGTTCAGGTCCGTTGAGGCTGGATCCGGCCACACGTAATCAAAGATATCTGAACCAGAGGTCGAAAATCAGGTGCAGGCGTCCGTCGAGCGTTTGGACGACGGATTTCATGCGCGTCTCGTTTCCATACTGGTCGACTTCGACGTAGTTCGGGTCGTAGTTCAGGTCGATCAGCACGATGCCTTTTTCCTCGAGAGAGTAAAGCTCCCATTTCTGAGCGACGCCGTCGAGGTTGGCGTCTTGCCACAGACGGAGTTCGCGATAGATGTCGTCTTTGGGCGTGATGTAGCCGTCGATCGCCTCGGCTCGATAAGTGCCGTCGCTGCGGCGCCCGTCATATTTGCGGAGAGCTTCGTAGCCGTTGGAGGCAAAGGTTCCATCTGGACCTAAAGTGTTGTCGCCGAAAAGCTCGTCGATCCCGTTGACATTCCCGTTCCGGTCCGGTTTCACCAGGAAGTAGTGGTGCTGCATGCTCCGGGGCGTGAACCAAGAGACTTGTTTCGGCGTATAAGGCGCTGGGCTCGAGCGCTTGCCGAGAATATCAAAGAGAACGCCGTCGAGCGGAGCGGTCAGTTCGATCGCCGAGGGAACCACGCTTTCCGACAAGCGCACGACGAGCGGGCTCGCCCGGCGATCGCACGGATCGTCATCCCGCAGATAATCCGGGAGTGTCTCGTTTGTATCGTAAAGGATTTCGATTTTGTTCGCCGAACCCTTTTTGGGTGAGTACGAAACGGAGCCGAGTGTAGCTTTTTTGCTTCCTTTGACACCGACGACGTCGATTCTGACCAGAGTGGCCGAGTCTAGATTGATCTGGCATTTTTGTGCGATGGCGCCGACATTGAGCTTTTTCTCGTTAAAGAGAAGAGATTGGATCCCTAAGCTCGGCGAGTCTTTAATCACGCACGACTTGGGTGTCGAGACTTTGATTTCCAGCGAGGTCGCCGCTTTCAGGTTGATGCCGTTATTCGTCTGCGTCCGGTTTCTTGAGCACAGATAAGACACTTGAGCGAAGTCTGTGACCGGAGAAGACGCGGATCCCGGAGATGAAGAGGCCGGAGAGTCGATGAGGTAGTCCGGAAGGTCGCCGGAAGACGGGGGATCGATGAGATAGTCCGGAAGATCAAGGGATGAAGAGGGGGCGATGGTACCCGTGGTATGCCGACGCGTGATCAACGTGTGTTGAAAGACCGGTGTCGTCGAGATCAGGGCCTGTTTTGCGCTTTGATCCAGGGTTTCGAATCCGCCGCAGCCGACAAGGATGACCGGAGTTGCGACGAGAACTCCGAATTTAGAAATGAGCTCTTTCATGTTCTTTCCCCCCACTTTCGCCTCAAAATGATTCACGTTTTAAGGCGTCCCCCTTTGTCAGGGTTTCAGCAAACGGAGGGCCGGGAAAAGTTCGAATGAAACGTCGACGGCCGAATAAAAGCTGAACGGCTGACAAGAAGTCTGACACCAGGGTTCGAAACTAGGTTTCGGAATACTGCGGAACCAATGCTTGATGTTTGCGGGGTCCCAGTCTATCCTCGCGCCGAATCCGAAAAAGGGAGCACAGTGGCATTCAAGAAATCTCGCGTCTTGAAATTTTTGGCTTCGATTGAACTCGGTGTCATTATCATCGTGATTATCGCCGCTCTGACCGCTTGGGGCACGTTCGTTGAAGCCAAGTACAACGATCCGGTCGCCGCTAAGAAGCTCGTTTATCATTCTGTTTGGATGTACAGCGCTCTCATTGCGCTCGCCATCTCCCTCATTTCAGTGATGGTGGATCGCTGGCCGTGGCGCGAAAAACACATTGGTTTTGTTCTGGCGCATCTTGGCATTGTGATCTTGCTCATCGGTTCCGTCTTAACGAGGTACTTCGGGCTCGATGGCACGATGAGTCTCGCGGTCGGCCAGAGTTCCCAGTTCGTCTTGAACGAAGATACGGTAATCGCGGCTTATGCGTCTCTCGGGGACGATTCGGGATTCCGAAAAGTCGGCGAAGCGAAAGTCGATTTCTTCTTAAACCGCCCGACGGCTGAAAAGCCGTTTGAGCTTCCTCTTGCTGGCGGGAGCGTTTACGTCATTGATTACTATCCTTACGCGTTCCGCGAAGAGAAGATCGTCGAAAGTTCGCGCGAAAACGCGGGGGCGGGGATTCGCTTCCAGCTTCAAAACGACCGCGTGAGCTTAACTCAGTGGCTGGTGCAGCCGGCGTCTGGGCGGGATGTATCGAAAAACTTAGGGCCGGCGGAGGTCATTCTGACTCAGGAAAAAGTGACTCCGCCGAAAGGGCGGAATGTTCTTGTTCTCAGACCTCAAGGAGACGTCGTTGAATATGAAATTCATACGGCTCGCGAGCCGGGCAAAGTGAAGCGGGGGCGGGTCCGGTCCGGCGATACGGTCGACACAGGATGGATGGGGCTTGTGCTCCGCATTCTGAAGTACGTCCCGAGAGCCGAGGAACAAATCAGCTTCAAGCCGACCGAAGCTGCAACTCCGATGACGATGGCGGCGATCAAATTGAAATATCAGGGGCAAGAGTATTGGGTGGGAGAGAACTCGATGCTCAAGCTCTTTACCGACCAGGCGGTCTACATTTTAACCTATGGTCGGACGCGGACGGACATCGGTTTTCCCGTGACGCTTAAAGATTTTCGGATCGGGCGTTACCCCGGCTCCATGAGAGCCGCCAGCTATGAGAGTGTGGTGGAAGTGCCGGGAGTGGGTGAGCGGGTTATTTCGATGAATGCCCCGCTCTATCACAATGGCTACACGTTTTATCAGGCGAGCTTCAGTGAAGACGAGGAGGGAAGGCCGACGATTTCGGTTTTCTCCGTGAACTGGGACCCGGGGCGTTGGTTCAAATACTTGGGCTCCGCGCTGATCGTTCTCGGTTCCATCCACTTGTTCTATTTTAAGCAAAAGACCAAGCGCCGGAACGCGAAGGCCGAAGCGCAAAGCGCCGCTTGAGCCGCATAGATCTTGGGGGTGGCATAATGAGTTCCCAATACGTATCGACGACATCCGGTTTCACTCATCGTGGTTTGCGACGGGTTTTGATTGCGGCGACAATGATTTTTTCGCTTTTTCACTCCGTCGGCCACGCGAAGGCTGAAGGCAGCGATCCGCTTCGCTATTTACCCGTCCAAGATGCGGGGCGGGTGAAGCCGCTCGACACGCTGGCGCGCGAAACGTTGCAGCTCGTTTACGGTTACGAAACGTATAAGACGCCCAAGGGGGAACGGCGTCCGGCGATTGAGATCGTGATGACGTGGATGCTGATCCCGCGGTATTGGGACACGCAAAAAATTGTCCAGATCACGCATAAAGGGCTCAAGGATTCGTTGGATCTGCCGGCTGAAGAAAAATACTTCTCTCCGGAAGAGCTTTTCGCCAACCCGCGCACGTCTCTCGTTTTTCAAGAGCTCAATTCGTTTCGAGCGACGAAGCAAAAGCTTTCGCCGTATTTTCAGGCGGTTCAAAGGCTTGAGAACCAGTTGGGGATGTATCAGGCGATTAAGAATGGGTACGGTATTCGCGTCGTGCCGCCGCGGGCTGGGGATGATTCGCGGCTGGCGGATGATCCCCACGGAGAGGCTGCGCGTTGGCTTTCGGTCTCGGAACTCCAAGGCGAACTCCAAGATAAATTCGGCGAAATCATCAAAGCCTTTGTCCGCAGTCTGCCGGCTGACGAAGATATACCAGTTGCTCCGGGTGACAATGAGAGCGGGCCGTCCCTCTCGGAAGCGGTGGAGAACTTCAAAGCTTCGGCTCGCGCGGAAAACCCCGCGCTGTATCCGGCGGACCGAGTGATTGCGGTGGAAGTGCATGAAAGATCCTTCCATCCTTTCATGTACACGTGGATTCTTTATCTCTTGAGCGGCGTGGTACTCGCTTATGCTTGGCATTTGGGAACGTCGAAAATCGGGCTGGGATTTTATCGCGCGGGTTGGGTGCTGACGGTTCTGGCATTTCTCCTTCATACGTATGGATTCGGTTTGCGGATCTATCTCACGGGCCGGCCACCGGTTTCGAATATGTATGAATCGGTTGTCTGGGTCTCGTGGGGAACGGTTCTTTTTGCGGCGATTTTTGAGGCCCTTTACCGACGCCGCTTCATTCTCTTGGCGGGGACGGCGGTCGGGGTTCTTTGTCTGATCGTCGCTGATATGGCTCCCACAATTCTGGATCGCAGTATCCAGCCGCTGGAGCCGGTGCTTCGCAGCAATCTTTGGCTTACGGTGCACGTATTGACAATCACTCTCAGTTACTCGGCGTTTTTCCTTGCCTGGGGACTGAGTAATATTGGGCTCGGCTTCATCTTGGTTGGGGAGCGTCCCACTTCGGATCGCATGCGCGCCATTGTGCAGACCGTCTATCGCACGCTCCAAATTGGGGTGGTTCTCTTGGCTGCGGGAACGATCTTAGGAGGAATTTGGGCTGATTACAGCTGGGGGCGCTTCTGGGGATGGGATCCCAAAGAGACGTGGGCCTTTATTGCGCTCATGGGCTATATCGCGCTTCTCCATGGTCGTTTGATCGGTTGGGTGAAAAACACCGGGTTGTTGGTTGGCTCGGTGGTGGCCTTTAGTCTGGTGATTATGGCTTGGTACGGGGTCAATTACGTGTTGGGTGCGGGCCTCCATTCGTATGGTTTCGGTGCTGGCGGGGTTCAATACGTGGCTGGCTTTGTGATACTCAATTTCATTTACCTCGCTTACGTTCTTTACGTTCAGCACGTGCGGGCGAAGAAGTTGGCGGGTTGAGGTCGCCGAGCTATCGTACGGTTTGTTCGCCACGGTGATCGGCCGTAACAGTCGTGAAAAGCGCGACTGTTGCGGTTTTCCGGTTCTTGTAAAGCTCTTGCAAAGATCCCCTCCAAAACGATCAGCTGCTTGCGTCTTAAGCAGTTGAACGTTGCGGAGGGGAAAAGTTCCTGCTTCTCGTCGCAGCAGCGAATTGCCTGCGCGGAGTTCATTTTCAATTGCTTCTCAGAAAATATTTGCCAAATTGCCAGAAATTGATGAGTTAGGAGACTTGAGCCAACTTAAAAATTCGATATCGGCAACGTCGAATGGCAACTTGAGTGAGGAGTCGTATGGAATCTCTCCTGGACGAATCGGCTGAGAAAGCGACTCTCGGTCCGATTCAATCGGCGCCCTCAAAGGGACGCGATCAATTTGGTTTCTTCGGATGGAGCTTCAAACTCATGACAATCCCCGTATTAATGCTTTTCGCTGCTTTCGGGCTGACGGGCTGCGAGTGGGGATCGATCGGCTACAACAAGAACTACGCCCCTGAACAGCCGATCCCGTTCTCGCACGAGTTGCATGCCGGCACATACCAAATCCAGTGCCTTTACTGCCATTCGGGTGTTGAACGCTCGGCTCATTCGCCGGTTCCGTCCCTCAACATCTGCATGAACTGCCATCTCGTGGTCGCAACGGATAAGCCGGCGATCCAGAAGCTGGCTGACGCCTACAACAATAATCAGCCCATCCCCTGGGTGAAGGTGCACATGTTGCCCGACCACGTGAAGTTCAATCACAAAGCTCACGTGGATCGCTTCGGCGCGCCTCAGGCTTGCCAGAAGTGCCACGGCCCCGTGGAGTCGATGGAGACGCTTTATCAGTATTCATCGTTGTCCATGGGCTGGTGCGTGGAATGCCATCGCCAACCTGAGAACCAGGCGCCCGTGAATTGCTCGACTTGTCATTATTGATGGCATCGAACCAATGTCTCTCTGGAGCGGACTCTGAATATGATGAACGATCAAAAGCAAACCCAAGCTAAAAATGGTCCCGAGTTCTGGCTGAGCCTTGAGCAGTACTATGGCGATGCCGAATTCGCCAAACGTGCTGAAAATGAGTTCCTCTCGTCGCCTTTGTCTTCAGAAGACGGCAAGGACGGTCTGGCGCGCCGGGAATTCCTGAAGCTCATGGGCGCCAGCATTGCCATGGCGACCACGGCTTGTGTGCGCCGCCCGGTTCAACACATCATTCCGTACGCCCAAGCTCCCAAAGGTTACACTGCGGGCGTGCCTGATTTTTATGCAAGCACCTGGTTTGACGGAGTAGAGGGTTACGGGCTTCTTGTAAAAACCCTTGAAGGGCGTCCGATTAAGCTTGAAGGTAACCCCAAACATCCGATGAACGCGGGCAGCCTTGTCGCCCGCACGCACGCCGAGGTTCTGGCTCTCTACGATCCGGATCGGCTGCGGAATCCCGTCCGCAACTTGCTGAACAAAGAACGGACGAACCGCGAGGCGGTTCGCACGAATTGGCAAGATGCCGACGCGAAAATCGTCGAAGAACTGAAAAACGGCGGTGTCGCGATCCTTTCGTCGACGCTGCCTTCGCCGTCGGCTCGCGCGATGATCGAAGATTTCCGTCGCGCTTACGGCGCTCGCTGGGTTCAATACGACTCGCTCCCGGTCGATGCCGTTGTCGAAGGGCAACGCCGTTCATATGGCAAAGCCGTCATGCCCCGCTACCGCATCGATCAGGCGAAAATGATCGTCTCAATCGATGCCGACTTCTTGGGTACATATCTTTCGCCGGCTGAGTTTATGCAGCAGTGGAAGAAGATTCGCAAGCCCGGACCGGACATGGCCCGTCTCGTGGTTTTCGAATCGACGGCTTCGCTGACCGGCTTCAACGCGGACGACCGCATTCGCATCAAGCCGTCGCAGCAACTTGATGTCGTCGTGGCGTTGATTCAATCGGTGGTGAACGCATCGAAAGGCGCGTTGTCTCTTCCGGCCGCTGTTCGTCCGCTCGTGAAAGCGGATGCGGCCGCCGGCTTGGGCATGAAGCCTGAACTTCTTGTGAAAATCGGTGAGGAGCTTTGGGCGAATCGCGGAAAAGGCTTGGTGATCGCCGGCGGTCTTCCGACGGCGGACGCGGTTGAAGTGCAAATCGCCGTCAACCTGTTGAACTCGCTCCTCGGGAATGATGGGCGCACGATCGATTACGACGGCGTGACATTGCAAACCCGCCAAGGTTCGGCGGCGGAACTCGCGAAGCTTATCGCCGATATGAATGCGGGTTCGATCAAAACTTTGATCATTCACAACCTGAACCCGGTTTACGTTTTGCCGCCGGATGCGGGGTTCGTGGAAGCGATGAAGAAAGTGAACCTCGTCGTGTACACCGGAAACCGCAACGACGAGACCGGCAAGTTTGCGCACTACGTTCTCCCGGCCGGCACGTCGCTTGAAAACTGGGGCGATTACGAACTCGAAACCGGCGTCTTCAGTATCCAACAACCGACGATCCGTCCGCTGCATGATTCGCGAGGCTTCGAAGAGTCGCTGCTTGTTTGGACGAAACAGGCGACGAACGCTCCCGCGCGCGTGAAAGCGGCGAACGATTGGCACGAATACGTACGCGGCGTGTGGAGATCCGACATCTATCCGAAGGCGAGCGAAGGCCGGGGTAAGTCGTTCGACGACTTCTGGATCACTGTTCTTCAACAGGGCGTGATTCAAATCGGCGACCGCCGTGATCGGATGAGCGCAAGCCGCACGTTCCAGGGCACGATTTCGCCGTCCCGCGCGAACTCGGGCGGTTACGAGATCTCGCTCTATTCGACGCCGCAGCTTGCGGACGGCCGTTACGCGAACGTTTCGTGGCTGCAAGAGCTTCCGGATCCCGTGACGAAAATCGTTTGGGACAACTACGTCATGGTGAGCCCGGCGACCGCCCGCAAAGAGAAGTTAAACGAAGGCGATAAGATCGATATCACGGTCGGCTCCAAAACGATCCGGCTGCCGGTTCACATCCAGCCAGGCCTCCACGATGAAGTTTTGAGTATCGCGGTCGGCTACGGCCGTCACGAGGCGGGCAAAGTCGCTAAGGGCATCGGGGTGAACGCGTTTGAACTGGCGACCTTCGCGAACGGTAAGGTTCAGTTCTCGGGCCTTCCGGCGATGTTCAAGAAAACGGGCGAGAAGTACGATCTCGTGACGACTCAAGGCCACCACTCCATGGAAGGCCGTCAGATCGTCATTGAGACGACGAACGCCGCTTATCAGAAGAATCCTGAATCCGGTATCCATCGTCATCACGTGTTCTCCATCTGGCCGGAGCACCAATACACGAAGCACCGTTGGGCGATGGCGATCGACCTCAACGTGTGCACGGGCTGCTCCGCATGTGTGATCGCGTGCCAGGCCGAAAATAATATCCCGGTTGTCGGCAAGCGCTACGTGATGGAAGGCCGCGAGATGCATTGGATCCGTATCGACCGCTACTACAAAGGCGCTCCCGAAGAGCCCGAAGCGGTTTTCCAACCCGTGCTTTGCCAACATTGCGAAAATGCGCCGTGTGAAACGGTTTGCCCGGTTCTTGCGACAGTTCACAGCGATGAAGGCTTGAACGACATGGTTTACAACCGGTGCGTCGGAACCCGTTATTGCGCGAACAACTGTCCGTACAAAGTTCGCCGCTTCAACTGGTTTAACTACACGAAGAAAATCGAGTCTCCGTTGCACATGGCTCTCAACCCGGATGTCACGGTCCGCACTCGCGGTGTGATGGAGAAGTGCACGTTCTGCGTCCAACGCATCCGTAGCGTCACCACCGGGATTGGCAAGGAAGGCAAACCTGAACGCGTCGCGGATGGTGAAATCCAAACGGCATGCGAGCAAACGTGCCCGACGAACGCGATCGTCTTCGGCGATCTCAACGATCCCGAATCGAGAGTGCGTAAGCTCTTTGAAGAGAGACGCGCATATCGCTTGCTCGAAGAGGTCAACACGCAGCCGCGCGTTCGTTATTTGAGTCGCGTGCGCAACGCGGAACGGGACGCTTCTCACGGAGAAGGGTCTCACCATGGACAGAAGGTGAATGATCATCAAGCGGAAGGTATGCAGGTATGAGTCAGGTCTCAAGGCGGCCCCTGATTCTGGGCGAGAAAACCTATAAGGATATTACGGACGATATTTGTAGTCCGGTTGAGTCGTTCCCGACCAAACGATGGTTCGCGCTTTTCTTCGGCGCGAAAGCGTTGTTCATCTTCTACATTATCCACGTGGCGATTATCGTCAGTGTGGGGATGGGTCTTCTCGGCGTGAACAGCCCGGTGGCCTGGGGAACGATGATCGTGACCTTCGTCTTCTGGATCGGTATCGGTCACGCCGGCACGCTGATTTCGGCGATCCTTTACCTTTTCCGGCAGAAGTGGAGGACGTCGATCGCCCGTTCCGCGGAAGCTATGACGGTCTTCGCGGTCATGACGGCCGGTATCTTCCCTCTCATTCACACGGGTCGTCCGTGGCTTGACTACTGGCTGCTGCCTTATCCGAACCAACGTGGCCCCATTTGGGTGAACTTCCGCTCGCCGCTCTTGTGGGACGTCTTTGCGGTTTCGACGTACGCGACGGTGTCGGCTGTTTTCTGGTACGTCGGTATGATTCCCGATTTGGCGACCCTTCGTGACCGCGCAAAAACGAAAATCCGCCGGTTGATTTACGGCGCGTTGAGCTTGGGCTGGCGCGGTTCGGCTCGCGATTGGAGCCATTATGAAATGACCTACATGCTACTCGCGGCTCTTTCGACTCCGCTCGTTTTGTCGGTTCACACGATCGTCTCGTTCGACTTCGCGGTTTCGAACTTGCCCGGTTGGCATACGACGATCTTCCCGCCGTACTTCGTCGCCGGTGCTATCTTCTCCGGCTTCGGTATGGTGGTCACGTTGCTGACACTGGTCCGTATCGGTTTCCCGAAATTCAAGGACTACATCACGCTCGACCACATGGAAGCCATGAACAAGATCATCATGGCGACCGGTTTGATGGTTGGTTATGCGTACGGTTCCGAGTTCTTCATCGCGTGGTATTCGGGTAACCCGTTCGAACAGTACACCTTCATTAACCGCGCGTTCGGTCCGTACTGGTGGTCGTACTGGATCATGATCACCTGCAACGTGATCATCCCGCAGGTCTTCTGGTTCAAGAAGTTCCGCCGTTCGATCCCGGTGATGTTCGTAGTTTCGATTTTCGTGAACATCGGGATGTGGTTCGAGCGTTTCGTGATCGCGGTGACTTCGCTCCATCGTGACTTCTTGCCTTCGAGCTGGGGTATGTACGCTTGGTCTTGGTTCGACACGGCGGTCTTGATGGGTAGCTTTGGTATGTTCCTCACGATCTTCCTTCTTTACCTGCGCGTGATCCCGGCGATTTCGATCGCCGAAGTGAAGCCTGTCTTGCACGTGGGTAAAACAGCGAAAGGTGGGCACTGAAAATGGCGAAGCGAGTAAGCGGTGTCGTAGGTATTTGGTACGACGATTTCGAATTGGTCGAGGCCGCGCGCAAAGTGCGTGAGGCCGGGTACAAGAAATTCGACGCCATTACGCCGTTCCCGGTCCACGGGCTCGAAGAGGCGATCGGTATTCAGCGCTCGAAAATTCCGTGGGTGACGCTCATCATGGGAACCACGGGACTCTTGAGCGGCTTGGCCCTCACGTATTGGACGTCGGCCGTCGATTGGCCGATCAACGTGGGTGGTAAGCCGTTCTTCTCGGGTCCGGCGTTCGTTCCGGTTATGTTCGAGCTGACGATCTTGTTCGCCGCTCTTTCATCGGTGATCGCGTTGTTTGCGTTCTGCGGGCTTCCGAAAGTCGATCCGCCGATCATTGATCCCGATTTGACGAGCCACAAGTTCGCGATCTTCATTCCGTCAACCGAAGAAAACTATGATACCGGAAGAGCCGAGCAATTGCTCAGACAGGTCGGCGCGAAAGAAGTCCGTCATATTTCGGAGTATTGAGAATGATGCAGAAGATGAGCTTCCGACAGTTGATTGCGACGTTGTTGCCGGTGGCGGTGCTTTCCGGTTGTACGGGTGATGGCCTGCGGAAGGAGCCGAACGTCGAATTGATTCAAGACATGATGGAACAGCCGGCGCTCAAGCCGCAGGATTTCCATCCTGACGAGCGTACGAAACCGGCTGTGCGCTTGCCTCCGGAAGGAACGGTCCCAATCGGGGCCAAGCCTTATCCGTATCATCTTAATCCTGAAGCGGCCGAGGCAAACCTCAAAAACCCGTTTGCAGGTAATATGAGCCCTGAGCTTCTCAAGATCGGCCGGCAGAAATACGACACGTATTGCGCTGTTTGCCACGGGTACGAGGGCAGGGGAGACGGTCCGGTCGCGCCGAAGATGGCTTTGAAACCGCCGACTTTGCTATCGGATAAGGTCATCAATTTTAAAGACGCGCGGATTTTCCACATCATCACGGACGGTCAGGGTGTGATGGCGAGTTACGCCTACCAAATCGTAGATGAGAACGATCGTTGGGCGATCGTGAACTATATCCGCAGCCTGCAGAAGCTTGGTAAAAGCACCGCGGCCGCGGACACCGGAAAAGCGAATTGAGAATTTGAATTAGTTTGTTAAAGGGGAAACGGATTCCATGGCTCAATTACACGCAGTCACCGCACATCCGAAGCCGGGAAAATATTCGGCGAGCATGCGGACCAGAACGATTTACGCGGCCTCAATGGCGGTCGGATTGATCGGCCTTCTGGCGGCGTTTTACGTCGATAAGAGCCGCGCATGGCACTCGTATCTGACAAGCTTCTTCATGTTTACGAGCCTCGCTCTGGGAGGGATTTTCTTCGCGGCGATCCAGCACATCTCCAAGGCGGGATGGAGCGTGACCGTCCGTCGTTTGGCCGAGGCGATGACGAGCTTCTTGCCGATGGCGGCGGTCGGCGCCGTGGTTTTGCTTTTCGGAGCGAAAAATCTGTACATCTGGTTGGATCCTGAGATCGTTTCGCAAGACGCGATTTTGCGCGGCAAGACTGGTTATCTTAATATGCCGTTTTTTGTGATCCGCACGATCGTGTTCTTCGCGGGATGGCTGCTGTTTACGCGCCTGATTGTGGGGCACTCGCTGAAACAGGATGAGGACGGCGACGAGTCGCATACAGTGAAGAACGTCGGGCTTTCAGTCGGCTTCCTACTCTTCCTGGCTCTGTCATACTCGTTCTTCTCGGTCGACTTCCTGATGAGTTTGGCTCCCCACTGGTATTCGACGATCTGGGGCGTTTACTGCTTTGCGGGTCTCGCGCAATCGAGCTTCGCGTTCCTCTGCATCTTATCGGTCGCGATGATGAAGCGGGGGCTTGTGCGGGGCTTGGTGACGGAAGAGCACCTTCACGATCTGGGCAAATTCCTGCTCGGTTTTACGGTTTTCTACGCCTACATCGGGTTCAGCCAGTTCCTCTTGATCTGGTACGCGAACCTCCCGGAAGAAACAATCTTCTATCTCTCGCGTTCGACTGGCGGCTGGATGGAGGCGACTTTCGCGCTCTTGGTCTTTAAGTTCATTGTGCCGTTTGTTCTCCTGTTGCCGAAAGCGGCCAAACGGACGCCGGCGCACTTAGTGCTCGTTTCGACGTTGATTATCGTCATGCAATACTTCGACGTGCACTGGATGGTCTATCCGAACTTGGTCGGAGGAAATGTCGAGAAATACGGCGGCCAGTGGATCTTCGGTTGGCCTGAAATTTCCGCGATCCTTCTCTTCGGTGGACTCTTCCTGTGGAGCGTGACGAACTTCCTGAGCCGTCATTCGCTCGTGCCGGTGAAAGACCCGCGTATCGAAGAGGCGATTCACCATCACGTCACATATTGATCCGAGAAGGCCTTCTGGCTGGGAACTTGTCGTGCGACAAGTTCCCCCTCTGGAGTGACTCAGGGTCACATAATGCGTTGCAAAGATCACCCCTATTGTTTATAGTGGCTTCAGGAGTGTGACTTGCCATTCCTGAGCTTTCCCGATAGGTTCTTTAGCCTGATATGAATTTCAAACTGATCCAAAAACTGATCTGTCGCCGGTCGAGTCTTCTTCCCGACATGGGTCGTCGAATCCAATGACGTCTGTAAAAATCATTTTACCTGATAACTCCGTCCTAGAGTTTCCCGAAGAGCCCACCGTGATGGATGTTGCAAGTCGCATCGGTCCGGGGCTCGCTAAGGCCACATTGGGCGCGAAGCTCAATGGTGGAAGCGAAATTATCGACTTCCGCACGAAGCTCAAAGACGGCACGCGACTTGAGATCGTGACGACCAAGAACCCGGAAGGACTCGAAGTTTTGCGCCATTCGGCCGCGCACGTGATGGCGCAGGCGGTGCAGGAACTTTGGCCGGACGTGAAAGTTACGATCGGTCCGGTGATCGAAAATGGCTTTTATTACGATTTTGATTCCCCGCGGCCGTTTACGCCCGAAGATCTCGAGAAAATCGAAAAACGGATGAACGAGATCATTGCGCGTAATCTCCCGATCGTCCGTGAAGATTGGGACGCGGATCGCGCCATCGAGACCTTTGTGAAGATGGGCGAGATCTACAAGAAAGAGATCATCGAGGAACTGAAGACGAAAGGCGAAAAAACGGTCGGCATCTATAAGCAAGGGGATTGGTTCGACCTTTGTCGTGGGCCTCACGTGCAGTCGACCGGACAAATCAAGGCCGTGAAGGTTCTCTCGCTCGCGGGCGCATACTGGCGTGGAGACGAGAAGCGCCAGCAGCTTCAGCGTATTTACGCGACGGCCTTCGCTGACAAGAAAGATCTCGAGGCTTATCTCAGGCGTCTCGAAGAAGCGAAAAAACGCGACCACCGCAAGATCGGGAAGGAATTGGGGCTTTTCCACTTCCATAACTATGCGCCCGGCGCGCCGTTTTTCACGGGTAAGGGTTCGGTGATCTATAACCAGCTCGTGAACTTCATCCGCGAGATGTATCACGAGACGGGGTATGAGGAGGTCATTACCCCGCAAGTGTACAACGTCGAGCTTTATAAAACCTCCGGACACTACGAGAACTACCGCGAGAACATGTACTTCACGCAGGTGGTGGACAAGGATGATGTCGAATCGAGCTTGAAGCCGATGAATTGTCCCGGTCACTGCCTGATGTTTGCGGCTGAAAGACACTCTTATCGGGAGCTTCCGATCCGCCTTGCGGACTTCGGGCGCTTGCATCGCTATGAGCGTTCAGGCGTCATGCACGGGCTGACGCGCGTGCGGTCGTTCTGCCAGGATGACGCCCATATTTTCTGTACGCCGGATCAAATGCAGAACGAGATCCGCGATTTCATGGCGATGGCCGACCGCGTGTACAAGAAGCTCGGCATGCCGAACTTTAAAGTCTTCGTCGCGACCCGTCCGGAAAAACGCATGGGTTCCGACGAAATTTGGGATAAGGCCGAAAACGCTTTGAAAGACGGTCTTACCGCGCTGGGAATTCCATTTGAAATCAGCCCCGGGGAAGGGGCGTTCTACGGTCCCAAGGTTGAAATCCATTTCGTCGATGCGATCGGCCGGAGCTGGCAGCTCGGAACGATCCAGGTCGATTTCAACATGCCGGAGAACTTCGGTCTCGAATACATCGGCGAAGACAACGCGCCTCACAGGCCGGTGATGCTCCATCGCGCGATTTTGGGATCGCTCGAGCGCTTCATTGGAATTTACATCGAGCATTGTGCCGGACATTTCCCGACGTGGCTGGCACCGGTGCAAGTGGCGATCCTGAATGTGACCGAGAGACAGAACGCATACTGCGAGGAGCTCCTCAAGGAACTCCGTTCGCTCGGCGTGCGCGCGCAATGGGATTCGCGCAACGAGAAGCTTGGGTTTAAGATCCGCGAAGCGCAATTGATGAAGATTCCGTACATGCTCATCATCGGCGACGCCGAGGTCGAGCAAAGGACGCTGAGTGTGCGTCTCAGAGACGGCCAGAACATTAACGGCCTCTCGGGCGCGGATTTCATGAATGCGTTGATGAAAGAAATCCGTGAGCGGGAGCTCACGAGCCTTCTTGCGAAAAAAGAAGACGCGCAAGGGGGAGATCAGAAAGCAAACATAAACCAGGAGGCGAGCAATTAGCACTTTCGGAGGCGGCCGACATTTCGGTCGGGGTTTTGATCGTGGTGGCAAGCGCGGAGGCCGCGAAGGCCTGCGTGTGAACCGGGAAATTCGTGCACCTGAAGTGCGCGTCATCGACGAGGACGGCACGATGCTGGGAATCTTTCCGCCCGCGGAAGCCCTTCGGATGGCGGAAGAAAAAGGCCTTGATCTCATTGAGATTGCGCCGATGGCGAAACCGCCGACGTGCAAGATCATGGATTACGGCAAATACAAATACGAAATGAAGAAGAAGGAGCATGAAGCTCGGAAGAAACAGACGGTTATCACGATTAAAGAAATCCAGCTCAGACCTCGAACCGATCAGCACGACTTGGAAGTGAAGATGCGCCATGCCCGCCGCTTCTTGCTCGACGGCGACAAGGTCAAAGTGAACCTCCGTTTCTACGGCCGTGAGATGGCGCATCAAGAGCTTGGTCTGGAACTCTTGAAAAAAGTGACCGATGCCCTTCAAGACATCTCCATCATCGAGGTTCAGCCCAAGATGGAAGGCCGTCAGGTGTTCGTCCTGCTGGCGCCTGATATGGCCAAGATCAAAGAGCTCAAAGAGCAAGAAAAGAACGCCTTAACCGAAAAAGAAGCGGACGGCGAGGCGTCGGAATAAAAGAACTCGTAAATCGATTCCGCTTTTCGAAAGGTGGTGGTCTTTGCGACGAGGAAAGGCTACCACCTTTTCATTTTGGGCGATTGCGTCATTCCTGAACTTTTTGCTTTCGAATCGAGGTCACTTGAGTTGGCAGCGCCGGTGTCGCATACAGCCTGCGTTCTGACGGGTGGAAAAAGGGGGGAGATGTCGGTGCTGCGCATATTTCTTTTTCTCATTGGTTTGATGGTTTTGCTTCTTTTGCCGGCGGCCTTCCTGCCGAATTAAAACTTTCGAGGAATCTTAATTATTCCAATTAGTTACGCGGTATTCTTTGAATTTCCTTTGGATTCAAATCGGGGTTTCGGCGGGCTTTCAGTTTAAGAGCTAAAGTCGCGACAATTCTTGGAAAATAGCTTGTCTGTCCGCATAACGGACGATATACATTTCGCTTCGTCCAACATTTCGTTTGGTCGCATAACATCTGTCCCAGGCTTCGAAGCGCAGACCGAATGGACGGTCGGCCGCCTGGTCGGAGAAAGGTCATACGTCGTGAAAGCAAAAACTCATTCCGGAGCCAAGAAGCGGATGCGTCTCTTGTCGTCCGGCAAAGTTAAACGCAAGCAAACGGGCATGCGGCACTTGCTCAGCCCTCACAAGTCTAAAGGCAAACGTCAGGCCGGCAAAACGGCTTACGTTCACAGCGCGAATATGAACCAAACGCGCCGTCTTTTGAATTTCTAAGGGGGTAGGGCATGGCACGCGTAAAAAGAGGCGTTACCGCTCGTCGTCGTCGTAAAAAGGTATTGAAGAGAGCCGAAGGCTATTACTCGTTAAATAGCCGTTCCTACATTCACGCCCGAGAAAAGAACGATCGTGCGTTGGCGTACAGCTATCGCGACCGTCGGGTGAAAAAGCGCGAGTTCCGCTCGCTTTGGATCACTCGTATCAACGCTGCGGCTCGCTTGAACGGCACGACTTACTCGGCTTTGATGAATGCTCTCTCCAAGAAAGGCATCGCTCTGGATCGCAAAGTCCTCGCGGACTTGGCGGTGCGTGATGCCGCTGGTTTCGCAGCTCTCGTTAAGCAAGCCATGGCGTAAGAGCCACCGAAACCCCGCGCTGAAAGTCGGCGCGTGAAGGCGCTCCTCTACAAGTGGGGAGCGCCTGCAAATGACTGTAACGGGTAGAGATCATTAGATGTCGATCGTAGGAGAAAACCCCGAGCTCTTCGAAACCCGCAAAGCCGATCACATCCGGCTCGCGCTCGATGAGCGTATGCAGGCGAAGGGCGGCTCGGGACTCGACGACATCCGGCTTATCCACGAAGCTTTTCCAGAAATCGATTTCGCCGATATTTCATTGCAAAGCCAAGCCCTCGGTTCCGAGGTTGCGGTTCCGCTTTTCATCAGTTCCATGACAGCCGGGCATGCCGGAAGCCAGGCGCTCAACCTCGTCTTGGCACGAGTGGCGGAAAAACGAGGTTGGCTGATGGGTGTGGGTAGCCAAAGACGCCAATTGACCGATCCCACTGCTGATCGCGAATGGGCGACCATTCGCAAGTCCTGCCCTCGAACCCGCTTTCTGGGAAATATCGGTCTTTCACAAATGATACGAACGCCAGTTGCTGAAATCAGGCGCTTGGCCGAGACTCTCGAGGCGGAAGCGATGATCGTTCACGCCAATCCGCTGCAGGAGGCCCTTCAGCCGGAAGGTACCCCTTATTTCGCAGGTGGCTTCGCCGCTCTGGAGAAGCTCGTTCGTGAACTCGGGTTACCGGTGATTGTGAAAGAAACGGGTTGCGGTTTTTCGGAACGGACGTTGCGGCGACTCAACGACATCGGTGTCCATGCCGTTGACGTGAGTGGCTTCGGCGGGACGCACTGGGGGCGTATTGAGGGCGGACGCTCGAATGAGGGCGAGAAACTGCGTTTGGCGAGCGAGACCTTTCGCGATTGGGGGATCCCGACCGTGGAATCTTTGTCCTCCGCGCTTTCGATCGGTCCGGAGTTCGAGGTCTGGGGGTCCGGAGGAGTGCGCTCGGGGCTCGATGCGGCGAAACTCTTGGCGATGGGCGCGCGTATGGTCGGGCTTGCAAAACCCCTCATTGAAGCCGCCCTCGACGGTGAAGAGGCTTTGGACCGGAAGATGGACCTTCTGGAGTACGAGTTGAAGACGGCTATGTTTTGTACGGGATCAAAAACCACCAAGGATTTGCGGGAGAGAGGCGTATGGGAATGGGCGCGAATTCGAAAGCCGTGAAGGAAACCGAATCGCTCGTCGATGAAAAGTCGGTTTTCGAGATGAACACGGAACTCTTCCGTGGTTTTTCGAAGCTGACGCGCGAAGAACGGTTCGAGCGTCTCAAGAAAATGGGCGCCCTGACGGATGAAGATATCGAGTACTTCCGCTCGGGCGGGCTACAGACGCCGGATCTGGCCGAGAAATTCGTGGAAAACGTGCTCGGGTACTTCCAGCTCCCGCTAGGTGTGGCGACGAACTTCCGTATCGACGGCCGCGATTACGTGATTCCGATGGCCGTTGAGGAAACCTCGATTATCGCTGCTGCTTCCAAAACGGCGAAATGGCTGCGTGAGTCCGGTGAAATCACGACAGAAACCCTCGGTGATTTGATCATCGGGCAGATTCAAATCGCGAACGTCTCTGATTTCGCTCGCTTTAAGACGATTGTCGAAGAGAAAAAACACTTATGGATCGATCTCGCCAACCGCGACGTCGCGCACGGTTTGTACGCGCGTGGCGGGGGTGTGCGTGACATCGTTGTGCGTGAAGTTTCCCGTGGTGCCGCAGGCGGCTCGATGGCTGTGATCCACGTTCTCGCGGACCCGTGCGATGCGATGGGTGCTAACATCATCAATCAAGTGTGCGAATACTTGAAGGGGCCGGTCGAGGAGGCGACGGGTGAAGCGGTTACTATGTGCATTCTCTCGAATCTCGTCGACACAAAGCTTACGAGAGCCCGCGCCGTTATCTACAATGTTGATCCTGATCTCGGCCGCAAA
>CALBDW010000144.1 GCA_937927435.1 uncultured Bdellovibrionales bacterium
CGAGGACGATGATTCGGTCGGCGTGCATGAGGGTCGCCAAGCGATGCGAAACGATGATCACAGCTTGATCGGGATGGCGTGCCCGACCTTCCTTCAAGGCGCCGACGATGGCGCGCTCGGTTTTCGCATCGACCGCGCTCAGGCTGTCATCAAGGAAGAGAACCGGCGAACGGCGGATCAAGGCCCTGGCGATCGTGAGCCGTTGCTTTTGACCACCCGAGAGGTTCACGCCGCGTTCGCCCAAATACGAGGCGTAGCCCTGGGGCATTGAATCGATTTCTTTATCGATGTTGACCACCGACGTGGCGTCGCGGATCGGTTCGAGGCCCGGAAAGCACTCAAGTCCCAAGGCCACGTTTTCTGAAATCGTGTCGCTGAAAAGAAACGCCTCTTGGGGAACCGATGAAATCAGCTTCGCCAAAGATTTCCGGGTGAGCCGCTCGATCGGAACACCGTTAATCAGGATCGAATTCGGCGGCGCCGGATACAGGCGGCATAGGAGGCTAAGGAGAGTGGTTTTGCCTGCGCCGACCGGGCCGACGATGCCGATCGTTTCTCCCGCGCGCAAGGTGAAAGACACCTTATGTAAAGCCGGGTTGGCTGCGCCTTCATAGTGGAAGGTGAGGTCGCGCACTTCGAGGCTTTCGAAGTGTTCAAGGTCGGTATCGCCCGTGTCCGGAATATCGGTCTCGGTCGTGAGGAGTTCCGTGATGCGGTCGAAGCTTGCGAGACCTTGTTCGCACATGCTCGCACCCGAGCCTATCGCCGTCATCGGCCACACCATCCTTTTAATGTACTCGTGAAACGCGACGAAAGTGCCCAGCGTGACTTCGGCGCGCATCACTTCGGGCGTGCAGAGCCAGAGGAGGATCACGCTTCCCAGCGTTACCGAAAGTTGCATCACTGGGTCGAAGGCGGAATCGACGATGGCGAATCGGTTACTCACCTTCTCATAGGCGCGCGAAAGAACGTTAAAGAATGACGTTTGATTGTCCTCTTGCGCGAAACTTTTGATGGGCCGGATGCCGGCGATGATTTCCTGCGCCTTACCCGACATTTCGGAAAGCCGGTCTTGAGCTTCCCGATATCGTTCGTGGATCAGCGTTTCCATCTTGCGCATGAAAAACGGCACGAAGGGGAGGATGATGAGCGTTTTCCATGTCCAGCTCCAGGAGAGCCAGATCATAACGGGCACGATCATCGCGATGTAGAAGACGGCGTCGAGCAAAATGAGGACGCCGGGACCGATGGCCATCCGGAACGTGTTCACGTCATTAATTATGAGGCTCATCAGTTGGCCGACCGGCGTCTTGTGGTAAAAAGTCGGCCCCAACGTGCACAGTTTTTCGAAGATCCGGTTGCGCAGATCCTCCGCCACGGAATGCTGGAATTGGCCGAAAAAGATCCTCCAAAGGTACCGGCAGACGACGTATCCCGCCATGAAGCCGGCATAAGCCAGGACCGCCGTTGTCAGCGCGTGCCCGTCTTGGTTTTCGAGCCCGTCGATGCCGGCTTTGAGGGCAAGCGGGGTCAATATATCGAAGAGGTTGGTGAAAAATAGCGAAACCACTCCGAGCGCGAACGCTCTCGGGTGTTCTTTAAAATAATGGATAAAAGGCCGCTTGAAAAAACCGGCTGGAATCTGGCGCATAAAGGGAAGACCAATTTGCCCTATGCGAAGGGGGTGGGCAAGGCTTTGCTGAAAATCAAGGCTCCGGGCGCTTCTGCCTCAGATTGAAACATCGGGCGCCGGACTAAAGGGCTCGTCCGGGCATCACGATTCCGCCCAGATCTGCCGATACGGAGAGTAAGAGGGAGGAGTGAATGTATTCACAAGACGAAATCCGGAGTCTTCACGGTTTTTTGAAAGCCACCGGCGAAGGGAACCTTAAGAAAATGTTAGTGGGAGGAGATATGACCGAGACTCACCTTCGCGTTCTTCTGAAAGTGGCCAGGGCGGTGAGCGAAGATGAGTTCGTCTCGCACTTCGAAAGTGATTCGTTCCCCAAAATTAAGTTCAGTCCGGCCGAAAGCGCGATCAAAGAGAGCTTCTGGCGAGTCTGTGCTCAGGCTTGCACGAAAGTCGGCCTTTTGAGTGAGGCGAAGAAAGCGGCCTAAGCATTTGCGACATTTCGATGGCGGGAAAAGGCGGGGACGAACCCCGCCTTTTTCTTTTCTGATTCATAGCGTTAAAACTTGTTCGCTTGAATCGCGCGGGCCCTTCTCTTTGAAAGGGGAAGAGAAAGTCATAGTTAGGCTCTGCAGTCAGCCGATTGGGATTCGAGTCGAGATCACTTAGAGTTTCGGTAGCTGCTGATCAGTGGATTGAGCACGGACCCAGCCTGCGCCAGGCTCGATCTTGGCCCCCCCAATCTGAGCTTGGCACCTCGAAAGTCGGCGTTGCAGCCGTGCCAGTTAACTCGAGAAGCAGATCTTTGGTGTCGGGCGTGGCGCTTGCCACGCCGGCCCAAAGAACCTTTCGAGCTCCAACTTCCTCTCTGCACACAAACTCATCAATTCGACCACGCTTGCGAATCTTGATGACAACCAAGTGACAAGGGGGTGACCCTATGTTAACGAGTTCAAGATTGGGCATAAAGTGGCGGTATCAAGGCGGTTTTCACGTTTTCTTGGCGGTTTGTCCGCAGCCGTCTCCTTGACGGTCAAAAGGCGGCGGAAAACCGAAGAGAGAACTCCGGCCAAGATCGGCTGGCGCCGAAGTCACGCGAGGCTCATGAATTTGACCAGGTAACGGGGAAGGTGGGGACCATGTCCCAAGCAGTGGAAACATCAAACAGCGGAATGAGCGGAAAAGAACTTGTTGAGGCATCTCGTTCTTTCGCTTTCACGACGAAACTCGAAGCTATTTTGGCGTGGGGAAGAAAGAACTCCCTTTGGCCCATGCCTTACGGAACCGCCTGCTGCGGTATCGAGTTTATGTCCGTCATGGGGCCGAAGTATGACATCGCCCGCTTCGGTGCCGAGGTCGTGCGTTTTTCTCCGCGCCAAGCGGATCTGCTGATCGTTGCGGGAACAATTACCGAAAAAATGGCTCCCATCCTGCTTCATATTTATGAGCAGATGTTGGAACCGAAGTTCGTCATTTCCATGGGGGCCTGTGCGAGCTCCGGTGGTTTCTACCGTGCTTATCACGTCCTTCAAGGCATCGATCGGATCATTCCGGTGGATGTTTTCGTTCCGGGATGCCCGCCGGCTCCGGAAGCCGTCATGGACGGCGTCATGGTTCTCCAGCGCATGATCGCCGAAAACCATCCGCGTCCGTGGGTGAAGAACTGGAAACGTCCGGCATGGATCAAGCCTGTCGGATGAACCGCGGAACCCGTCGATCCGGTATTCAGAGAAGCTGAGGATATAGAATGTCGATGCAGAATCTTGAAAATCTCAAAGCAGAGCTCAGCTCCTTCGTGAGCAAAGAACGCTTCGATTCGTTCAAGTTTTACGTCACCCCGGTCGGAGACGACGTACTTGAGGTCCCGAAGGAAGACATTGTTCCCGTTGTCCGCTTTCTGCGCGAATCAGGGAAGTTCGACTTCCTTATGGACGTTTGCGGCGCCGACTATCTGAACAACATGCAAGGTCGCCAGAAACGTTTCGACGTCGTTTACCACTTCTTCAGCTCGCGGACCTACCAGCGCCTTCGTGTGAAGGCCCAAGTCGGCGAAAACGAACGGATCGACAGTATCACGTCCGTGTGGAAGTGCGCGAACTGGTTCGAGCGCGAGACTTACGACATGTTCGGCATCGAGTTCGCGAACCATCCGTACTTGACCCGGCTTCTCTGTCATCACGAATTCGTCGGGCACCCGTTGCGAAAGGATTACGTGGCCGACCAGCAACAGCATTGCTCGAGCGCTTTGCCGCTCCACTTCCCGCCGGACCCGAACTGGAATCCGGAAGGGCGCAGTCTCGTGCCGCTGAACATCGGTCCGTCGCACCCGGCGACTCACGGTACGCTCCGGATCATGGCCGAAATCGAGGGCGAGACGATTGCGCGCGCGAACGTTGAGCTCGGTTATCTGCACCGCTGCTTCGAAAAGATGGCGGAAACTCATCCGTACAACCAGGTCATTCCGTATACCGACCGGTTGAACTACTGCTCGGCGCCGATGAACAACATCGGCTATTGCAAAACGGTCGAGCGGCTTCTGGGCGTTGAGATTCCGCCCAAAGCGCAAGCGATGCGCATTATTCTTGCGGAACTCTCGCGGATCATCGACCACTTCGTCTGCATCGGTGCGAACGCGGTCGACTTGGGAGCGTTGTCGACGTTCTTCTACCTCTTCACATACCGGGAGATGGTTTACAGCCTCTTCGAGAAACTGTGCGGAGCGAGACTCACGGTTTCTCTCACGCGCGTCGGCGGAATGGCTCAAGACGCGCCTCCGGGATGGTTCGATGAGGTCTTGGAAGTCTGTAAGAAGATCCGTGCCGGTATCGACGATCTCGAGCGTCTTTTGAGCGGAAACAAAATTTGGATCCAGAGAACGCAAGGGGTCGGGGCGATCTCTGCGGAAGACGCGATCGCCTGGGGGTACACGGGACCGTGCTTGCGCGCGGCCGGTGTCAACCTCGACCTTCGCAAAGTTCAACCGTATTACTTCTATGATCAGCTGGATTTCGACGTACCGATCGGTTCCACCGGTGACGTTTACGACCGTTATCTCGTGCGCGTCGCCGAAATGCGGGAGTCGCTGAAGATCATCGAACAGGTCGCTAAGAACGTGCCGGAAGGTGATTACACGGTCCGCGATAAGGGCGTCGTGTTGCCGGAGAAGAAAGACGTTTACGGGAACATCGAAGGCCTGATGAACCACTTCATGTTGATCATCAAAGGCCTCCGTCCTCCGGTCGGCGAAATTTATGACGTCACCGAAGCCGCGAACGGCGAACTCGGGTTCTACTTGGTGAGCGACGGATCGGGCCGGCCCTACCGTCTCCACGTACGGCCGCCATGCTTCGCGATTTACCAGTCTTTCCCCGAGCAAATCACGGGCGGGCTTGTGGCTGACGTGATCGCGATCCTGGGTTCCATGAACTTGATTGGCGGCGAACTCGATCGATGAGGAATTAAGACTATGTTCAAGCTTTCTGAAGAAGGTCTTAACTACGTAAAGAGCGAAATGGCTCGCTATGAGCAAAAACAGTCGGCGATCATCCGCGCTTTATACCGGGCGCAGGATGAGAACGGCGGTTGGGTGAGCCCCGAGGTGATTCAGCATCTCTCGGAGGTCATGGATATCCCGGCGTCGCACATCGAAGAGGTCGCGACCTTTTACACGATGTTCAACAAGCAGCCGGTGGGGAAATACCACATCCAAGTTTGTTGCACGCTTTCGTGCGCGATGGCCGGCGGTCGTGAGCTGACGGACCTCATGATGAAGGAAGCCGGTTGCTCGAAACTCGGCGAGACTTCGCCGGATGGGCTTTTCACTTTCAGCAAAGTCGAATGCCTGGGTTCGTGCGGCACGGCTCCGATGCTGCAAATCAACCGAGAGCCTTACATCGAGAATTTGGACGAACAGAAAGCCATCCAGCTCATCAGAGATCTCCGGGCGAAGGCAGGTAAGTGATCATGGCCGAAGTAAAGTACTTGACCGAGCATTACGACAAACCAGAGTACCGCACCCTTGAAGGCTACAAGAAGTACGGCGGTTATGAGCAGCTGGCGCGGGCCCTCAAAATGGAGCGCCAGAAAATCATCGACGAAGTGAAAGCGTCAGGCTTGCGTGGCCGCGGCGGTGCGGGCTTCCCGACCGGAGTGAAGTGGGGATTTTTGCCGAATAACGGCGAACCCCGCTACTTGCTTTGCAACGCCGACGAATCCGAGCCGGGAACGTTCAAAGACCGCTTGATGATGGAACGGGCGCCGCACCAGTTGATCGAAGGCATGATCATCTCGGCCTACGCGATCGGCGCGCACAAAGCCTACATCTATATTCGCGGTGAATACACGGGCCCAGCGGCGATTCTTGAGCAGGCGATTCGCGAGGCGCGCGAGGCGGGTTACATCGGAAAGAACATTCTCGGTTCGGGTTTCGATCTCGACCTCGATCTCTTTATCGGCGCCGGCGCTTACATTTGCGGTGAAGAGACCGGATTGATCTCTTCGCTCGAAGGAACGAAGGGCCAGCCGAAACTTAAGCCGCCGTTCCCGGCGGTTCAGGGATATTTGCGTAAGCCGACGATCGTGAATAACGTCGAAACGCTGGCTTCGGTGGTGAACATCATCCGCGACGGCGCCGAAGGATACCGCAAGTACGGTACGGAGAAGTCAGCCGGGACGAAACTCTTCTCGGTGAGCGGTGACGTGCAAAAGCCCGGCACCTACGAAGTTCCGCTGGGCTACAAGCTGATGGATCTCATCAACAACGAATGCGGCGGCTTAAAGCCCGGGCGCAAGCTCAAGGCCGTGATTCCCGGTGGATCGAGCGCCCCGGTTCTCACCGCCGCCGAATGCGAGAACGCGACGCTCGATTACGAGTGCATGCAACAGCTCGGCTCGATGCTCGGATCGGGCGCCGTCATCGTGATGGATGACTCGCGCTGCATGGTCGATATCCTCAGTACGATCACGCACTTCTACCATCACGAGTCATGCGGCCAGTGCACACCTTGTCGTGAAGGCACAGGCTGGATGGAAAAGATCGTGCACGGAATCGTTCATGGCGAAGGAAAACCGGGCGACATCGATCTGCTTTTAAAGATCGCGAACAATATCAAAGGCCGTACGATCTGCGCGCTTGCGGACGCGGCCGCGTTCCCGGTCATAAGTTTCGTCACGAAGTTCCGCGACGAGTTCGAATATTTCATCAAAGAAAAGCGCTCGAAAGTTAAAGGAACGAAGATCTATGCTCCAATGCACCATTAACGGCAAAGAGCTCGAAGTTAAACCCGGAACGACGATCATCGAGGCGATGAAGCTCATCGCCCACGAGGATATCGCTCACTACTGCTGGCACCCCGGCCTGCCGGTCGCGGGCGTTTGCCGGCTTTGCGTGGTTGAGATCGAGGGCAACCCGAGACTCCAGATCGCTTGCAACACGCAAATCACCGACGGCATGAAAATCACCAACCAGAGCGAAAAGGTGAAAGAGGCCGTCAAATGGGGACTCGATTTTCATTTGATCAACCATCCGCTGGATTGCCCGATCTGTGACCAAGCCGGCGAGTGCGAACTGCAGAACCAATACATGAAATTCGGCAAGTACGACTCCGAAATGGCCGAGCCGAAGGTGAAAAAGCACAAAGTCGTCGACTTGGGCCCGAGAGTCGTGCTCGATTCCGAGCGCTGCATCCTTTGTTCGCGTTGCGTCCGCTTCACCGATGAAGTGACGAAAACCCACGAGCTTGGAATCTTTAACCGGGGCGACCGCTCGGAAATTGGGACTTTCAACGGCCGTCCGCTTGATAACAAGTATTCGCTCAATACTGTCGACATCTGCCCGGTCGGAGCTTTGACGTCGAAAGACTTCCGCTTCCGTCAGCGCGTTTGGTTCTTGAAAGAGCATCAGACGATCTGCACGGGCTGTTCGACCGGCTGTAATGTGAAGGTCTCCTACAACAAAGAAGGACTCTTCCGCGTGAAGCCCGTTTACAACGAGCAGGTCAATGGCTATTGGATGTGCGACGAGGGCCGCGACGTTTACAAATACGTTAACAAACCGGCTCGGCTTCTCGACGCCTGGATGACGACTGCCGGCCGCGGCGAATGGCTGCATCCGTTGACGGCGGCCAAGAAAGTCGGCGAGTTCCTGCGGGCGCCGGAAAATAAAGGCAAGTCGGTCGCGCTCGTGCTCACGGGCCAACATACGCTTGAAGAGTACGAGGCTTTGATCTCGTTCTTTAAAAACGAAGTCGGCACTGACCGGATCTTCCACTGGGTGAACAATCCCGAGTCGATGAACGATTTCGACGGTCTCTTAATCCGCGGGGATAAGAACCCGAACACGAAAGGGCTTCTCGAAACGCTCGAACGCCACGGCATTAAGACCGAATGGAAAGAGCTGATCGACGGGCTTTCGACGGGCGCGATCCGGACCGTGGTGGTCGCAGGACCGGAGAACCAGGCGGTTTATCCGGACTTCAAGGCGAAAGTGCTTGAGCTTTCGAAAGCTCAAAAACTCGTCTGGCTGACCGCCTGCAAGAACGAGGAGCTCGAGCGGCTCCAAGGCGATGTCACATTGATTCCGCTGAAGACCTACATTGAGAAAGACGGCACGTTCGTGAACTACGCCGGGCTTCGCCAAACGGTGAAGAAGGGCTTGACCGTCGTCGCCAACGCGATGTCTTTGGTCGAAGTCGCGGAGGCCTTCAAAGGCGTCGATGTGCGTCCGGAAGAAGCGCCCTTTAAAGTCGGCGTGGGACGGGTCAACAACGAGGCGACTCTTCAGAGAGGTTCGTTATGAGTTTGGTTCAAAGGCCCAAACCGATTTCGAAATGGTATTTGCCCGGAATTTTGTCGGGCCTGGGGCTGACGTTCGCGAAGATGATGAAGAACCTCTTCATCTACGTGAAAAGCGGAAAGCACACCGTCACATATAACTACCCGGAAGAGAAGTATGAATACTCTCCGCGGTACAAAGGAAACCACGTCTTAACGGTTAAGAAGGACGGTTCGCTCCGCTGCACGGCTTGTATGCTTTGCGCGACGAACTGCCCGGCCGAATGCATTAAGATTGTCGCGGCCGAGCACGAGGACCCGTCGGTCGAAAAATATCCGATTTCTTACGAGATCGATATTCTTCGCTGCGTGTTCTGCGGCTTCTGCGAGGAGGCCTGCCCGGTCGACGCCATTCGTATGGGCCCCGAATGGCAAACTCCCGGCCTGAACGGCTCTCAATTCGTTTACGACATCAAGCAACTCGCTTATCGTCCGCAACTGAAGGGCGGTATCGTCTCGGTCGTTGACGAAGAGGAACGTCACAGAGCCGGTATTTAATTCTTTGTCTCCGCGCCGCCCGCGGTCGGCGCGGGAACTGCGCTTGGGGAGACTGCGTTTTGCGCATCGATATCTCGCGCTCAAATGCATGGAGTCGGGTTTCCGAGCAATGCCGTTCGGCGCTTCCTTTTCACGATCCGGCCGTAATGGTTCAAGCCTATATGGGCATGCCCCACGCGCTTTACGAAGCCACGCAAGGAGTGGCCCGTCTTTATTCCCACAGGAAAACGGTCGCCGTCGTTCCACCCGTTGAGCCGGTTGTCGAGTCGGTGTTGATTGCCTTTTCCGAGGAAGGTTACACCCTCAAATATCTCACTGAAGAGGAAGCGACGGACGCGACGGGCGCTTGGCTTGAGCCGATCGGCAACGAACTCGTCTTCGTCATTTGGTCGAACGATGATCCGGTGACCGGGCGCCTTTACGAACGGGAATCGCTCAACGAGGCCTTGAAAGACAAGCGCGTCTTCCGAATCAGCTTGAACCACTCACCCGCCTTTATTCCTCAGGTGCTGACGAGACCTGCACCATTCGAAACGCGACTCTTATCGGTTCGCGAAAATCTCGCGCTCGTCTTGGCGGGGGAAAGATTCCGCGTTAGCCCGATTATCGCCTCGCAACTGCCTTGGGAGCACGACATTTCCGGGCTTCGCTTGCATGCGGTTGAAGCGGCCGAAGTCGAGCGCTTGAAGAAAAACGTCATTGAGTTTGAAGCGAAGTTACCGAACGGCTTTAAACCTTATTTTTCGGCCGCGGATAAACGGATTTACGACCGCGCGGTTTTCTATTGCGAATGTTTAGACGGCTCAGCTCTCATTGAGTTGCTGGCGGACTCCACGGGGCGGAAACTCGGTCCTGCGGGATCACAAAATGTTTTCGAAGCTTTGAGCCCCTGCCGTTGGAATGACCCGAGACTTCTCGACTGGCTTTTAAAGCGCGGCGAGAAAGAAGATGTGATTCGGGGGCTCGTCCTTATCGATGCGGCCGTTATTGACGATGAACTTTCGAAGCGGCTGGACGAAGCCGCCGCGACCCTTTTCAGAATGCAATCAGGATAAAGTCGGCGTCTCGATCGACCCGTTCGCGAGAGCCAGCTCCTCTTGGAAATAGGCGAGGCAAGCGGCCAGGCCCCGGTCCAAAGGAACTTTCGGTTCCCAACCGAGCGTTTTTCGCGCCCTCGCGATGTCGGGACAGCGTTGTCTGGGGTCGTTCTCTGGGAACGGATGATGCGCTATCGGCGCATTTTTGCCGACCAATTCGTTGATCGTTTTCGCGATCGAAATCACCGTTTTTTCGACTGGATTGCCGAGATTCACCGGCAGCCGTTCATCGCTTTGCATGAGCAGGTAAAGGCCTTCCACGAGGTCCGAAACGTAGCAGAAGCTGCGCGTTTGCCGTCCTTCGCCGTAAACCGAAAGGGGTTTTCCTTGCAAAGCTTGAATAAAGAAGTTGGGAATAATGCGACCGTCGTCGGGCCGCATACGCGGACCGTAGGTGTTGAAAATCCGCGCCACTCGGACGTCGACGCCATGAAACCGATGGTAGGCGTACGTAAGAGCTTCGCCGAAACGTTTGGCTTCGTCATAACAGCCCCGTGGGCCGATCGGATTCACGTTGCCGAAATACGTTTCCGGTTGCGGATGCACGTCGGGGTCCCCGTAAACTTCGCTGGTGCTGGCGTAAAGGATGCGCGCCTTCGTCTCGCGGGCGAAGTCGAGCAGGCGGCGGTGGCCGATCGCCGCGGTTTCCAGGATGAAAACCGGCATCCGTTTGAAGTCGACGGGAGAAGCGGGCGAAGCAAGGTTGTAGATCTCGTCGAAGCGTTGCTCTTCGAGCGCCTCGGGAAGTGGTTCGTTGATATCGTGTTCAATGAGCGTGAGTCCTTTAGCCAACGCGGTTTCGAGGTTTTTTCTCCGGCCTGTGACGAGGCAATCCACGACCGTCACCTCGTAGCCCTTTTCGAGGAGGGTGTCGCAAAGATGGCTTCCAATGAACCCGGCGCCGCCGGCGACGAGAGCCCGTTTTTTCATTTTTCAACCACTCGCTGAGCGACCGCTTGCCGTCCGATGCAGAAGTAGGTGAATCCGGCTCGAGCGGCTTTTTCGGGATCGAACACGTTGCGTCCATCGAAAATGACCGGTCTGCGCAACTTCGATTTAATCATTTCCAAATCTGCGCCCCGGAACTCATTCCATTCGGTTACGATCATCAGGGCGTCGGCCCCTTCAATGGCGGCATCGGCCGAAGAAACGCATTCAAACTGGACTTTGCATGCGGCTTTCGCCGTTTCGCTGGCGATGGGGTCATAGGCTCGAACCCTCGCTCGCGCGTCGACAAGTTTCTCGATGAGATAGAGGGACGGAGCTTCCCGCACGTCGTCAGTGCGCGGTTTGAAGGCGAGTCCCCAGACCGCGATTGTTTTCCCGCTCAAATCACCGAAGTGCTCGCGCATTCTTTCAAACAAAATCAGTTTTTGTCGGTCGTTCACGATATCAGCGGCGTTCACGACATCCATGGGGATGCCGACGGAGCGTCCGGTATGGACCAAGGCTTTCACGTCTTTAGGAAAGCAGCTGCCGCCGAAACCGACACCGGGGTGGAAAAACGCGGGATTAATGCGCCTGTCGCTTGTGAAGCCTTTGCGGACCTGGTTGATGTCCGCGCCCAAACGGTCGGCCAAAAGCGCCAGTTCGTTGATGAAGCTGATTTTCACCGAGAGAAAAGCGTTGGCCGCGTACTTGGTCATTTCAGCCGAAGCGTTGTCCATGACGAGAATCGGATTGCCGTTTTTCAGGAAGGGTTCGTAAAGCTCGCGCATAACCGCTTCCGCGTCGGAGGAGTCACAGCCGATGACCACCCGGTCGGGCCGCAAGAAGTCCTCGATGGCCGCGCCTTCCTTCAGGAACTCGGGGTTGCTGACGACGTCGATCGGGTGAGGGCAATGTTCCTTGAAAAACTCTTTCACTTTTTTCGCCGTACCGACTGGGACCGTGCTTTTCAAGACGACGAATTTCTTTTCGTTGGCCGCGTCGGCGATCGCGCTCACGACTTGCATAGTGGGACCGAGATCCGCGCTGCCGTCTGCGGACTCCGGCGTGCCGACCGCAATGAAGATCACTTTTGAGCCCTGCACAGCCGACTTGAGATCGGTCGTGAATTTCAAACGGGCGCGGGACTGATGCGCGAGTTCTTCAAGACCCGGTTCGTGAATGGGAATCCGGCCCTCGTTTAACAGGGTGATTTTTTTCTCATCCTTGTCGACGCAGATGACGCTATGCCCTGCATCTGCGAAGCAGACGCCTGCGACAAGACCAACGTATCCGGTTCCCACCACGGCAATATTCATTAAGTGCATCCTCCAGTGGCATTTTGTTGGCAAAGCCGGGACGACAGCATAAAACTGCGGTAGCATGCTCAACAAGGTAAAACAAGCAGAGGTAGCGCCCGAAGACGGAAAAGAAAGACCGCTTCCGACCGCTCCCCAGCGCATTTTAAAATCTTCCCTGAAAACTGGCTTTAAAGTCGCTCTCGCTTTCGGCCTCATCTATTGGATGATCCAGAAGGGCGCGCTCGATTTCGCCGTGTTTTCCCGTATTGCCACGCCGAGCGTGATTGCGGCGTGCGCTCTCATGGTCTTTCTCCAGCTGTTCATCAATAATTATCGCTGGTTAATCCTTTTGCGCGGCCAAGGCTTGCAAAGCAGCATGCGTCAGACGTTGCCTTTGACCTTCATTGGGCTCTTTTTCAATTTCGTTATGCCGGGAGGGGTCGGGGGAGACGTTCTCAAGGGCTATTATCTGCTGCAAGACCATCCGCGGCAGAAATTTGCGGCCGCGGTCAGCATCCTCGTCGACCGGTTGATCGGCTTCTTCGTCATGATCGGCACGGCCTTTTTCGCGCTGCTTTTGAATTGGGAAGCGGTTTCGCAAGTGCCGCAGCTCCGGTCGGTCGCATTGGCGACAAGCTTTTTCTTTCTCGGCTTCATTTTGTTTTTTGGGTTCGCTCTTTCGCGCCGCTTAGGCCGTCGGATTTTCGACGGTCAATTTGGACGCTTCGTTTTTGCGAAATTGCCGGGCGGTTCTCATTTCCGCCGTTTTTACGAGCAGGTTCATTCTTATCGCGATAATCCGCACGCATTTTTTGTGGCGACGCTTTTGAGTGTGCTGACGCAATTGCCGATGGTCGGCTTCGTCTACATCGTCGCGCTTTCAATGGATGTGACCGGGATTCCGATGACGGTTTATTTCTTCCTTGTGCCGGTCGGTACAGTGGTGACAGCGCTTCCGATTTCGCCGGCGGGCATCGGGGTCGGGCAGGCCGCCTTCTATTTCTTGTTCAGCCTATACCTGGGCGCATCGAGCCAGCTTGGGCCGACGGCGGCCACGCTCATGCAAGCGATCAATTTCTGTTGGGGACTTTTGGGGGCTTTCTTTTATTTGCATAGAAAAAAACCGGCGCTGCCTGCGGAGGGGTGATATAACGGAAAGCGGTGGCTGGCGTGCAAGTCAAAGACAAGGTCTTCATTTTGAAAAAGACGCGTTACGGTGACGCCGACCTTATCCTCAACTGCCTCTCTTCGAGAGGGGCACGTCTCAATCTCTTCGCGCGCTCTGCTTTAAAGAGTAAAAAACGTTTCGGCGGGGGCGTGCTTGAACCGACCCATTACGTGCACGTTCTTTATGAGGACAAAAGCGGGACTTCTTCGGCTGAAAGTCCGCTGCAGACGCTGAAAGAAGCGTCACTTGTTAACGACTTTCCTGGCTTGAGGTCCGACTATTCCCGGATAGAAACGGGACTTCATTTCGTCCGCTTGATCAACAGCGTGGTGAAGGAAGGGGACGTCGATTCGGTCGATCTCTTTAATCTTCTCGGGAACGCGTTGAAAGCGGCTGAAACGAGCGAGCGTCTGGATCGGCTGCGCACGCATTTTGAGGCGAAGCTGCTTGCGAACCAGGGGATGTTTCCGGTCGAGGAAACGGACGATGAGATTCTCATGCGGACACCAATCGCCGAGCATGCGCGCCTTCCCCTGGACGAAAGGGCATGGGTCCGGGCCCGCGGCCGGGTGAAGCGCATTCTCGAGGAATACCTGTAAACAAACCCGTCTCGGTGAAAGACATTGCGGTCGCCTGGGCTTTGGCCGTCCCGAAGTTCATGCGAAAATGGACGCATGTTCGGGTTCACCACCAATGAAATCCTCGCGATCATTGCGGCTGTCGGAGTGGCTTTCGTGAGCTACCGGATCTTTACCGACGAAATGGCCGCGCACCGCAACCGCAAAGAAGAAGGTTTCGATCTCTTTGACTCCGATGACGATTGACCGCCTGCTAAAACGCCTGCAGCGCCGACAGCGTGAGCATGGTCGTCCACTTTTTGTACGTATAGGTTTTCGTATTCGACATGTTGTCGCTGTAAGAAGCGCTCAACCCCGCACTGAAAACATCGTTAATTTTTTTCGTCGCGCCGAGGGTGAGAGTGAGATTATTGTCTGTCCGGACGTCGACGTGCTCGGGGTAGGTGAGGAAGTAGTAACCCAATTTCGCCGAAGCGGTCGTGTCCCAGTAGAACGGTTGGATCCAGCCGAGAGCTAGATCGAACCGATTGTAAGTCATGTTCTTACCGGCCGCACTATTCATGGTGACGGCGGCTTCCGTCGTCATGATTTTGGTTTTGCTTTCGCTGAAGAAATGCAGGTTGCTGTTGAGAAGCTTCACCCGAAAGGCACTTAAGTCGTTGTCGCCTGTCTGGCTCGCCATCTTGTTGGTATCGTTTCTCAGCTCCAGGTTGAGGTTTGAGTAAAGCCGGTTGCTCACGATGAAGAGGTTGCCGAAGTTGAGAAAAAGGGAGGAGATGATCTCCTTTTCGGTGTTGTCTTCGATTCCCATCGAAATCGACTCGTAGCCCGGAGTGATGTCGAGCTTATAGCCTTTCCCCCAAAACAGTCCTTTATGGCTCCACGGGGCCGTGACGGTAAACACCAAGGGGTCGGCGTTCCGCAGGGATTGGCTGTGTTCGAAGGACGTATCGACCGAGTACATGTAAAAGCCGTCGAGCTGCACCGCCCATTCTTTCGATTCCGTATAGAGGGGGCGATAGCGGACCGAACCCATCACGAGACTGCGGAGACCTTCCGTATCGGTCGCCGCGCCTTGCGAAAGAGAGGATTCGGAAATGAGGTTGATGTTGGAGTCGTACTGCGCCCCGAGCGTGGCCGAAATCTGCCATTTGCGGGCTTTTTCCGCCTCGAACTGGCGGATGCGGAGAATTTGTTCGATGTACATTTCCGCGCGTTCGTCGAGCTTCGGGTCTTGCGACGTATCGAGGACGGCTTGGAAGGCTTGTTGGGCATCGTCCCACTTTTTTTCTTCGAAGAGCGCGACGCCTTTATAGAATTGCGATGGCGGCGCAAGCGTCCTGTCTTTCGTATTCACGACGCGGTCGAACGCGGCGACGGCCGCGCCATACTCCTTCAAATGGAAGTGGTTAAGGCCGATGAAGAAATCCCTTTCGGCGTGATTGACGTTCGTGCTGTCGGCTTTGTTCAAATACACGAGCGATTTGTTGTACTGGTCAGTCTTATAGAGAGCCACACCGTACTGAAAGTAGTAAGAGCGGTTATCCGGATCGAGTTCAATGGCTTGCGAGAACTTTTCGGTCGCTTCCTTGAAATTTTCCGCGCGGTAAAGCGCGAGCCCTTCGTCCGCCAGTCGCAGACCTTCTTTCTTTCTCTTTTCCTTTTCCGCTGCGGCCGCCGCGGCCGCTTTCAGCTGTTCGAGCCGTTGCGTTTCTATTTGTTCGAGCCGGGCGCGTTCAGCCGCTGCACGAGCGGCTTCTTCTTTCCGTTTCAGCTCTTCGGCGAGTTGGGCCGTGTCTAGCTGCTGGTCCGAGGGATATTTCTTCTTTTGCAAGCCTTCGATTTGCTGTTCAGCGAGGTACGCCCGGAGCGCGGCCTGCGCCTGTTCGGCCGTATCGAAAATTTCGATGGACTGCCCGCGCGCCGGCGAGCGCCGGAATATGAACGGCTTTCTCGGCAATTGGTTATTCGCGATCAAGGAGGAGATCTGTTTCATCCCTTGCGGCGTTTCGAAGAGTTCTTGCGGAGGAACGAAGAAATCGACCTGCATCCGCTGACCCTCTTGCCATCCGATGGAGTAAAGTCCGGTGAAAACCGCGGAATCGGGAGCGTCTTCAATGAGGACGATCTGGACGAGCTTTCCGGAATTGCGGTCACGCATGATGAGGGAGCCCGAGTCGATTTGGGTCGGATTTTTGTTCCAAGCGGGGATACGGTAACTGATACGGAGGTTAGAGGACGTATCCACTTGGATGCCCTTCGGCGAGGGAGAAGGTTTCTTTTTGGTCGCCTGTCCCGTTTTTTGGGGGGCGGGAAGCATCGTCGACGGCTGGTCTTGGCTCGAGGGAGCTTGCGCGAGTGCGACGGATGAAACGAGGACGAAAACCGACAGAGCGAACTTCACGATGCGGCTCCTTAGCTGCAGTTCAAAAGCTCAGTTCAATATCAGTTTTAATACTAGTTGAATTGGCTGAAGTTCAGAAGGCCAATCTCTGTCGAAAGACGTGTAAAGCGCCTGGGCACCCGCGGCGCTTTCCTCTTTTTTATTGACCCGGAAGTCTAATCGACACGTTCACCTTAACTGGCTTCTGCATGGCATCTATGCACTGAGCGCATTGCGGGATCGCGGGCGGAACCGCCGCAGTCGGCGGCGCGACGATCGGCGGGGCGTTCACCCCTGTTTGCGGAACGCCGCTCGGTCCTCGGAAGACTTCACCTCCGGAAAGATCGGAGGTGTTGACCATGGAGCTTGCTGCCGTAGCGGGAACCGCGGCCGGAGCGCGGTTCTCGGTTTTGGCGGGAGTTTGTGACGACGGCGATGCGCTTTCAGCCGCGGCGCTCGGAGCCGGTCCTTGGGCTTGAGTCGATTCGGTTTGGCTTGAACTCGAGCCTGTGTTTCCAGGAGCGGGTGGAACCGAGCGAGGCCCTTTGCTGTCACCTGTGTCGGCGCTCGTTTCCATATTCATTTTGTTTAGTTCAGCCGGCGGGAGAGGTTGCGGCGGCCCCGGCGGGCGGCCGGGCATGACGATCGACCTCTGGCCTGCGCCGACTTGAATGATGTTCACGATTTTTCCGTCGGCGTCGATTTGGCCGACCTCGACTTTCCCTCGGAATGTAACGACTTCGGTTCTATTCGTGCGGGCGTCGTAGCTGGTTAAGAAGTCCGTGCCCCGCACACCTGCGACGGCGGACTTGGTTTTGACTTCAAACGAGTTGCTGGTGCCGTCTGCGGCCGTGTCGTTATACATGTCGGGTTTGTGAGTCGCGGCCCGGACTTTTCCACGAAGCACGTTGAGAAGAACCTTCTTCTTGTTTTGTTTGGGATTGAATTGATAGTTCTCGAGAACGATTTGCGAATTCGGGGAAATATTGAGTTCGTTCCCGTCTTCCATTTTGAGTTTGGCTCGGGAATCTTGTCCGGCGATGACGGTATCGCCGGAACACACTTCATGACCTGCCGACACGGCGACGAGTTGCTTAGTTTTTCCGGAAAGGAGTTTCACATCTCCTTTGGCGACTTCAAAAACACCGCACGCGGCCTGAGCTTCCGCCGAAACGAATACGGCGAAGAGCATGGTGCTGAAGCCATAGATGTACCATTTCATGAATATCCCCCCGGATACGTCCTCGACGGTCTTTATACACATCGTTTCGGACTTCCGAAGGGGGAACTTAAAGTTATATCGAGTATTGACCGGCTTTTTTCGCGGCGGTCTCAATTTGGAATGCTTACGTCCGCTTAGGTTTGCTTCAAAATGAAATTGGCCGCTTCTAAAAGGCCGTTAGCGATAAAGGCCGGCTTTGCCTCCAAGGCTTTTTCGCGCGTTTCCACACCTTCGAGGAGAACAGAACGGCAGCCCGCCCGATGACCGGCTTCAACATCGGTAACGCGATCGCCGATCATCCAGCTTTGCGCCAAATCCACGTTGTGCTCTTCAGCGGCCGTGAGGAGCATGCCCGGGTTCGGTTTGCGCATAAAATGGTTACTTTCGACTGAGTAGGGAGCGTAATAAAAACCCGCGAAGAAAATCTCGTGGCGGGCGAACTCGTCTTTCATCTTCTGATGAATGAGTTCGAGATTCTCGAGCGTGACAAGGCCGCGAGCGACGCCCGATTGGTTGGTCACAACAATCAGCTGGTAGCCGTTATCGCGGAAAAGCCGAAGAGCTTCGAAGACGCCCGGCAGATACTTGATTTGGTTAGGGTCATTAAGATAGACCTTATCGACAATGAGAGTCCCGTCACGATCGAAAAATATCGTTTTTCTACGCATAGTTCTTACTTTGATGCAGGTTTCCCAGGCATCTTAGGCCGTAAAGCCCGGATCCTCAAGTACGCTTACTTTTTTCTCGCTGCATTCGCGAGTCGAGAGGCGCTGAGCGGATGGAAACTCTCAAGCGTTCGCGCCAATTGATCGATCGTCAGGTGGGTATAACGCTCGGTCGCCTGTAGATTGCGGTGCCCCAGCAGTTCCTGTAATGTCCGTAAGTTCGCTCCGCTCGCGAGCAAATGCGTGGCGTAGCTATGTCGCAAAGCATGAGGGTGAAGAGGCTTAAGAAGGCCTGCTTGGATGCCCGCCGAACGAACCATTTCATAAGCGGCGCGAGTTGAAAGAGGGGTCTCTCCCCAAACAAATTCTCCCGTTTGCTTGCGAAGGCGTTTGAGAGCGCGTGTGCAGAACTGTGGAAGCGCGACTTGACGTTCTTTCTCGCCTTTTCCGATCACGCGCAAGACGCCGCTTTCGAGATCGATTTGTTTCCACCGCAACTGACACGCCTCGCTCACTCGAAGTCCCCCGCCGTAAAGGAGAAGAACCAGAGCCAGTTGGCGTTCGTATTTGAGTTGGTCGGCCGTGGTTTCCGGGGAGTCGGTCTTCTTCATCAGTGAATCGATCAGTGCTAAAGCTTCGTCGACCGATATGAAGTGGGGTAAGCGCCGAGGGACTTTGGGTGCCACGAGAAGTGAAGCGAGATCTCGTTCGATGTACTGTTTTTCGTGAAGCCATCCCAGAAAACTCTTGAGGCAGGCGATTTTTCTATTCCGGCTCGCAGGAGAAAGATTCCGCCAACTCGCCGAAGCTTCACGACATTTTTGGAGGAGTTCATCTTCGAAAGCCGCTGAAGGCTTGAACCTTTTCGCGGCGCACGGTTCTCCCGCTGCCTCGGTGTTTTCGGGAAGCGCAAAAGCTTGGCGCAGATCCGTCGCGTACGCACGCCTCGTAAGAGGGGAGGACCGCTCAATAAACTCCAAATGGTGAAGGAACTGGCTGACCAGCTCGGCAATTGGGCTCACCTTATTAGGGTAAGGGAAGCCTCTTTTCCCGGGAAAGAGGCCCCCGGCTGAGGCCCAGTGAGAATGGTGGTTAAGATACCTGTTGTGTCGGGTGCCATGTACATTTCTCAATGATTTAAGGCGTTTATAAATTTCAAAAGTCGATGGAACGCAAAATTTGGCCCGCTAGCTCCTGTCTTTATTGGCATCCTGAATAAAACTTTTTCGATGCGATGCGAAATTTTACTTGCATTTCTTACAGCAAGTGCGTAATTTACCCAACCGTAACGCGCTGTATCGAATTGAAACGGTAGAGAGAATGCGGCGCATTGAGTGTTTGGAATCTAATAGGTTTTAGAAAACTGAAACGATCAAAAGGTGGTACGTATGTCACAGATCGAAGGAACTCCCGTTCTTCCCACAAGCGCGATGACCCTTCCGGTGGGTCAAGTCAATGAAGAGGCACGTGCTGCTCAGGTCGCCGACAACAAGACGATTATCTACAAGTCGGAGGTGATGAAGCAGCTCATGAAAATGATAGACCGGGTTTCCCCTTCGAATGCGACGGTGCTCATCCTTGGTGAAAGCGGGACCGGTAAGGAATTGATCGCTCGCGCGATCCATGAGCGTAGCAATCGCCGCAATCGTCCTTTTGTGGCGATCAACTGCGGTGCTTTGCGTGAAACTCTCTTGGAGAGCGAGCTTTTTGGTCATGAGAAAGGCTCTTTCACAGGCGCTTACGCGCGCAAGATCGGCTTGGCGGAAGCCGCCAACGGCGGAACCCTCTTCCTTGACGAGATCGGCGAGCTGAGCCCGGGAATTCAAGCGAAGCTCCTGCGCTTCATTCAAGAAGGCGAAATCTTCCGTGTTGGCGGTAAAGATCCGATTAAGGTCGATATCCGTCTGATCAGCGCGACCAACCGTGAACTTGATCAGGAAGTCGCGCGCGGCAACTTCCGGGAGGATCTTTACTACCGGATTAACACGATCACGATTCATTCGCCGCCGCTCCGTCGTCGGAAGGAGGATATTCCGCTGCTCGTTGAGCACTTCCTCGCGCGCGGCAGCCATCGCCTCTTGAACCGCGGTCGTCAGATGAGCGAAGAGGCGATGAAGATCCTCATGAAATACGACTGGCCGGGTAATATTCGTGAGTTGCAGAACGTCTGTGAACGTCTGCAGATCCTGGCTGACGGTCACACGATCATGCCAGGCGATCTCCCTGAGAACATCTTGAACCCTGAGCAAAAGATCGTGACGGACGATTACGATCCGACAGTAACTCTGTATGAGCTCGAGAAGCGCTACATCTTGAAGGCGCTCAATTACTTCGACGGCAACAAGACGCAGGCCGCGAACGCGCTCGGCATCACGATCAAGACGCTCTACAACAAGCTTCACGAGTACGGCGAGTTCGAAAGATACGCCGTTCATTCGAAGACGCAAAAGTAAGATGCTTGCGGCTTAAAAACAGAAAAGGGCGAGTCCGACTGGATTCGCCCTTTTGCTTTTTAGGGGCTCGCCAAGTTGGAAACCCAGCGAGCCTTTGAAGAGGAGAGGGGAACCCGAAAACGGAGAGCCCCTACCGTCAACGATAATACCGATTAGAAGTATCCCTCTTCGTCGTCCTCGTCGTCGAGATCGTCGTCGTCGTCGTCGAAGTCGTCGATCTCGGGCTCATCGTTGAACTGATCTTCTTCCATTTCTTCGTCGAAATCGTCCATAAGCTCTTCTTGGCTTTCTTCTTCCATTTCGTCGAAGTCGTGGAATTCCTCATGCTCGTCCATCGGCATGGGTTCTTCCATCGGAGGAACCGGAATCACAGCAGCTTGCGTTTCGACTGCTTCGACCTTTTCAGGTTTCGGAGTCGCTTTTTTCTGAGGAGCCTTTCTAGCTGTTTTGGGAGCCGCCTTTTTTGTGGCTTTTTTTGCCGTCGTTTTTTTCGCAGCTTTCTTCGTGGTCTTTTTTTTCACTGTTTTTTTCGCCGCTTTTTTTGCTGCCTTTTGGGTCGATTTTTTGGCGGCTTTCTTAGCGTTTTTTTTCGCGGCTTTCTTGGTTGCTTTCTTGGCGGCTTTTTTAGCGGTCGTCTTTTTGGCTGTCTTCTTTTGGGCTTTCTTCTTTTGGGCTTTCTTCTTCTTCGCCATTCTCACATCTCCTCTTCATTTAGGTAGGTCTGAATACAAAACTTTTCTCAGACCGAGACCCGTTGGCAAGCACAATGTAAACTAAGAAAACTGGCATTGCCTAGAAAAAAACGGCGCCTTGGAGCGCCGGTCGAAGGTTATCGTGAGTCGGAACGGGATGAGCTTACAGGAGGTCGTCGATGGCGCGAGCGATGTCGTCCGGTAAGCGAATGGAGATGAAGAAACCGCCGTTGTAGTTACCCTTGGCCGGAATGGTCGTGAGCGAGCCCCATGTTCGGGTTTTGTCCTCGTTCCGGATCCAAGCGGTGATTTTGATCATTGGATCGAATTTTGTGGGTACAAAAAGGGCAATCGCGCCGACATCGAGATAAAGAGTCATGTCGTAGCCTTTCAGCATCGGGAACTGAATGGCCATGGCCGGCATATGACCGCTTGCAACCGCAGGTAAGGGGTCTCCATTGGGGAGACGGGCGGGCGGCGGGAAGTCGATGCCGCGGATTAATGCCGTCAGCGGGACGCGAATAACGACGTTCGATCCCATGAATGAGTGTTCGATCCGGATCGTCATTCCGGGAACTTTGCCGACCGGAAGTTCGATCGAGTCGAGGAAATCAAGGTCCGGATTGGCCAGCATGGGCATGGTGATGACGAGTTCTTTCGTGTACGGATCGAGCGAGAGGACCTTGCGTCCGGCGAAGGTGCCGGAGTCGAGAGTTCCGTCCAACTTTAAGCTTTCCCAGGTCGATGGAGGATTGGGCTGATAATCATCCCATGGCCGCTCTCCGTAACTTCCGTTTCCGGGGTACGTCGACTTGGCTTCCAAGGGTTGATAAGTGGCACCGCAGCCAGCGAGAACGACGGCCATGCCCAGACTTGCCAGAGTCTTGCGATTCAAGAGGGAAACCATTGCGGGTAAGTTCATCGTGAAACCTCCGACCTCTTATGCGGGAGAACTTCTCGCCCGTGCCCCTTCGATCGGTGGTCTTTCGTCCGGACTTAAATCTAAACTGATGAAATTACTGGGGAAAAACTTGCTCCGAAATGATGAAGTTTTGAACAGGGTCCTCGGTGCCCAAAGAAGAAAACGGAAAAACGGAGAAGATCTAGTCAAAGTCCAGGGGGGCCGATGTCCAGCAGGACGGAACGTTCAAAAGATTGACGGTTTCAAAAAAATAAAAAAAACCCGGAACGCTGGGTTCCGGGTCGTACAATTTCCGTTTATTCGTCTATCAACCGATCAATTTCAGCGCGAGCTGGTCTTTCATGTTCGCTTGCGCCAAAGTTGCGGTCGAAGCTTGGAGCAGGATATTGTTGCGTGTCATTTCGGCGGTTGCAGCCGCAACGTCGGTGTCACGGATCCGGGAGTTAGCGGCCGAGAGGTTCTCTTCCGCAACGCTCAAGTTCGTGATCGTCGACGTCAGACGGTTTTGCAAAGCACCGAGGTTGGCGCGTATGCCGTTGACTTTCGTTTGCGCATCATCCAGCAGAGCCAAAGCCGATTGAGCACCTTCTTTCGTCGTGTAGTCGATGCCGGCCAGGCCGAGAGCATCGAGCGTCGCGACGTTTTCGCTCGCTTTGAACGTGATGCGGTCTTCGAATTCGTTATTGTGGATACCGACTTGGAAATCGAAGTTCGGCGAGCTTCCGTCTAGAAGCTTCGTTTTGCCCCAAGTAGTAACCGAAGCGATACGTTGCATCTCTTCCTTGAGCTGCTCGACTTCCTTGTTCAAGAACGTCCGCTCGGTGTCACCGATGGTGTCGGAAGCCGCTTGGATACCCAGCTCACGGAGACGAAGGATGATGTTCGAAATTTCATTCAAGCCGCCTTCAGCCACTTGGACGAGAGAAACACCGTCTTGGGCGTTGCGGTTCGCTTGACGAGTCGAACGGATCGACGCTTTCAAATTTTCGCTGATCGCAAGACCTGCAGCGTCGTCGGCTGCTTTGTTGATGCGGCTGCCGCTCGCTAATTGAGCCATGCTGCCGGCGATTTTGGTTTGGCTTTCAGACAGATTTCTTTGCGCGTTGATCGACGCAAGGTTAGTAGTAATACGAAAACCCATTTTTATCCTCCGTTAAATTTCATAGCCAAATCCCTCCTTGTTTTAATCAGCCCCGTCTTTTCTCTGCGCGCGGGGCGCGGCATCCGAGCCTTAGTTGTACGATCGTTTGAAACCCAACAATCATATCCTTGTACAATCTCTCTTCCTTGAAGCGCCTCCTTTCCCAAAATCACCAGCCACAGTCTTCAAGTCGGACGGCGGTACTCCTGCACTCGCCGCCGTTCCGATTGCGGCGCGAATCAGCTCACACAGCGAACTTCGCGCTCATCAACCCGAACACGCGGAACTATTCGGGAGCGCAGACGGAATCTTGACAGGACAAGGGACCGGATCATGCGTGTTCCGCGCGAGTTTTGGAAAATTCGGCTGAAAGTCGTGGGTGAATGAAGGGCATTTCCCGACGTTCATCGCGTCGGGAACTCTCTCTAAGTCCGTTCGGATGCGACCTGAGTTCGTCCGTCAGAGGTTCGACTGGATCTTGGGCTCGTCATGATCGGCGATGCCGATAAAAGACAAGATATGTTGAGCGGTCCATTCGGGATCGTCTTCCATTACGTGGTGGCCGCCGTGGGGATGCAGTTCGAACTTCGCATGAGGTACGGCCTTTAAGAGTTTTTCGATGCTCCGACGGGGGACCATTTCGTCATATTCGCCGTAGAGGACGAGAACATCGGCCTGCAGTCCGGCGAGATGATTTGGCAGCCTTTTGTCCGCGAGAAGCGAAAGCGCGGCCCAAAAAGTTTTGAGCGAATCCGCGCTGTCCCGAAAGGGCTCTAGATAGCGGTCCACACATTCATCCGTGATGAGTTCGCGTCTTCTGACGACTCGGGAGAGAATAAGCCGCATTGAGTTTCGGTTGAGCGCGCGCCATAGGAGCGGAGCGAGCGCGCCGAATGAAACCGCGAAAGCGGGCACTAAGCGGTGGTCGGTCGCGGGCCCGATCGCGATCACGCGCGAAAAGCGATGTGGCTCATGTTTCGCCATCCAAAGAGCGATGGCTCCACCCATCGAACTCCCCACGAGAACCGCGTTTGTAATTCCAATCGCGTTCAAGGTTTGCGAGACCGTGCGGCTCTGCATATCGAGGCCGTAGTCCCTCGTGGCGTCTTTTGAACTTTTTCCGAAACCGGGTAAATCGATGGCGGTCACTCGGACCCGCGTGCGGAGAAGTGGAAGTAATAAGCGCCAAACGTAGACCGAGGCGCCGATTCCGTGCAGTAGAACGACGTCGGGGCCCGAACCCATTTGCGTGAAATGAATTTTTACGCCGTCGACTTCGACGAAACGCGATTCCGGAAAGGGTTCAGAAGAGACTTGTTGGGGAAGCGGACCAAGCCGCGTTCGAGCCCGTTTTCTGCGCCATAAAACAAGCCCGATAATCGCAGCCGATAAGAGTCCGATAAAGACGATCCACATCGTAGCCGGCATCGTTCAATCGATCTCCAGGAATCGGCAAAACGCCATCATGCCCGTCAAGTTATAAAGAGCCATCTGTTCTTCCCGCGTATGCTGGGCCACGTACCCCATTGTGCACCGGTTTTCACTCGAAGAAAAATGGACACAGTCGTCGCAAAAGAACCGTACGTCGAATTTTGCGAGGTCTCGCGGGTTCACGCGGTCGAGCTTGATGCTTTTCCGTTGCCGACGCGGCTGATAGGGGCGCCCGGCTTCCGTAGAATTTTGTTCATTCGGGCTCATTGACAAGTCCTTTAGGGAGCTCATCTTAAAGGTGAGCAAACGGCGCTGTCCAGAATTGTCATCAGGAAGAAGGCGAAATGAACGATATCGAAAAAATGACCATCAAAAGCCAGGAGGCCATGCAGGCGGCGGCCGGCTTGGCCGAAAAGCGCGAACATTCAGCGGTCGAGCCGGAACACCTTTTGTACCAGCTTGTCAAACAGACCGACGGCATCGTGCCCGGCTTGATCCAACAGGCCGGCGGCGATCTAGCGGGGCTGACTCGCGATCTCGAAAATGCGCTGAACCGCTTCCCGCAAGTCTCCGGTGCGGCAAAACGGGTCGTCGCCAGTCCACGCCTGGTGAAACTTTTCGAACAAGCCGAACGTGAAGCCCGGAATATGGGCGACGAGTACATTTCGACGGAACATTTCGTTCTGGCAGCGCTTTCCAGCGCTTTCCAGAACGATCTCGGGCCTGTGCTGTCCAGGCACAACATCACGCGCCCGAAAATCGAGACGGCGCTCACAAAAATGCGTGGAGGTCAAAAAGTGACCGACGATAATCCGGAAGTGAAATACGAAGCTCTGAAAAAGTACGGCCGCGATCTCACGGCCGCAGCGGCCGAGGGAAAACTCGACCCCGTCATCGGGCGCGACGAAGAAATCAGGCGTGTCATCCAGGTGCTTTCACGACGCACGAAAAACAACCCCGTTCTGATCGGGGAGCCCGGTGTTGGTAAAACCGCGATCGCCGAAGGGCTCGCTGGTCGTATCGTGAAAGGTGATGTGCCCGAGAGCCTCAAAGGCAAGCGCGTTCTCGCCCTCGACATGGGCGCATTGATCGCTGGAGCGAAATACCGCGGCGAGTTCGAGGATCGGTTGAAGGCGGTGATCAAAGAAGTCGTCGATTCGAACGGCCAGATTATTCTCTTTATTGACGAGATGCACACTCTCGTCGGCGCGGGGAAAACGGAAGGTGCGATGGATGCGGGACAGCTTCTGAAGCCCGCTCTGGCCCGCGGCGAACTCCGCTGCATCGGAGCCACGACTCTCGACGAATATCAAAAGTACATCGAAAAAGACGCGGCGCTCGAGCGTCGTTTCCAGCCGGTGATGGTGAACGAGCCGAGTGTTGAGGACGCGATCACGATATTACGCGGTTTGAAAGAAAAATATGAAGTTCACCATGGCGTCCGCATTAAAGACTCGGCAATCGTCGCGGCTGTGAAGCTCTCGCACCGTTACATCACCTCGCGCTTCTTACCCGACAAAGCCATCGACTTGATGGACGAAGCGGCAAGCCGCCTCAGCATTGAGATCGGCAGCGTTCCGGCTGAAATCGATCAGCTTGAGCGAGAGAAGAAGCAGCTGCAGGTTGAGCGCGAAGCTCTCCGACGCGAAAAAGACGAAGCGTCGCTTGAGCGACTCGACCTCATCGAAGAAGAGCTGGCGCAGCTCGATTCAAAAATCAAAGACCTGCGTGCGAAGTGGGAACTTGAAAAGGCGAGCATCACCGAGCTCAAATCAACCAAAGAAAAAATTGAAAACATCCGGCACGAAATCGAGCGGGCTGAACGGCAAGGAAATCTCGAGCGTGCGGCTGAACTGAAATACGGCCAACTTCCGCAATTGGAGAAAAGGCTCAAGGAACTCAATGAACAGGCTGACGCCAGCCCAAAAGGCGAAGGACGCATGTTGCGTGAAGAAGTCGGGCCCGACGAAATCGCTGAAGTCGTTGCCAAGTGGACCGGCATTCCTGTGAGCCGCATGTTGCAAAGCGAACAGGAGCGCCTGCTCCATATGGAAGACGAACTTCGTAAGCGTGTGGTCGGCCAAGACCATGCTCTCAGCGTCGTGGCGGATGCGATCCGTCGCGCCCGTGCCGAAATCTCCGACCCGAACCGGCCGATCGGAACGTTCATCTTCTTGGGACCCACGGGTGTCGGTAAGACCGAAACTGTGAAAGCGCTGGCGGAGTTCCTGTTCGATACGGAACAAGCGGTGATCCGTATCGACATGTCGGAGTACATGGAGAAACATTCGGTCGCCCGCCTCATTGGGGCGCCTCCGGGATACGTGGGTTTCGAAGAAGGCGGCCAGTTGACGGAGCAAGTCCGGCGCCGCCCTTACAGCGTCGTGCTCTTTGACGAAATCGAGAAGGCGCACCCGGATGTTTTCAATATTCTGCTCCAGGTACTCGACGAAGGACGTCTCACGGACGGACAGGGCCGGACGGTCGACTTCCGCAATACCGTGTTGATCATGACTTCTAACATCGGTTCTCAAGCGATCATGGATCCGGATCTCACGGCGGAAGAACGCGAGAAAGCGATTCAAGAAGCGATGCGGGCTCACTTCCGGCCCGAATTTTTGAACCGGATCGACGAAGTCGTGGTATTCAACCGGCTTTCGGAAGAGCAGATCGAAGGCATTGTGCGGATTCAACTCCGTCATGTGGAAGAACGCTTGCGCGACAAGAAGATTTCGATCGAAGTGGACGCCAAGGCGCTCGATTACCTGGCGAAGAAAGGCTTCGATCCGGTCTTCGGAGCCCGTCCGCTCAAGCGCGTGATCCAGTCCGAACTTCTGAACCCGCTTGCGCGTGACATCATCGCGGGAAAAGTGAAGTCCGGCGACTCGCTCAACGTCACGGTCGAGAACGACAAGATTCAGTTCAAGGTGTGAGCCCCACCTGACTTCAAAACGCGCTTGGGCGCCAGCCCGACTGCGCTTTTTGTGCCCAAACTGGCTCACTATCGTGGGGATGACCGGTAAAGGTGGAAAAACAGCCGTTAATACCAGTCTTTAGGAGCATCACCATTAAAGTGAGCCAGTTTGACCGGTTTTTGTTTTCAATCTGGAGTGCACCCCTTTGGTACCGGACATGACGGTCTGCTCCTAGATTTAGGA
>CALBDW010000145.1 GCA_937927435.1 uncultured Bdellovibrionales bacterium
CTTTGTGCTCACGGTCGGCGCAGGAACTCGCGTTTCCGGTTTTCTCGCAGCGGTGGAAGATGTTGTTAAGAACGAGGTCGCCCAGCAATGCTACGATGAGCACGGCAATTACATCAAAACAACGGTTCCGGACGCGAAGACTGTGCGCGCGCTGCAAGTGGAGTTCGAAGATTCCTATGGGGCGAAATTCGAGATCGGCTCCATGCTTCTATCGGTCATCCCCTACGCACTCCAGGCGGACTCCGTCGGTCCGCATTCCGTTCGGTCTCTCATGAGAGTCGAAGATGGGGGGCAACCGCGGGATATTCCGCCGTTCACGTTGAGCGAAGCGGATGAGCTACGGAAACTCGCGCGAGGCGAGTCGGCTCTCTATATGCAATCAGGTAGCGGTGCGGTCGCGACCTTGCCATCGTATTCTTCCTCAGGCTTCGTGCCTCCTGCCGGCTCGATCTGGTTTGAAAGCGGCGACATTAAATTCTCGAATGGCGCAGAGGTCATTTCGCTGGCCTACGGAGCAGGAAGCGGCGCCGGAGTCACCTCGCTCCCTGAGGGGCACATTCTCGTTGGCGATAGCTCGGGCCAGGCGACCGCCGTGGAAGTTTCGGGCGATATCGTGCTTGATGGCGTGGGAAAATCGACGGTTAAAGGACTTCAAGACACACCGGTTTCGGCATTAACTCCCCAAGACGGTCAGGTCTTAAAGTTCGATGCCGATAGCAATAGTTGGGTGCCGTCGCGCGTGAGCGTCAGTGATCTTAAGACGTTGGGAGGTGTGTCGCAGTTCGCGGGTGGTGACTGCAGCGCAGGCCAAACCCTGTCGTGGAACGCTCTGACGGATCAATTCGTGTGCGTCAATATTGCGATTTCGATGAATCAGATTAAGGATCTCGCATTTTCAGGAGACCTCATAACCAGTGTGGGCTCCATGAGCGCAAAGGTTACAGGGCTCCAGGGTCGTAGTGTCGCCGAAACGGAGCCCATGGCTGGTCAGGTCCTAAAGTGGGATGGAGCCCAATGGGCGCCGGCTCCGGACTTGGACGGCGGAGGTTCGATTACAGCTATTCACACCGGCTCGGGGCTTGTAGGCGGCCCCATTACGACAAGCGGGACGATCGCAATCGCGGCAGGCGGCGTCCACAACTCACATTTGGCTGATGGCGCCGTCAGCGCGGCTAAGATCGGGGACGGGGAAGTGATAGACGTGAAAATTGCCGAGGTCTCCGACACGAAACTGAAGGGGACGATCAAGGTTATATCCGGTCAGGTTGGAATTGGCACGTTGAGTCCGGCTGCGAGGCTGGATGTGGCGGGAGCTCTAAAAATCGGAGACGCCGGGGAGGTGTGCTCGCCGGCAGGCGCCGGGATGATCCGTTATAGTGCCAACTCTTTTCAGCTCTGTGATGGTGTCTCGTGGCAGGTCTTGAGCAGTGGCGGGGTGTTGAGCCTGAACGGTCTTACAGGGCCATCACAAAACTTTAGCATCGCTCACAACGGGACGTCTCCGTCGATAAGTTCTTCAGGGAGTACTCATACTTTCAACATCCCGAAAGCCGCCGCCGCCGGAGCTCAGCTGGGTCTCATCTCAAACGCGGACTACATTGAATTTAAGTCCAAGCTTTCCTCGTCGTTGCCCTCTGGGAAGATCTGGGTCGGTAACAGCTCTGATGTTGCGACGGCTGTCGCGCCGAGCGGTGATGTGTCGATGTCGAACACGGGCATGTTTACGATCGTAAACGGAGCGATAACCGCGAATAAAATCGTTGATGGGGCTATCACGACGCCGAAGATCGGAACCGCGCAAGTAACGAACGATAAGATTGCAAGCGTGGACGCCTCGAAGATCACTTCGGGTATTCTCGAACTCGCTCGTTTGCCGGGTGCGGTCGTGCTTAACGGAGGTAATACGGGAGCTCTGACGATTGGTACGAACAACTCGTCGAACTTGTTCTTCGAGACCAATGACGCTGTCCGTATGACGGTGACCGGTGGCGGGAACGTCGGTATCGGGACGACGAGTCCGTCGGCGAAGCTTCAGGTCATGGGCGATATTGTCACGGATGCGAAATTAAAGTCGAACGTCGTCGAATCTATGACGGTCAACGCAACGAATGTTTATGCCTCCAACGCTGTTTACGCGGTTGAATTCAACTACTCCTCCGATCGGCGTTTAAAAACGGATATTCGTCCGGTCGAGCGTCCGCTTGAAAAGGTTTTAAATCTGGAGGGCGTGAATTTTAAGTGGAAGACCTCTGGTAAAGAAGATTTGGGTTTTATCGCTCAGGACGTGGAACGCGTGCTGCCAGAAGTGGTAGGAGAACGGACGGACCCCGAGCTTGGAGAGGTCAAGACCGTGCGTTACGGAAACCTCACGGCTCTGCTCATCGAGGCCGTGAAGGAAATTTGGCGCGCCTTTAAAGCGTCGGAAGAGAAGAGAGACGAGGAAATTTTGCTTCTTAAGGAGCGCTTGATCGCGAAGGATGCTGAAAATCAAGCGCTTGAGCGTCGTCTTCTGGATCTGGAAGAACGGCTTAAAGCTCTGGAGCAAAAGACGTGCGGCCCAATAGATTGACGCCAGCTGTTTCGGTGATCGTTCTGTTCTTGGCTTCGACGGGTTTTCCTGCCGATTTTTATCGCGTTCCCAACGGGGATACAGTCGATATCAACGAGCACGGTGTGTGTGCTCGAATCAGGAATATCTCTGGTCAGGACAAGTTCGTTCCAACTCGGACCGCAAAAGAATGGCAAAACTTCCGTGATCGTCTCCCGAACGGGGTTTGGAAGTTGTTGTGCTGCCCGGACGGTTATATCTCTGTTCCTGGTAATCCCGAATACGGTACGACCGATTTCTGTGTGGCGAAATATGAAATGAAGAATGTTAATGGAGTGGCAAAATCACAAGCCGCGAACATTCCCTGGGTCAATATCTCAAGAGAGCAGGCTCGTAGCAGCTGTTCGAGTCTTGGTTCGCATTATAGGCTGATTCGAAATGCGGAATGGCAAACGATAGCGAGGAATATTGAACTGGTCGCCGCGAACTGGTCAGGGGGTGCCGTCGGTTCGGGGACTCTCAATAGGGGGCACTCGGACTCGGAACCTAACAATCCTATACCCGCCAGTAGCGATGATAGCCAGGCCTGCTATGGGACGAACCAAAGCTGTTCAAAGCTTCAGGAGTCTTCGCAAAAGCGCACCCATGTGCTCTCAAACGGCGAGGTGATATGGGATTTTTCCGGTAATGTTTATGAGTGGATTTCTGATAACTTGAGCGCGCTTAATCTTTCTCCGCCGCTGAGTTCAGATTGGCATGAATTTAACTCGTTGAGCGAGGTCAATCGGAAGATCTTTGGTCCTTCCAGCCCTGTTTGGTCCTCAAGCAATGGGATTGGGCGGATTTACGGAGGAGCAGGAGATTCTTTTGCGCGTGGTGGGAGTTGGCGCGATGGTGTGAGCGCTGGGATATTCGCTGCGAAGTTGAATGCAGGGCCATTGGATGCCTACACCAATGTGGGTTTCCGCTGCGTCTGGAAGCCATGATGGGTTAGCCGAGTCATCAGGTTCTCAGATAGTCGTAGACATTCACATCCACTTTCGAGAGGCGTATGGGATTTTCAAGAAGGTGAAGGAGGGTTCGGGCGACGGTGGTCGGTGGGAGAAGATGGCCGTCTTCTTTGTAGCGCCGAAACCGCTCCACCTCGGCGAAAGTTTCCTTCGTTTGTCGGCGGATAAGCGCCTGCATTTCTGTATCCATGATTCCCGGGCTGAAGGATATGACTTTGGTCTTGTTATCGCCTTTGAGCTCGAGTGCGAGGGCGTGAGAGAAGTTTTTGAGTCCGCTTTTGGCTGCGGAGTATGCGCTCCAGGAAGCCAGTGGAGAGTCGGCGACGCCTGAGCTGATATTCACCACAGTGCGGATACCGGAAAAGTCTTCTGTTTGTTTGAGAAATGCTCCAGCGAGAACCATGGGGGCGACGAGGTTTGTTCGGATGTTTTTCTCAAGGTCACGTGCGTCGAGATGGGTTGGGGGGCCCATGGGCTCGAGAACCGCGGCATTGTTAATGAGATGAATCGCCGAAAATGCTTCGAGATCGTGTTTGGAGAGGATCTTCTCCATAAGTTGAGAGAGTTTCTCTATCTCGTTGAGATCATGCGGGAAAATATCGACGTGGTCCCGCGCCTTGAGGGGTGAGCGGGCGATCGCGGCGGCTTTATGGCCACGTTTTAGAATTTCATCAACGATGGCGGCACCAAGTCCTCTTGAGGCTCCGGTCACGATGAAGAACTCCATAAGACCTCCAAAGAGAAGCGCGTTCGAGATTAATCAAGAAAGCGTCCCCGTTCTTCGGGTGTGGGGATCCGGCAGGTTTCGCGTTTCCCGAAGATCCGGTATCGGATCCTTGCGATCGCCTTATATCCTAAATCGCGGATGGATTGCGGGATAGCTTGAAGAAGAATGGCGAGTTCGTACCACGGTGATCCGAGTTCAAGGAGAATTTGAGCAACGGCGTCTGACCGTTTGAAAATGCGTCCCTTTTTTAAAACGACGAGGGTTTCAAGAGTGCGGCGTTCGTCCTCAGGGAGCGCGCGCTCGGCGGTCTCGCCTTGTAAGGGAGCGAAGCGAAATCGGGCCACGCGGTCACGCTGAACAACCCAATCGACAACCGCATTGCAAAATCCGCAAACGCCGTCGAAGAAAACAATCGGGTGAGTCTGCGAAAGCTCATGCGGGTTTCGGGGCTCCGAGTTTGACATGATTACAGCAATTCCAAGCGGTTACCGGTTGCAAGCAGCAGCAAAATCGACAGACCAAGAAGGATGCGGTAGACACCGAAGATGAAAAAACCGCGCCGCGTGAGGAAGCCGACAAAGAGCTTGATCGTGATAACGGCGACCACAAACGCGATGATGTTTCCGAGAACGAGAATTCCGATCTGGTCGGGCTGAATCGTTTCGTAAATTTTTATCGATTTGTATGCGGTTGCGGCTGCAAGTGTCGGTACCGCAAGAAGAAATGAGAATTCCGCCGCGGCCTGTCTGTTTAAACCTGCAAAGAGGCCGCCGATGATCGTCGAAGCCGAGCGGGACATTCCCGGGATGAAAGCGAGACATTGGACAGTGCCGATGAGGCTCGAGCGCTTGAGGTCTAAAGCGTCGATATGTCCAGCCCTCATTTCCGCGAGGAGTCGCTCACGCTTTTCAAACCATTTATCAATGAATAGCAAAAGGATGCCGCCGAGAATCTGGGTGGTCGCGACCACGGTCACGCTTTCGAGAAGCGCGTCGATCTGGGACTTCACTACGAAGCCGATGGCGGCGGTGGGGAGAAAAGCGACAAATAGCTTGAGATAAAGATGCTTAGATTCAATGAACCGGCGCCAGTAGAGAAACAAAACGGCAAGGATCGCGCCAAATTGCACGATAACCGTGAAGTCTTTGGTGAATTGATCGGCCGCGATCCCCATGAGCGATGAAACGACGATCATCTGGCCGGTGGAACTAATCGGCAAATATTCTGTAAGGCCCTCGACGATGGCGAGAACGACGGCTTGAAGCGTTGTCATGAAAAAACCTCGGTTGACGCGATCGCGAATTAGTTTCCGAGGTCTCAGGTCACGAGTCAATTCTCTGAGGGACCGATGGACTTATTCGGCGCTTCCAGACTTAAACGGGGAGTCTTCTCGTTGAGCCTGAGTTCCATTGAAATTATGCTCAGGCCTTTAATCGGGGTTAGATGGGAACTGAAGTTGATCTCAATGAGAAGGTCGTGACGGCGACCGCGTAGGAGGGTTTTCAAGCTGTGTTCATCTCCGCTGTTGGAGATTTGCGGTTGATAGGAGTCCTGAAGTTGAGTCACCTCCCTAGGGACGACGAAGGGGAGGGATGTCCCCGAAAGCGCGATCTCGCCAGCCGGAACCGCTGAGTTATCGGTGTCCGCAACGAGGTCGATGTGAACGGGCAATTCGCTGGTGAAGCCACGCTCGTTTCGGCAGGTCAAAAGACCGCGGCCCACGAACTTAAGAGGTTTATCTGGTGCCGCTTCGCGATCGGCCGTCATAAAAGCCGTCATCTGGCAGGTGAGCGACGATGTTTCGCGCGCCGATTGGGCCCATGTGAAAAGAGCGAACATGAAAACCGGAAAAGCGAGAAGGAAAGACCACGGTTTCCGATGCCGTCCGAATATCACCATTCTTCCGCCCCCAGCCGTAGCCGTACGCGCGATGAGCGCAGGCTGACACATGTGACGATATCAACCGCGCGCACAAGGCTCTTGAGGAGACGGTGAAGAATCAGTCGCGAAATCTTGAATCAGTTTGGTGTTCATCCCCAAGCGTTGACCGGTTTCCGTCTGCGGAGATAACTCATAAACATGGGCTTAAGCCTCGCGCCTCCTGCCAAGGGGAATTTTCGTGCCGGTTCAAATGTGTGGCGCGTTTGTCCCGCGCGGCGCGTGAGCGTCCTCGTGGATGCCGATTCTTTTTTTCGCGCGGCTGTCGAGGCGATGGCTATGGCCCACGAGCAAATTTTCATTCTCGGATGGGACATCGATAGCCGCACGCAAATGCCCTGTGATCCGGAACTCTTAAGAAAGGTCGGATTGGAGGTGGAGATCCCGCTGACCCTAAAGTCTCTTCTCGAGGCACTGATCAAAGCGAGACCCGATCTGCGCATTTCGATTCTGAGTTGGGATTTTTCTTTCATCTACGCCTTTGAAAGAGAGGCGCTCACCTGGCTGAAACTCGGTTCCTCTGATGCGGCTGAACGTCTCCGTTTCGTGCTTGATCGGGAACATCCGCCACTTGCTTCACACCACCAAAAGATCGTTGTTGTGGATGATTGCCTCGCTTTTTCCGGCGGTCTCGATATCACGCAAAGGCGGTGGGATACGAGCGAACATTTCGCCTACGACACGCGAAGGGTTGATCCGGGAGGACACTGCTACGGGCCCTTTCACGACGTGCAGATGCTCGTCGATGGGGAAGCGGCGGCGGCTTTGGGGGATCTGGCACGTGACCGATGGTTTGCGGCGACAAGGGAACGGCTTCTGCGCGTAAAACGTGAAGTGGTGTCGGATTCTCCGTGGCCTCCTTCGGCGTCGATAGATTTTCGTGAGATCGATGTCGCGATTTCGCGGACGATTCCGGCGAGAATCGAAGACGGGCGTCTACGCCGTCCCGTGCGGGAGATCGAGAAATTGTTTTTGGACTCCATCCGCCGGGCGCGCGAATTTATTTATATTGAAAATCAATACTTCACGTCTCTCACGATCGCGCGTGCGCTCGTGGACCGGCTGAAAGAGCCGAATGGTCCCGACGTCCTGATGATCTTGCCTCGCGACCAAACGGGCTGGATTGAAGAGAGTACGATGGGAATTCTGCGCTCGCGGACTTTGCGTGAGCTTGAGCGCGCGGATCTCCACGGACGCTTCCGCTGTTTTTATCCCATCGTCGAGGGCATCGGCGATCGGTACGTCAAGGTTCATTCCAAAGTTATGATCGCCGACGATGAATTTTTGCGGGTCGGCTCCGCGAACTTGAACAGCCGCTCGATGGGCCTTGACACAGAATGCGATCTGGCGCTCGAGGCCAACGGGAGAAGTGACGTGAAAGAGTCGATTCACCGGCTGAGAGTGAAGCTCATGGCGGAGCATCTGGGCGTGCGCGATACGGATGTTGAGAACGCTGAACGCCTCCAAGGACGCCTTTGCGCGGCGGTCGACTCTCTTGTGGGCGGCGAAAGGACGCTGATTCCCTTGCGTTCGAGAGAAATGACTTGGATCGACAAGATTTTCCCGCCCATTGAATGGATCGATCCGGCTCGCCCGTGGGGGATCCGTCGTTGGTTCGGCAAGCGTCTTAGGACTGCTCAACTCTTACTGTTTGCCTTCATTTTGTTTCTTTCAGGATGCGCGATCAAAGCAAAAGAGTCGGAAGTGAGAACCCCAGAGTATCGCGTGCTTTGCCCTAGCGTTCAGATTCGCGCGGAAAGCGATTTGCGGTGGACCGCCATGGAGAAGCGTCTTCTTTGCGGCGATCCTGATCCGGACCCCATCGGGAGGCCCTGGTCGCGAATCCCACCCAACCAAACGGCCTATTTCATGCGCGGGTTCTTGCAAAGTCGCGGCTATCATCAACCGGTTTTCAAGCAAGAGGGTGAGACTCTGTTTGTCGACGTGGGGCCCCTCAGCCGACTGAGTGCCCTTAAGGTCGAGGGAGGCCCGGCCGGATGGCAGCCGCCTGAGCGCCGCCATGTCATAAAATCCGTGCTCTCGCCGGCTCTACTGGACGAGTTGGAAGGGTGGGCGCTCGGACTCATTAAAGACGAAGGGTATCCCTGTTCCTCCGCGCGGGCGCAAGCGGACCCTGTCACAGGAGAAGTCTTGATCAAGTTGGAGCCTGGCACGACAAAACGGATTGTGGGTTTCGAGGAACAAGGCGATACGGGGCTTCGGCAAGGTGTCTTGGACCGTTACAACGCCTTTCACGAGGGCGATCTTTATCGCCAATACCTGATTGATCTCACGCGCCGCCGGACGTTGAGTGACGGTTTCTTGCAAACCTACACGATGACAGTCCGATGCGCGGAGGATGGCGTGGTCGTCGTCCGTAGTGTTTTTCTCGGACCGTCGCGTACCGTGCGTATAGGGGTCGGCGCGAGCAACGATTTGGGGGCCAAACTGCGTGCGAGTATTTTGCGAAACCGGATCGGGGAGTCGGCTTCGGAGGCCGAAGGGCGTCTCATGGCGTCTTATTTGAACCCCCTCGTCAACCGACAGTACGTCGACGGCCGTTTCCGCTGGTACTACTCGCCCATCGTGAATCGCGCTTATCTCGAACCATCTGTTTCATTTGAGCACGCGGCTGAAACGGCGTTCGCCACGCATTCTTGGGATGCCAAGATTTTTCACGGCCTCGCGTCGGAGTCGGCCGCGGGACAGTTTGAGTGGCGGATCGGTCCCAACTTCCTTATTCACGAGAGCCTGCGGGGAGCGGGCTCCGGAAATGTATCGCTGGCCTACCTTGAAACGTCGACCCGGTTGATGAGTCATGATTTCGAGTACTATGCTTCGAGCCCGCGAAGCGGAGGCGAGATTCAAGCCTCGGCTCTTTTGATGTTCGAACACGTGGGCGCCCGGCTCACGGCGCAGAAGATCGAATTGAGCGGCCATAAACTTTGGAACCTCCTTCGCTACGATCCTCCGCTTTTGGTTTTAGGGACTCGTTTCCGCCTCAGTTCGGTGTTTTCGCTGCGTGAGGACCTTTACGCCGATTTGCCGGCGCGGTTTCTGACGTTCCTGGGCGGCGAGCAGGACCTGCGCGGTTTTGACCGTGCGTCTTTGCCGCGTTCGGGTCTTGGCGCGATGTCCGGCGCAACACTCGGACTTGAAGCCCGCCTTCATAAAATCATATGGAGGAGAATTGACTTTTTCTCCTTCTTGGATTCGGGGCTTTTGGGTCGCGCGGGAATGGCCCTGGAAAGTCCGGTGTTTTTGTCCCCGGGAGCCGGACTGAGATGGGAAAGCCCGATCGGCGTTTTGCGGGCCTATCTGGCGTGGCGGATGGCTGTCGCGGAACGACCGGACGAGGAACCGTATGGTCGTGAAACCCGCTTCGGCTTCACTCTAGGCGAGGAATTCTGAAGATGAACTGGCGGGTGGGGGTGAAACGGGCGTTTCGTCTCACGGGGCGTGTCGTTGCGGGAATCTTGCTGGCGCTTGCCGTTTTCATCGGCGTGACCTTGGCGTTCGTAGTCTTCACGCCCGTTCTCACGATTTCCCATGGGCAGATTCAGTGGCTTCTTCATCGGGTTCTACCGCCCTCTTTTTCGATCGAACTCGAAGATTCGGTGATCCATATCGAACGGGGAGCCGAACTGTTTTCAAAACGCATTCGCTTCGAGGCAAAGGAACTTTGTTTAACGTCCAAGGAAATGCGCGGATGTTTCAAGGAAGGAGTCGCCGGGCTCACCCTGTCGTGGCGGAACCTTCGCGCATTCGATTGGAGGCCCGAGATCGTTGAAGTGGACCCTGTTCAGGTTTTGGGGCTCAGGGCGACATACGATGGGACGCAAACATCTTCTGGACAGGGGCAGGAAAACTCGGCTGGCAAAGGTGGCGCGTTTTTAAAGGAAGTTTTGGAGAACTGGCTTTCGAAGTGGCGGTATGCGGGAAGCCGCCTTGAGGCGGAGTCCTTGGAGTTGAAAACGGCGGACGGGGAGGAGATCCGATTGCGATTTCTCATTGAGACATATTCGAGCGGCGGAGCTTCGCTTCACTTACACGAATTTTCAATGAAACGGCAGGGTATAAGGGCCACTGGACGACTCGATGTCTTTCCTCAAGACACGGGCGCACGATTTGAAACCCAGGCCCACGCGACTTTCCCTCACTCGCGCTCGCTTCGCTTGGCGGGAAAGGCGTCTCTGCGAGATCTTGAAACAGGCGATTTCGACTTGCGCGTCCACTTGCGCGGTTTTTCCGCGCTTCACGAGGCAAGGGTGAGGGGGGAGTTGCGCGAATCGCGGCTCAAAAGCCGCGTTTCAACGAAGATCGCGGAAATAAAGCCCTGGATCCGCGCTTTGGATCTTAAGGATTGCGACCTCCGGATGAATCTGCGCTCGAAGTCGGGAGCCCTTCGTTGCGCTTCGGAAGGCGTGCGGCTCCGGCTTGCAGAACGAGGCCTTGTCCGCGACGGGGAAAGCCTGACGCTTTCACCGGAATTCGAACTGGTCGTCAAGCGCTTTGCGTACACGGAGGACATCAGTGCCGACTGGCTTCTCCGTTTCCGTGTCGAGCACCGGTCATTATTCGGCGGGGAAGTCGACGCTGAGGGAAACTTCACGCGCGATTCTCACGGTCGGCTTGATCTGAGTTTCAGCGCCAAACTGAACACTGCGATTAATCGTTTCCAAAGCTTGGTTCGGATCTTAAGAGAAACCCCTTACGCCGTTCCGGCTCCGTTCAACGTCTTGGAAGGGGCGCTGGGAGCGACCGCGTGGGTTGACTGGACGAAACGGGATGTTCGCATTCGGTTTGAAGGAAAAACGGATTTGAAGTCTCGTTATCAAATCGCGCGTCTGAATGTCAGCGGTGGTACAAGGATCGACCGGCTTGCCAAGGAGGAGATCCCCACTGTTCGCGTTACAGCGGAGATTTCGGATTTGGCTCTGGCGGCACCTCGGCTGGAGATCACGGGGATTCCGGCGCTTAAGCCCGATTCGAGGTTTGCACCCGGTGCTTTGCAAGAGAAAGAGCCTTCTCTGGAAGAAGGCAAGAAAGCGGCACTCCTTCAAGTGCGAGTGAAAACATCGGCTCCCGATGCGATCCGAATCAGCACGAATCTGACGAAGCGGCCGATTCCGATCGGGCTCGACCTCCACTATCGCGATCTCTCCGGTGATCGGTCGCGAACGACCGGTTGGGTCATGGTCGGGGCGACCCCGGTCGAAATCTTCCGTCGTCAGGGGAGGATTGAAGAACTTCGTTTTGAACTAGCTGAGTCGGGATCTCCGAAAGTTTTGGGGCGCCTTTCGACGTCCGTTCACCATTATGACATTTCGATTTTTATTAGGGGCGATGTCGAGAATCCGAACGTGGTTCTGGAAAGCGAGCCCCCCCTCGAACGGGACCAAATTCTTTCGGTTTTGCTCTTCGGCCGTCCGCTTGAGGATCTCGGCGATCTTGAGCGCTCGTCGGTGACCGATATGGAAGCTGCGATGGCAAATGCTGCACTCGGCTTGGCCTCGCTCTATTACTTCGCTAATACTCCCATCGAAAGCGTCACTTATGACCCGAATCGGCAGATCCTTACGGCTCAGGTGGGCCTGGGGGGCGGAGCCTCGGTCGCGTTCGGCAAGGGGAGCGCCGGATCCGTGGTCGGCTTCGAAAAACGGCTTTCACGAGAGTTCGTCTTTCGGTCCGATGTTGAGCGCCTAGCGGCGAGCGGGGCGCAGACCGTTTTCGCTCTTATCGAATGGGTGAAGCGCTTTTAAATCGTTTCGTCCGAGGAGAGAGCCGGGAGTTCGGGCTCTTCTTCGATAGTGGAGCAGTCACACGCCCAGCCGAATTTGGAGCTTTCCCAGAATTCGCGCCATTCGAAGACTTTGGCGCCCGGAGGACAACTTTCGTAGGCGTTTTCTTTTGTCGGATAGACAACTTTGCAAGCTGCCGGTTGTGTAGCCACCGAGATCAGCGTTGTGACTGGTTCGTTTCTTGATCCTTTCTTGGCGGCGTGGGCCGTCGTCACGATTGGCGACACAGCTAAGAACAATACGGCAGCAAGATTCGTAAGGCATGAAACGAATCGGGTTTTCATTGTTCTAAGGTCTCCCCAATCGAAAGTGAAAGAGCCGTACTTTCGATTCTTTAGGCTTGCTCGCAGACCCGCTTTGCTACCTGATGGAGACATCGTGTGTCAATCGCTTTTGGGGATGTTGAAAGCTGAACAAAATGCCCAGGAAAGCTTAAAATTTAAGCAGATTGGGCGGGCCTCGCCCCCCCCCCCTGAAGAGGGGGGCTTGGGCGGATTGAAAGACCGGTCGGAACCCCCTCAGAAGCGCGGGCATCTCAGTTTGAACAAATGACTCGACTCTCTTCCAGAGCCAAGGTTTTGAGGCTGTCAATGGGGGCAAACGAGGGTAAAATAAGCTGGCATTTAAACGATGTAGCTCCCTGCGTTGGCAGCCCTTGACCGAGGGCGGAAGGTTGCCATTGCGGGCCACGCGAATGTAAAGTGTGCGCATTTGAATCGAAAAGGACAAAAGCGACTTGGAAAAGTTTAGCTATCTCAACAGACCGAACCTTGAGTACATCGAAAACCTCTATCAGGATTTCCGAAAAAACCCCGAGTTGATCGACGAAGAGTGGCGTCTCTTCTTTGAGGGAGTCGAGTTCGCCCAGAACCTCTCGGTTCAATCCGGCCTTTCGTGGAAGGAGCTGGAAGTCTTCCGTCTGATCAATGCGTATCGGGACTACGGCCATTTCGCGGCCAACTTGAATCCGCTCGCGGCCGGGCCGAAGTCGTTTCAGGAACTTTTGCCCAGTAATTTCAATCTGACCGATGCGGATCTCGATGCCCGTTTCGAGATCGGAGCCATTGTCGGCAAACCGGGCGCGACGTTAAGGGAAATCATCGACCATTTGCGTGAGTGCTACTGCGGTACGATTTCGGTGCAGGTCGCCGAGTCGATGCCGACGGTCCGCAACTGGTTCATCAACGAATTCGAAAACAACGCGAAATCATTCCAACTCTCCGTCGAAGAAAAGAAAACCATCTTCTATCAGCTCGCCAAGACGGAGTCGTTTGAGAAATTCCTCCACACCCGTTACGTCGGAAAGAAGCGGTTCTCGATCGAAGGCACCGACGCGATGATCCCGATGTTGGACCGCTTGGCGACGCAAGGGGCGAAGGTCGGTGTTGAGGAGTTCGTGATCGGAATGGCTCACCGCGGGCGCCTGAACGTGCTCGCGAACTTCATGGACAAGGCCATCGAGACCATCTTCGCCGAGTTCGAAGGCGTGCGCGACAAGCATAACTCGATTTTTGATGGCGACGTGAAGTATCACCTCGGGCATTCATCGGATAAGAAAACGCCATACGGTACCGTGCACCTATCGCTCGCGTACAACCCATCGCACCTTGAAGCCGTCGATCCCGTCGTACTTGGCATGGTGCGGGCGAAGCAGCGCCGCCGCCGCGACACGACTGAAAGAAGGAAAGTCATTCCGATTCTAATTCACGGTGACGCAGCCTTCGCGGGGCAGGGGGTTGTCGCGGAAACGCTGCAATTGAGTCAATTGAAAGGCTATACCGTCGGCGGAACGATCCACATTGTTCTAGATAACCAAGTCGGTTTCACGACGAACCCGGATTGTACGCGCAGCTCTCCGTATGCTTCCGATATCGCGAAGATGCTGCAGACACCCGTGATTCACGTGAACGCCGATGACGTCGAGGCGTGCGTGCGCGCGGCCGATATCGCGCTCCGGTTCCGCCAGGAGTTCAAGCGCGACGTCGTGATCAACATGATCGGTTACCGCCGTTTCGGGCACAATGAGGGTGATGAACCCGCGTTCACGCAGCCCTTGTTGTACGAAAAGATCAAGAAGCATCCCACGCTCTACGACATCTATGCGCAGAAACTGGTGAAGGAGGGCGTAATCAGCGACGACGATCCAGAGCGGATCTACAAAGAGAGAATCGAATACCTGCAGAGCACGCTCGACCGCGTGAAAAAGAATCCGCCGGAAATGAAGCCCATGGTCTTTGAAGGCTTCTGGAAAGGGTTGCGGCGCGCGACTCCGGAGGATTTCAAAAAAGAGACGAACACGAAAACGAGCCTGCAGATTCTTAAGGGTTGCGCGAGAATCCTCACGACGATTCCCGACGGGTTCAATGCGCATCCTAAACTGAAGAAACTTCTCGAGAACCGTGCGGCCATGATGGAAGGCGAAGGCGCGGTGGATTGGGGAATGGCCGAACTCCTCGCATACGGTTCCTTGATGATGGAAGGGACGTCGGTACGCATCTCGGGCCAAGACGTCGTGCGCGGAACGTTTACGCACCGGCACGCGGGCTTCGTCGACACGAAAACGGGCGAAGTCTACATGCCTCTTTCGGCGATCAATCCGTCGGAAGTCGAATTCGTGGCTTATAACAGCCCGCTTTCGGAGTACGCGGTTCTCGGTTACGAGTACGGTAACGCGTCTTCGGATCCGACGTTCCTCGTGATCTGGGAAGCTCAGTTCGGCGACTTCGCAAACGGCGCGCAGATCATCATCGACCAGTTCATCGCCTCGGCCGAACAGAAATGGCAGAGGATGGCGGGAATCGTGCTCCTGCTTCCGCATGGCTACGAGGGCCAGGGACCCGAGCACTCGTCGGCGCGACTTGAGCGCTTCCTTCAGCTGTGCGCGCAAGACAATATCCAGGTCGTCAACCTCACGACGCCGGCGCAGTTCTTCCACGTCATCCGTCGGCAGATGAAGCGCGATTTCAGAAAGCCGTTGATAGTGATGTCGCCGAAGTCGCTTCTGCGGCATCCGAAGGTCATTTCCACTTTGAAGGACCTTTACGACGGTCAGTTCCACGAAGTTCTTCCGGATACCAAAGCGGACAAGAACGCAGTGGAGACTTTGATCTTGTGTACGGGCAAGATCTATTACGACATCCTCCAGGCCCAGGAGTCGGCGGACCCGAGTGCTGTCGCGAAAACGGCGATCGTCCGTATCGAGCAACTGTATCCGTTCCCGACGCATAAGCTTCTGCCGATCATCCGGAGCTATCCGAACTTGAAGCGCATCATGTGGTCGCAGGAAGAGCCCAAGAATATGGGCGCGTGGTCGTTCATGTATCCGCGCCTCATGGACTTCGCTCAGGAACTCGCCCAAGAGAAAGGCCGCATTATGGAAATCGTTTACAATGGCCGGACGGAGCGGGCGAGCCCGGCGACGGGTTCGGAAAAACTGCATGTGATTGAACAAAAAGAAATCGTTGAGCGTTGCTTCGCGCCTCAGATCGCTTCTGTGAAGGACGCGAAGAAAACGGCAAAGGCGAAATAAACTGCGGGAGTGCACGTGAAAGTCGAAATCAAGGTTCCAGCGGTAGGTGAAAGCATCAACGAAGCAACCATTGGCGAGTGGTCGAAGAAGTCGGGAGAGTTCGTTAAGCGCGACGAAGTGATCCTGCTTCTTGAAACCGATAAGGCGAGCGTTGAGGTTGTGGCGCCCGTAGACGGCGTTTTGACCACGATGGCGAATCCGGGTGACACCGTGAGCATCGGCGCTGTGGTTGCCAGTATCGACACCGAAGGGGTCGCTACGGCGGGAATGGTTCAACCGGCGAAACAAACCGATCAAGCGGGTCCAGCTCCGGCTTCCGCGCCCGCGGCGGAAACTCCGGCGGCGGCCGCCAAGAAGCCGATCGCTCCGGAGTTGCAGCAACACTTGAGCCCGGCGACCCGCCGTGTGGTGGAGGAACGCGGGCTTGATCCATCGCAGATCAAAGGAACGGGGCGCGACGGCCGCATCACGAAAGCTGACGCGCTTCAAGCTCCGGCCCCGCAAGGTGGATTGGGTGCGACGGCCATCGATTATGGGGCGCCGGCTCCCGCGAAGAAGACCGAACTTCCGCCGCTACCGAGCGCGAAACGCGTCGGCGAACGGGGTGAGCGCCGGGTTCCGATGACGACGATCCGCAAGCGGATCGCCGAGCGTCTCGTGCAAAGTCAGCAAACGACCGCAACACTTACGACTTTCAACGAAATCGATATGTCGGCGGTCATCGCGCTGCGCGAGAAGTACAAGGACAAGTTCAAAGAGCGTTACGGTGTATCGCTCGGCTTCATGGGTTTCTTTGTTAAAGCCTGTGTCCTGGCGCTTAAGGAAATTCCCGAGGTCAACGCCTTCATCGATGGTCAGGACATCGTTTACCACGACTACGTGAACATCGGGGTCGCGGTCGGTACTGATAAAGGTTTGATCGTTCCGGTCATCCGTGATGCCGACCAGCTCACGGTCGCGGAGATCGAACAAGCGATCCGCCACTACGCGGTCAAAGCGCGCGAAGGGAAAATCAGCGTGGACGACCTGGCCGGCGGAACGTTCACGGTCTCCAATGGCGGCGTATACGGCAGTTTGCTTTCGACGCCGATCCTCAATCCTCCGCAATCGGGTATCCTCGGCATGCACAAAATCGAAGACCGTCCGGTCGTTGTGAACGGACAAGTCGTCGTGCGGCCGATGATGTATGTCGCGCTCTCTTACGACCACCGGATTATCGACGGTAAGGAAGCGGTTACCTTCTTGGTGCGCGTGAAAGAAGCGATCGAAGACCCGAGCCGTTTGTTCCTCGAAATTTAAGAGAGTTGCGCCCTGAAAGCGGGGCGCGAGGGTGAAATCTCAAGGATAAACCTGCGCAGGCGTATCAGCGCGGGAGGGAAGAATCGTGAGTCAGTTTGATTTGGTTGTTATCGGAGCGGGCCCTGGCGGTTACACCGGCGCGATTCGCGCTTCGCAGCTGGGTTTGAAAACGGCCGTCGTGGAAAAGAGAAGTACCCTCGGCGGAACATGCTTGAATGTCGGTTGTATCCCCTCAAAGGCGCTTCTCGATTCGAGCGAACATTACGCGATGGCCGTGCATGGGGAATTGGCTGTTCACGGCGTGAAGGCCCCGAAAGTCGAACTCGATTTGCCGGCGATGATGGCTCGTAAAGACAAGATCGTGAAGGAACTGACGAACGGCATCTCCTTCCTGATGAAGAAGAACAAAATCGAGGTCTTCAACGGTTGGGGATCGATCAAGGATCCTAACACGCTGATAGTGAGCGACCACTCCGGCAACGTCGCGGCGGAACTCAAGACGAAATACATCATGATCGCGACGGGCTCCGAGCCTGTTGAACTGCCTTTCGCGAAGCCGGATGGAAAGAAGATCATCACGTCGACCGAGGCGCTTGCGCTTCCCCAGGTTCCGAAACACCTGATCGTGATCGGCGGCGGAGTTATTGGTCTTGAGCTCGGTAGCGTTTGGATGCGTTTGGGCGCGAAAGTCACCGTAATCGAATACGCGCCGATGATCGCAGGAGCCGCGGATCAGCAGATGGCGAAAACGCTCCATCGTGTTCTGCAAAAGCAGGGGATGGAGTTCTTGCTCAGCACTTCGGTGACCGACGTGAAGGTCTCGGGCGATACGGTCAAGGTTAGCTACGAAGGCCGTGACGACAAGAAGCCTGGGTCGATCGAGGGTGACGTGGTGCTCGTGGCCGTTGGACGTCGGCCATTCACGGACCGCCTGGGGCTTGAAAATGTCGGTATTGAGCGCGATGGTCGCGGCCGTGTCAAGGTTGATAAGCACTGGCGGACGAAGGTTTCCAATATCTTCGCGATCGGCGATGTGATCGAGGGGCCGATGCTTGCCCATAAGGCGGAAGAGGAAGGTGTGGCCGTCGCCGAGTTCCTCGGCACGGGGTATGGTCACGTGAATTACGAGACGGTTCCGAGCGTGATTTACACATGGCCGGAACTGGCTTCGGTAGGCCAGACGGAAGAGCAGCTCAAAGCTAAGGGGATCGCCTATAAAGTCGGTACGTTCCCGTTTACGGCGAACGCCCGGGCGAAGGCGATCGGCATGACGGACGGTTCGGTGAAAGTGATTGCCGACGCAGAAACCGACCGGATTCTAGGTGTTCATATCGTGGGGCCGCGTGCTTCGGACATGATCGCCGAGGCCGTGGTCGCTATGGAGTTCGGTGGCAGCGCCGAGGATCTGGCGCGTTCGTTCCATGCTCATCCGACGCTCTCGGAAGTCATGCGTGAAGCGGCTCTGGGTGTCGATAAGCGAACGCGGCAGGCTTAAGAAGGTTTATCACAAAGAACTTGATACAAAAAAGGGGTCGCTTTCGAGCGACCCCTTTTCTTTCTTAATTGATTTTCCGGAATTCACCTTTACCGGTTACGAAGTAGCTCTCGGTCATTTGAGTGTGTTTGAAAACGTTCCGGACGGTGTATTCGACTTGGAACGGCAGCGCCGGGACCGGATCGTCCGCCGTCGAAATGTTAACGGCGTCGCCGACAACCACGCGCGAATCAAGAGTGAAGCCGATCGCCACTGAGACTTCGGTCGGAATCATTGTCAGGTTGCTGATATAGGCACCGCTTCCGAGGTATGAACCGCCGTAGTTCCACGCGATCGTGTATTTGTGGCGAACCACGGTCGCGCCCAGGAGGTTACGCGCGACAACAGTGAACGTATAAGAAGCGGGGCCTTTCCATCCTTCGAGGCGCGCCCACTGGCTTTGATCGACCGGAAGAACGGCCACCCGGTTGGTCGAAATATTCGCCGTCGGCCTGTTATTGGCGATGAGTTGCCAAATGCGTTCGCCGACGGTGATCCACTGGTTCACGACCGCCGGATCCGTGAGGCTTGTGCTGTTGTTCGGGCGAGGAATGTTTTGCTGGTTGTTCTGATTCGGGGCCGGTCTCTGAGTCGAGTTTTGCGGAGCGGGCTGCTGCGGGATCTGCGGGAGTTGAACGACCGGCGGAACTTGCGGGGTCGGAACCGTTTGCATGAAGTTGGGGAGATGGCGTTGCGAGAAGAGGGATTTCAGTTTTTCGAGGGTGCGCTCGTCGGTTTCGACAGGCACGATCTCGATGGAATCGATCGTGTAATAGTTATACCGGTCCGCCTCTGAAACAAATCCAAACTCCGTATCCGCGTTCGCTACGGAGCCGACGGCCAAAATTGTCGCGGCCAATGCGTTCAGAAACTTCATATTTAATCCCCCCTCTACCGAGTGAAACGGACGAACTTGTTTAAGTTCGAAAAAGACCCTTTCGTAGCATTCGCGCGGAATTCTCCGTCGAACGCTGCCGTTCCGTTAGCAAGCAGGATGAAATGATGTCAAACGAAAGGAATAACGAACGATTGAAAAAGTCGAGACGACCTAAGAATTACTTAGGTCGTCGATAAAGGAAATGAAAAATCAGCCTTTTACGTTCGGGTTTTGGACCCAGCTGTTGCACCAGCCCTTCGCTTCCACTCTCTTACCCGGAAAAATTGTACAGGGCGCGGCCTTCGATTTCTTTGGATCTTCTTTAGTCTGATAGAACTGGCAATTATAGCAAAATTGTTTAGCGCCTTCTGCCCCCGCGCGCTTCGGCCATTTTTTGACATCAACCTTCGACGCGTCAGCATGGTATCCGAGAGCCTTGGCTTGCGGATCGCTCTCCTGCACCAAGGGGAGATCTTGGGCGAACGCGACGGTGGGATCGCTCAAAAGGCGTGCGCCTAAGAAGGCTCCGAGGACTCCCGCGCCACTGATTTTCAAAAAGTCCCGGCGACTGCTGTTGTTTTGATCGTTGATGCTGGACATTTCTAACTCCTTAAAAGGGCTTTTCGAGATAAGGACGTTATCAACTGGTTTTCAAAATTCGTCAATGAATTGAAAGTCGTGACGCGTTAAGTGTCAAAAATAATTTGCTCTATCGATTTTGAGAGTCTTTATCGCTAGGCTCGCCCACGTAGCGAGTGGTTCGACGGCACCGAAGCGGCGGCATCCGACCGGAACATTCCCGGAAGATCCGGTTATATGGACATAACGTCACAAGGAGGGAGAATGCACAGCTGGCTTGAAGTTCAACCTTTGCCTTTTCCGGAAGCTTTCCGCGACCTCGCTTCTCTGAAATTGATCCTTGGGCTTGGGCTTTTCCTGGCGGGACTCTTGCTTTTTTCGATTTGGCGGGACCGCTTTTCGTCGTTACGGGATGAGGAAAAGACCCGTTTTCTCTTCTTTCATCCCTATGGCGGGTCCTGGCTGCTGGCGATTTTCGCGATTTGCGGCGGAATTTACTTTCTCTTCGATTCGATTTTCAGGTTTCACGCCTGATCCTTGTTCTATCTCTAAAGGAACGGGCAAAAAAAACGCCTGCAAAGGGCGTGTGGCCTTTGCAGGCGGAAAACCCCGGGCCGGCTTTTCGTTAGCCTTGAGCTTCTCAGCCGTCTTCAGTGGCGAAACAAAGCATCGTGGTTGATCGCCGCTCGTTCTGCCGGGGTTTTGGCGGCTTCGGTTCTCGGTCTTGTCAAGGCGACCAATCCCAGGGCGCCGATTCCGAGCAAGATATGCCAAGCGTACTGGCCTGTCGTGATCACTTCACGGTACCCAAAGAGCGCCGGGCCCAAAATAATCAGCACTCCCAGAAGCGCGTCGAGAGTCATGTGGACCCCGAGCGGAATCACGTGCGCGACAGCGTAGTAATAATTGGTGAGCAGGCTGTAACCGATGAGAGCGACTCCTCCCCAAACGAAGAGGTTTCGAGCCGCCATCACCTCGGAGAATCCGAAAAGCCACGGTGAGACGATCAGGATCGCCCCGACCACATAATCGAGAATGTTATGTACTCTCAGTGAAATCATCTGGCCCACCTCCTCGCTGTCCGCGCGCTTTGCGTCCACCGCAAGCGAGCGAATCAAATCCCTTCATCTCAACGTTTTACGCCTTCAAGAGAACGGCTGAAAGAGAGTGGGCGCGTGCTTAGGCGGCGAGGGGCGTTGTTACTGGTTGCTCAAAAACCGAACACATTTCGGGTCATCCCGTGCCCAAGTAAGGACGCCATTCTTCCGGAATGTCTTCCTCGATTTTGAATTGCGGTTGAACGATCGGTAACCAGGTTGGGATTTTCGGTTCGTTCAAAAGGGGCATCCCGGCCCCGAGCGGCGTTCGGTTTCCTTTCTTATGGTTGCAAGGCCGGCAGGCGGTGACCACATTGGTCCAATCTTTCCGGCCGAACCTGCTGGCGGGCACGACGTGGTCGAGAGTCAGCTCCTTCGGGGGAAAGCGTTTCCCACAGTACTGGCACGTGTATTGGTCGCGGAGATAAATATTTTCCCTTGAGAATTTTATGCGCGTGGCCCGGTAAGGAGCGATGTATCTCTTCAGCCTCATCACGCTGGGGATCTGGAAGGTGCGCGAAACAGTACGGACCCAAAGGGAGTGGAACTGGATAACTTCGACTTTCCCTTGGAAGTAAAGAAGAAGAGCCTTCTGCCAATTCACGAGCTTTATCGGCTGAAAGCCGGAGTTCAAGATGAGGGTACGCGCCTTTTTACCGTTGAGCGGCGTCAGGCCTTCCTCACGGGCATTGACTTCGAAGGCGTCGCTCCTTGCCGAAGGGGAACTGTCCTTGCCAGGGACTCTTCGGCTTCTCCTTCTTTAATCATGGATCTCAATTTAGGAAAAATTCAAGGTCCAGATTTGCGAAAACCGATTCTGTTGCGGCTGAGCGGGGATCTTGCGACCGGATGTCTTAAAACGAGAGAGTTTCCCGCCTGCGATTTTTGAACAGAGTCGCCACAGAGACTTTAAGGCGCGGTGAAGAGTGGTCGGCGAAATTCGTGGACAATCCGGGAGTGCAGAGACAAGGAGGACTCAGGATGGGAACCTTTTTCTGGGAGTTGATGGTTTTCGTCGGTGGAGTTTTGGGGGCGACCGTCGGGTTTGCGATTCTCGCGCTCGTGTTTATTCTTCTCGCCGTTCCGTTCTGGTTGATGTACCGACGGAATCCTGAAAATGAACGGCTCAACAGGGGAGTTAGGGAGACTCGGCTGACTCCGTGAGGCGCGTGCTCCTTCCGTGTGAACGCGAAATAGACGCGAGCTTGTTGAGTGTGGATATGAGGGAGTTCGCGTCGACGGGTTTAATGATTTTCAGGTCAAAACCGGCTTCGTCGATCCGGCGGAGTTCTTCGTCGCGGCTGTAAGCGGTAATGGCCGCTACGGGCGTTTGGCCGCCGCTGTCAGGAGGAAGACGACGGATTTTTCTGATGAGATCGATCCCCGTTTCACCGGGCATTTCGATGTCGGTGACGACCACATGGGGATGTTCGTGCAAGAAGAGCTCGTACGCCTCGGGTACGTTCGAGGCTGTTGAGACTTTGACGCCGACGCTTTCGAGCAACCTTTTTAAAAGAGAAAGCATGTCGGTCGAATCGTCCACAAGAAGGACGTGCGCCCCGAAAAGAGCGGATTTCGCGATCCATGATTTGTCGATCTCATTATAGGTTTCAGCGCGCTGCTTTTTGGGAGTATCAGCGCCGGCCACGGGGATTGTGAAATGAAAGGTGCTTCCTTTCGTGAGCTCGCTTTCCGCCCAAATTTTCCCTCCGTGGGCTTTGACAATTCCGCTTGCGATCGCGAGACCGAGCCCGGAACCTAGGTGCCTGGCGGGTCTCGCTTGCCAAAAGCGTTCGAAAATTCGATTGAGGTCGTCAGGCGCGATGCCGGGACCGTTGTCGGAGATCGCGATACGGACAAAAGGCCCTTCGGCATAGGCTTTAATCGCGATGGTGCCGCCCTCGGGTGTGAACTTGATCGCGTTTCCGAGAACATTCATTACCACCTGCGCGATTCTTCGTGCGTCGCAAGCGACGTTTGGAAGAGAGGGCGGAATATCGAGCGTCAGTTTTTGTTTCTTCGTTTCCGCTTGCAGCTTCACGACATCGACGACCGAGTGAATGATGTCGGGTAAGTTTTCCTCGTAAGCCTCAATTGAAAACGTGCCGCTGCGGATTTTTGCGAAGTCGAGAAGTCCGGTAATCAGGTGTTGAATCTGATCGGCGGCGCGCTGGATCTTCCCGGTGAGTTCTTGGAGCTTGTCTTTTTCAACGGGATTAAGGGCTCCCAAGAGTTGAGCGGCGATCTGAATGGACGCGACCGGGTTTTTAAGGTCGTGAGAAACAACGCTGAGAACGTCTTCGCGGATTTTGACGGCTTCTTGCAGTTCTCTAAGGAGCTGCGCGTTCTCGATAAAGAATCCGAATCGCGTGGAGAAGGCGGCGAAGAATTCGCGGTCCGATCGGAGAAGACGCCGTTTGGAAGAGTCGGTCACGACCACGATCGAACCGATATACCGGTCCCACACCCGTAACGGCCAGAAAGCGACGGACTGAATCTCGTTTAGGTATGCAATTAGTTCCGGAGGCCCTTTCAGTTCTTCGACCAACCTCGGACGAATTTCCGAAAAGTCCTCGATGACGATAGGTTGATCGGGTAAGTCGATTTGGCTTTCATCGAGTTTGATGTCGCCTCGTAGGATCCTTTGCGCCAACTGCCGAAACGGCCTTTCGAAACGGGGATTCGAGTGAGAAAGGCCGATCGGCTCGTGAGGAGTCGGTCCGATGCCGAGGGCGGCCGCATCGGCGACATGTGGAGTCAGCGTCTTGGCGATCTGCTGTTCCGGGGTTTCTTCTTTGAAAACGCGCGCCAGATCGATACTGGTTTTGATGACAAGGCGGAGCTGGTTTTCCCTGCGTGCTTCCTGAAGTTCCTCGGCTTCAACGCTTTTCGAAGAGATCCACGTGATTCTCAAAATGAGGCCGGTCATGACCAGCGCATAAAGCGCGAATTGAACGGACAGGTCATACCATCCAAACTCGACTCCGAGACGAGCGAGGACGCCGATGAAAGGCGGCGCGAAGACCGCCGTTATAAGAATATTCCTCGCCATAGCGGCGCTTTTAGTGTTGCGCGTGAAAAACGACATCCACTCGTCAGCGGGCCGGCTGCAGAGAACGGAAAGTGAAAGGGTCGAGAAGATCAATGCAGTTAAGGGCCTCATTCCCATGTAGGAAAAGTCGGCAGGAACCAATCGTGGTTCGCTGAGGGTGAACAGATAACGGTTCACGATGAATACCGCGATGGCGCCGGTGGTAACCGCGAGGACTTGCCCCGCGACGATGGAAATCCGGTGTTGATTGTAAATGAAAAGAGCGAACCCCAAGAAGATCAACGTGACTGAGATGAACGGTGTGATGTCGAACGATGGTCCGACAAGACCTAGGAAGACGACAAAGAGTGCGAGAACTCGAGCGAGGCGCTTGAAGCGTCTCAGTCGCGCCCGCCCGGCCCAGTCTTCCCTGCATGCAAGGGCTGAGAACGAGGCGCAGAGTAAGCCGAGAAAAGTTATAAAATGTAAAGGAGGAAAAGCCGGATTCCCGCGGATCCAGAACTGGAAAACGGTCGCGACGAGCGAGAAAAGGGCGAAGAAGGTTGATAACGAATGGATGTTACGGATGACGTGCACGTCCTGCTGGAATCTCAAACTCGCTTCCGCCGGCATGAGCTAAACCGTACTCTCCGGCGCATTTTTTTCAGAGTGAATTCTTCATTACGGCGTAAAGACACAATTGACATGCGATTTGCAATCACTGCAGGTGTATGGAAAGGAGAGTCTCAAAGTCCCGTTTTTACGCCCATTTCGGTTTGTTTGACGGAGCCGAAATTCGGTTCCCGTCTACGATTTTGACACTTGCGGTGGCGGGCGGCCTGCTTGTCGCAAGCGTCCCTCATTCGTCCGCGGCAGCCGGCGTTTGTGCCGATCTTTTCAGGATACCGAAACCCGCCCTTTTCCAGTCGCCGGCAAGTGGTCTTAAGGATCCTCTTCTCGCGCGGGCGATCGAGTTAAGGCTGCACAGTGATTTTAAGGCCATAGTGGACCTGATTCCTCGAGAGCTTCCCGAGGGCGAACGTGAGAGGGTCCTCCGGGAAGCGAAAGAGATCGAGAGAAGAGAAGGCGAAGAAGCGGCTCTGCGTTTCCAGCTCGAAAAGCTCTACCGGAGCGGGTCCGAGCTCATACCGGGGCCGGCGCGCTTGACGAAGCCGAGGTGGACGCTCCCCGACGGTTCTCCTCATAAAGCGACTTTTGACTACATCGAGGCGACTTGGGAAAAACTCGTCAAACTGACGCCGGCGAAGACACGCAGTACGTTGATTCCCGTCCCGAACCCGGTATTGATCCCGGGAGCGAGATTTCAGGAAGCGTATTACTGGGATAGTTATTTCGCGGTTTACTCTTTGATTCGGTCGGGACGCGGTGAACTCGTCCGCGGACAAATTGAGAACTTTTTGTACATGATCGACCGCTTCGGGCTCGTGCCGAACGGAAACCGCGAGTACTATCTGTCGCGTTCTCAGCCTCCGCTTCTCACTCGTATGGTGCGCGACTATCTCAGGTTGACGGATGGGGCTAGCCTGAGTGAGGCGAATCGGCGCTGGCTACGCGAACGTGTCTTGCCGACGCTCATCCGGGATTACCGTGAGTTTTGGATGAATCCTCTCACGCGCTTCGATGTCCGCACGGGCTTGAACCATCACTATGACGCGCTCAATGTTCCGCGGCCGGAACGCCATTCGGCCGACCGGGAAGAGGAGCTTGGGAAAACCTATCGCGACGTGCGCGCGGAAGCGGAAAGCGGAAAAGACTTTACCGATGCCTTCGGCGGCGAAGCCACGAAAGTGGCGGGAGTGCTGTTGAACTCGATTCTTTATGGCGTTGAAAAAGATCTCGCGCTCTTTTCACGCCTGGCCGGTCGCGAGGCCGACGCCGCTCAGTTTGAGAGGCTTGCTGCGAGAAGGAAAGACGCCATGGATCGTTTGATGCGGGATCCGGCGACCGGGCTCTACTATGACTTCCATCTGGAGCGGAGAGAACGGGTGCCGATCTTAACCGCCGATACCTTCGCGCCTGTTTGGGTTGGAATAGTCGACGGGTCCGCCGCGGCCGGAATGGCGAAAGAAGCTCTTAAACGCCTGGAATATCCGGGCGGAATAGTGAGCTCGGAAGTTATATCGGGTAAACAATGGGACGCGCCCTATGTTTGGGCTCCGCACATTCAATTCGCGGTCGAGGGCTTAAGAAAAATCGGTCTCGACGCCGACGCCCGGCGGATCGCCGAGAACTGGGTCTCAGTGGTTGACCGGGTCCGCGAGAAGACGGGCGTGATTTTGGAAAAATACGACGCCGTCCGTGCCGACATGCCGGTGGAAAAGGGCGATAAATACGAAACCCAGCAAGGGTTTCTCTGGTCCAACGGGGTTTATTTCTGGCTTGTGCACGATGTTCTGAGGGTTCCGCTCGTCCCGCTCGGGGCTCCTCAGGGCTGAGGATTGGAGGAGCTGAGTCTTTTAATCAGGCTGGCGAGTTCCGACCGGGCCGCTTCGACCTCTTCTTTAAAGGGATTCGGACGGCCGTTGTCGGGCGCGAGGATTTTCGCGATCCGTAAGATGTCGGCTTTGTCTTTTTTAAGCGCCATTGCGACCTGATTAAGGTGCTGTTCCATAAAGCCGACCTGGTCTTGCCGTGCTTTCAGGCGTTCAAGTTCAACTTCGATCCGGTTGTCGCGCGCTTCGAGACGTTCCTGCAGTTTTTGATTTTCCGCAAGAAGCGCGGCGAACTGTTTCTGGAAGTCGGCTTGCAGGCGAGCGTTCGTTTCGACGAGGACTTTCTCGAAGGCCGCCCTCGATTCGGCAAGCTGCGCGCTCAGTTGAGCCGCGCGCTCCGTCGCTTCCTGATAGCACTTATCCATGCTCGAATATTCAGTGCGGATCTTCTCGAAGGCCTGGAGCGCTTGCTCTTCGCGTTTTTGCAATTGCTCGATTTGCGTCTTCGCTTCCTTGAGTTGCGCCGTTAATGATTCGACTCTTTCCAAGAGTTCATTTTTAGTTTTTTCAAGCGCGTCGATTTCGTCGCGATGGGCCCGGGTGGCTTTATCGAGAGCATCGACCGCCGTGCGGTGGAGGGCTTGGGCGCGTTCCAGTTCGCGCGCCTTCTGTTCGAGCGCGCGTTCGTGGTTGGCGCATTTGGCTTCGAGTTCCGAGACGGTCTGCCGAAGCGCGGTTTCGCTTGCGGTGAGCTCCAGGTTCCGCTTCCTGAACTGGCCGAGTCGCGCAAGGAGCTGCGAGTTGAATTCACGCAGCGACGCGATCGCGAGAGCCGGATTCGCCGAAGTTCGGCTGAATTCCCGGCTGATCAGGTCTAATTCGATGGATTCTTGATGTTCGTCGGGCGTGAGTAACTCAGTGCTCATAACCGTCCAGTGGTTTATAGACCTCATCCATTGATCCAGTCTTGGCCCTAGTCTATTCAGCGGCAAGGCAATTCTCAACGGGTTCGATACGAGTGTTTATTGGACTGGTCTCTAGTCGTGTTCTGGTTGGAAGACGTTATTCCGTCGGAGCAAGAGTCGGGTTCAAGACATACACTCCGCGACGCTTAACTCCGCATCAGGAGTTTTGAGAATGTCTTCGAGGTTATCCCAGGAGCTTGTGAACTGTTCGACTCGCGCTTGGCGGAGTTCTCCTTGCATTTCAAAGCGACGATCGACCGAACCCGGCGCATCGTTTGGAAAAACGGGCTGGTGTGCGATTGGCTTCCTCTTCCTTCGAAAAACGATGGATGAGAGTCAAAGCCAACTTCGAATGAAAAAGGGTCTCTTGAATATCCGCCCGCGAAGGCTGCTTGCGCAGAGCGAGGTTATGAGATGCTCGCTGCAGAAAATAATTGGCAGCCCGATTAAGAGTGGCAACGAGCTCGTAAGTTTCACGAAGAATGTTGGGGAAGCGAGGGTCATGGCTGATATTGGGTTTCCGAAGGCCGTCGATCGCTTTGCCGGAAGCCCAAAGGAAAAAAGAGGGTGCGCCCAAATGCCTGAAACTGCAAAGCGGCAGCTTTCGTGACCTTCCGCAACTTGTCGCATGACAAGTTCATCTACTTTGCCACTTGGTTCTACAAGATGATGTTCCTATGTGCCGATGGAAACCGTTAG
>CALBDW010000146.1 GCA_937927435.1 uncultured Bdellovibrionales bacterium
TCAACCTATCGCACCTCGGATACGATCGGATGTCGCCGCCGGTGTTCGCTGGTGAGACCGTTCCGAACGAACGCACCGTTCGCCAGTTCCGCGCCCTTTACACCCCAGTGCCATGGACAAGGGCCGAGCTCCAGCCATACTTGCAGGGCGCACTCAATTTACCGGCTCATATTTTCCCTCTACCATACACGCGACTGCTCAGAACGCGCTACAATCACTGGGATGGCCCCGGTATTCACGCGAATGCCTTGATCACGATCTTTCCGGTGATGGAGGATTTTGATCCCTACTACAAGATGTACTCCACGGTACACGAGATCGGTCACCAGGTCGGCAATCTCACCCACATCGACAAGAAAGAAGATTGGATCAACCTATCTTGGGAGTGGGTGGACGGTGAAAAACGCCGGGTCCGCCCTCGTTCGCAGGATCTTTTCGTCAGCCTGCGCGCCACCGCGGATCCTCTTGAGGACTTTGCGGAGTCTTTCGCGGCTTATCGGTTCAACCCGGAGAAGTTGAAACGCGTTTCGCTGGCGAAGTATCGATTCCTCAAGGAGCGTGTGTTTAAGGGTGTCGAGTATGACGGCGCCTCCGCTTGCCCTGTGTCGGTTGGAGATGAGCTTATGAAGGGCGACTAACGGAATGGTTGCACTTCTCGAGTTCTTGTTGTGCGTCATTTGCGCGGAGCGCCAGATACATTTGATATCGAAGACGCTTCGCAAATAAAGGCTGTTTATATTTTCCTCACTTTCCTGGGATACGCTTGGCTTCCAGAAATAAATGTGATTCCGTGTCTGCGATCTCATCACCACGAAAGCGATCGGTTCGCAAAGTCGTTCTTGCTCGGGATGGTGTCAGAGTGGCCATATTTTGTTGGAACAGATCTTGAAGTGAGGAGGTCTGTTTTGGGAGCGGGATCGTTTTGGGATAAGGGGCATACCCATAAGACTAAGAAAATAGGGCTGTTCTGCTTCGAACGCGGACGTCCCTAAAACTGAAAGTAAACGCGACTGTGAGGAGGGGTGCAGTGAAACACTGGTCAAGAAAGATATGCGCAATGATCGTTGCGCTTGTGCTAGCGCAACCCGGAGCCTTTGCTGCTGGGCCGACTGACGTACGCGGAACAGACAATGAAGCCGTGACGTTTAGGCGGCAGGATCGTCGTGAAAATGAACGGAGACCGAATCGCCCTGAGGGGAACCGGCCTGATAAACCGGGGCGGCCGAATTTGCCGAATCCGACCGCTCCGCGCCCGACACCCGCGCCGAGCAAACCGAATCTTCCTGTGAAGCCGAATCCTCCGGCAAAACCAAGCGAGCCGAATAAGCCTGCGAAACCGGGCCAACCGGCAAAGCCGAATCCGCCTGTGAAGCCGAATCCTCCGGCAAAACCAAGCGAGCCGAATAAGCCTGCGAAACCGGGCCAACCGGCAAAGCCGAATCCGCCTGTGAAGCCGAATCCTCCGGTGAAACCAAGTGAGCCGAATAAGCCTGCGAAACCGAGCCAACCGGCGAAACCCGATAAACCGGCTCCGCCTGTTAAGCCCCAACCTGGAAAACCGAATCCTCCGACGAAGCCGCAGCCGGGTAAGCCGAATCCTCCGGCCAAACCGCAACCGGGCAAACCTGGTAAGCCGGGCAAACCTAGTAAACCCGTGAAGCCGGTTAAACCGGTGAAGCCGAATCCTCCGGCCAAACCGCAACCGGGCAAACCTGGTAAGCCGAGCAAACCCACAAAACCGCATCGGCCGGGCCACACGTGGAAGCCGGATCGTCCGTGGCGTCCGCATAATCCGCGTCCGCGTCCGCCACATTGGAAGCCGGTTCCTGTACCTGTGCCCGTTCCTGTGCCTGTGCCGGTACCGCCACCGAGTTCGCCGAGTAAGCCCAAACCAGTTGTTTGCGATGGCTTATTCATTGGTGAGCTTGCGGATGGCAGTGTGTTCACGATCGACCTGCAACAAGCAGGCATCAACCAAGCCACTGTTGACGTGACTCTGGACGGGGACTCCGTTCTTCGCGGTGTGGCTGATTGCCAAGACAACGGTTACGGCGAGATCGATGTTTTCATGGATTTTACAGACGGCTCCGCCGCCGAAGCGACCATCGGCTTGGATGGCGAGATGTACGGGGAAGGTCTCTTTGGAGAAGACTTCACCGCGTATCTTGCGAAAAGCGCGTCTTTCAAGGATCCGTGGAAGCCTGGACAACTGCCGCGCTTCTCCAATTGGAAAGCCGAATGGGAAAAGGGCATCAGAACGTACGAAGAGTTCCTCGAGGGAACGTGGGGCCTCGTGGCTGTGGCGACGACTCAGAAGTGTGCTTTCTTTGCGAAGGATGCCTATAACCAAGACGGCGTCACGAACAAAGACGGCAGCTTAATGACCCTTGGGTTCGGTTCGTTCATCGAGGACGAGGATTCGTTCCAGGTGGTGATCCGTAACTTCAGCAAAGAGGGTTTCGACCAAGGGCCGTATGATTTGGACATTGAGGAGCCGCAATTCAATGTCTTCGCCTACAAAGGCGGAGAACCCACTGAAGATGCGCGTTTCGAATATTCGTGTCGCTTTAGAAGAGGGAACGTCGACCAGCTCGTCTGTGTGATGCCTTTAAGAACCGAACCGGGTGTCGATTTCGGTAAGGATACGATGACCTGCGCGGCGGAGACTTACGGTATCGTGCAAGTCTTCAACCGGATGGAAGAAGATGTCGACGGGGGTTGGTGAGATCCGGCTCTGAACGTTTAAACGTTGCAAGAAGCCGCTCCCTTCAAACGGGGAGCGGCATTTTTTTGGAGGCGAATTAGGACGCTTCCTTCATTTTGAAGAGAACTGATTGCATCGCCTTCAAAAGGTCGCGGTCGTAGCGGGGCGCAAGCTTCGTCGACATGAATTCAAGAGCCGCCGACGGCGACATCGGTTGGTTGTACGAACGCTTGGTTGTAAGAGCGTCGTAGGTATCGGTGATGGCCACGATCCGCGCCATCGGATGAATCTCGGGACCCGAAAGCTGTTGCGGGTAACCGTTGCCAAGAAAACTTTCGTGGTGTTCAAAACAACAGGCTTTCATCGCTTCTGAGCAGTTGTGTTCCGTCAGGATGCGCAGGCCGTACTGCGGGTGCTTTTGCATTTGCGCCCATTCGGCGTCGTTGAGCGGTCCTTTCTTGCAGATGATTTCGACGGCGACATTTCTTTTTCCGATGTCGTGGAAGAGGGCGCCGCGGCCGAGTTCAAGCAGATCCTCTTTCGCGTATCCGACGACTTGGCCGAGCCCGAGGGAGTAGATGCCGACGTCGAGCGAATGGTTGTAGGTGTAGAAGTCGTGCGAGGACAGGCTGATCAAGTGGGCCATGCCCTCGGGATGCGCTTCCATGAAATCGATGAAGTTGGCGACAAGCTCTTTGGAGTCATTCAGGGCGCGTTCAATATCCGGGTTTTCAAAAATTTCCTCGGCGAGAGTCAGCGAACTTTCGCGCAGGATTTGTGCCTTTGTCTGAACGGCGAGTTCGTCTTCGTTAAGGCGTTGAAAGACGTATTGTTTGTAGTCCGAACGTTGCGATTCAGGAACGTAGAAGACGTCGGCGCGCTCAAGAGACGCGATTTTTTCGGCGGTGATTGATTCTCCCCCGCGCAAGTAATGCACGTAACGGCCGTTGATCATGATGTAGAGATCGAAAGTGATCGGCCGGTTCGGGATGATGGTGCTGATCCGGATTTTGAAGAATTTTTGAATATTCTCGTCGGTCTGCATGTCTTGTTCATTTTGCCATGGTTCAATTGACTCTCCAATGAAAGATGCCATAACTAGTTTTGGCTCGTCTAAAAATGGGAACCGGCCGCTCGAAGTTGGATAAATAAAACTCCGTAAATAAGTCCGTGGCGGAACCAGGTGATCGTGGGGAAGTTTTCGAATCGAGGTCTAAGTAGATGAGTTTGAGGCTCGACTCCCAGGTGCAATTTCTGAAAGGCGTTGGACCTAAGTGGGGAGAGGTCCTGCGTAAGAAAGGCATCGTCACGATTCAAGACCTGCTCGAATGGTATCCGCGCGCTTACGAGGACCGTCGGGCGGCTAGAAACATCGCGTCTTTAAAGCCGGACGAAATCGTAAGCCTTAAGGCCCGGGTTATCCGCGTCAGTTCGTTCAATATGGGCCGGAGCTCGCGCAAAATTTATGACGTGACTCTGTCCGATGGAACGGGTCGCATTCACTGCAAGTTCTTTCGTGTTCCTTTCAAAGGGTACTTCGAGCGCTTTCAGCCTAATCAGGAAGTTCGGGTGATCGGCAAAGTCACGCAATACCGCGGGCAGATCGAATTTCACCACCCGGATATTCAAGACATAAAAGAAGGCGAAGAGGACCTCGACCACGACAAACTCGTTCCCATTTATCCCGAGTCGGAAGGCCTTACCAACCGTCAAATCCGCAAATTCGTGGAGCGGGCGATCGCCGAAATAAGAGACACATATGCCGGCGAACTCGAGGCCGCGAAAAAAGGTCCGGTCTTGAACCGCTACGGCGGCGTCGTCGGGGCTTCGCAACCGGGGCCTAAACTCGGAAAGTCGGCTCTTTCTTCAAGACTCCCGACAGCGCTTCGAAACAAGAAACCGGGCTTTCCAGATGAGTTCGAACCGCCTCGACTTGAGAAGTTTCCACAGTGGCTGCGCGAGAAATACGGGCTTGTGAATCGGCTCGAGGCACTAGAGAAAATTCATTGTCCGCCGCCGAACGCGGGGGCGGAGTTCATCGATTTATCGTCGCCTTATCACCGGCGGATCATCTTTGAAGAGTTCTTTTGGCTCGAACTCTATCTTGCGGCCCGCCGAACGGGAGCAACGCGAGAGGAGGCTCCGGCGTTTCAGCCTCATACGAAACTTGTCGAACAGTTAAAAGCGAGACTTCCGTTTCAGTTAACGAAGGCCCAACTTCGCGCCTTCAATGAAATTCTGAATGACCTCACAAAACCCCATCCCATGCATCGTCTGGTGCAAGGAGATGTCGGAAGCGGGAAAACTCTTGTCGCTTTGATGGCGGCGGCTGTAGCGGCTGAAAACGGTTTTCAAACGGCGATCATGGTGCCGACGGAAATTCTCGCCGAACAGCACGAGCGCAACGCGCGCAAGTTTCTGGAGCCTCTCGGTATCACGGTGGGGCTGCTTACGGGATCGATGCGCCAAAGCGAGCGCAATCAAACCTATGAGATGTTGCGTTCGGGGATGATCCAAGTTTGCGTCGGAACACATGCGCTCATCCAAGAGGAGGTGGAGTTCGCGAACCTTGGGCTTGTGATCATCGACGAACAACACCGTTTCGGCGTGCATCAGCGCAATGAGCTGAAGCGCAAGGGGGTGTCGCCGCATTTTTTGGTCATGACGGCGACGCCGATTCCGCGCACCTTGGCGATGACGGTCTATGGGGATTTGGAGGTGTCGGTCATCGACGAGCTGCCGCCGGGGCGCAGTCCGATTATTACGCGCGTAACGTATCAGAGTAAGCGCCCGCAGGTTCTCAAGTTCCTTCGCGAGCAACTTGAAAAAGGACGTCAGGCTTACGTCGTTTATCCGCTCGTGGAAGAGAGCGAGAAGATGGATCTGAAAGACGCCGTCAGTGAATGCGAGCGTTTGAAATCGGAATTGCCCGGGTGGAACATCGGTCTTCTGCACGGGCGGATGAAACCAGACGAGAAAGACGAGGTCATGCGTCGGTTCCGCGACGGCGAGTTTCACATTCTGGTTTCGACGACTGTGATCGAAGTCGGGGTCGATGTTCCCAACGCCAACTTCATGCTCATTGAAAACGCCGAGCGCTTCGGGCTCTCGCAGCTTCACCAATTGCGCGGCCGGGTCGGACGGGGTGAGCACAAGAGTTATTGTGTTCTCATGCTCGGCCACGCCGTCTCCGACGAATCTCGCGCTCGATGCGAAATCATGGAGCGAACGACCGACGGGTTCAAAATTGCGGAAGCCGATTTGGAGATTCGCGGTCCGGGTGAATTTTTGGGCACTCGGCAATCGGGTTTGGCGGGATTCAAAATGGCCAACCTTGTTCGCGATGCCAAAATCCTTCAGGAGGCGCGACAAGCGGCGTTTGACGTCTTCGCACGCGACGCGGAATTGACGGATGCCGAGCATGCGAATCTACGCGCTGAGTTGTTACGCACACATGGCGTCACAGCTTTGGCGTCGGTCGGTTGAGATCCACAAGATGCATTTATAGGTGTCATTAGTCCTATTTTTAATGCTACCGAACCGCAAATTTTTCTTTTCTCCTAAGCCCGTCACGTGCTCTGCTATTTTCCGCCGTACGAAATGAATTGAGTTCGTTGAGTTAGGCTGGAGGGGCTAATGAAGTTTTGGGTTAACAAACTTTCCGTACGCTTGAGCGCGGCGGCGTTGGCTGTGCTCGGTTTATACGCATCGTCCGCTGACGCGGGTGAAGTCCTTCGCTTAAAAGCGGGTGAGGTGAATACTCGCGAAGAGTCCCTCCGGTCGGGGCTCGGGGCACCCCAAGGGGGTCGCGGCTATTTCGTCATTCAATTTAAGGAACCGATCCATCGCAAGGATTCGCAGGCGTTGAAGGATTTGGGGGCGAAAATCGTCCGCTACCTTCCGGATGACGCGTTGGTTGTGAAAGCGAATCTGCGCACGATAGAGACAATTCGTTCCACGCTCAACGACCACATCAACGCCGTCGTTCGTTATTCTCCGCTTTGGAAACAGTCTCTCGAGTTTGTACCGGCGAGCGTTTTCAGCGCGCAATTCAGGGAAGATGTTCTCGTCACACTTTTCCCGGATGAAAAGGTGGAACCGGTCGTTCGGGCCCTCAGAGCGATTCGGGGCACGCTCGTTTTAGAAACAGGCGATCGTTCGATTCGCGTGAGTGCTGAACGCCGCTCGGTTGAGGAAATCGCGAAAATCGAGGCCGTCGAGTGGGTGCAACCGAACCCCGTAATCGACGCGCTTTACATGAAAGGCCTCGTCGATCCGGAACATCTCGAAACGCAAGTGCGGCAAGGCTATGAGGACGCGACCGGTTTTGAAACCGGAACGAAAATCATGAACTTCGAAACCGCATGGGCGCGCGGACTCACAGGCCACGGGCAAATCGCCGCGATGGCGGATACGGGCCTCGATGTCGGCGACCTTTCGAAACTTCACCAAGATTTTTATGGTCGTGTGCCTTCGGGATACGCCTTTGGTCTTTTCTCGAGATCGTGGGAAGACCCGATGGGGCATGGTACACATGTCGCCGGTAGCGTCGTTGGCGGCGGTAACGCCTCGGGCGGAATTTTCCGCGGAGGTGCTTATGAAGCTTGGTTGGTCGCCGAAAGCTTGTGGAGCCCGATGCTCAACAACCTCACGCTTCCGTCGCGCATGGAGGATCTTTTCGGCCGCGCTTACAATGACGGCGCCCGCGTCCACACCAACTCGTGGGGAGCGGCCGCTTCGACTGACTACGATGCGATGGCGCAAAAAGTGGACGAGATCGCGGCGACTTATCCCGACCTGCTGATCTTGTTCGCTGCGGGTAACGCCGGCGCCGACAGAAACCGCGACGGGCGCGTCGACCCGGGGTCGGTCGGATCTCCGGGAACGGCGAAGAACGTGCTGACCGTTGGTGCGAGTAAGAACTACGTCTTGAAAGGTGGTTTGCAGGCGAAGCTCAAAGAGACCAATCTCAAGGATCTCTGGCCGGTTGAACCGCTGGCGAGCTCGAGCTTCTCCGAGAACCCGCAAGGCCTTGTGGCGTTCAGCTCGCGTGGACCGACGCCTGACGGCCGTATTAAGCCGGAAGTGGTCGCCCCGGGGACGAATATCTTGAGCGTCCGGTCACAGCATCCTAAAGCTGAGATCCTGTGGGGCGCCTACAACCAAGACTACGTTTGGTCGGGCGGAACCTCGATGTCCACTCCGCTGGTGGCGGGAGCGGCAACGGTGGTTCGCCAGTACCTCGTTGAGCAAAGAGGTGTGGCGCGGCCGTCGGCGGCTCTGATCAAAGCGATCCTCATGCATACGGCCGTAGATCTTTATCCGGGTGGCTTTGGTGAGATCGGCGCCGCTAACGGGCAAGAGATCCTCAAACCGCGGCCCGATTCCGATCAGGGTTATGGTCGCGTCGATGTCGCTCGCGCGACCGACCTCGATGGTGCGTTTATCGTTGATGAGCCGGTTGGTGTTGGGACTGGTCAGTCGCAGACTTATGTGATCCGGGTTTCTGGCTTCGGTCGCCTGACGGCCACGCTGGTTTACACCGATGTACCGGGGGCTGCGGGTGCTTCCAAAGCTCTCGTGAACGACCTCGATCTGGTCCTTATTTATCCGGATGGACGTGAAGTGAGTCTGAGCGACCGGCTCAATAACGCAGAGATGATCGAGGCCGATGTGGTGCCAGGTGACTACAAGATTCGCATCAAAGGCCATAATGTTCCGCAAGGGCCTGTCGCTGGCAGCCAGCCCTACGCACTTGTTGTCACTGTCAATTGATATTGCTCTCGATTTGATCGTGGTGCTGAGTCGACTTGCTTCCAGCCAGAGCCGCTCGGCACCACCTCCTCCGATTGCGCATCGCGTCTATTTTTCAAGGTTCGCTGAAAAAACTTCGACAGCTGTTGTCTTTTACCCTGCAGGCATTGATTAAGAGTGTCAAAAATGGTAAAAAAGCGAGTCTTTTGCCGCTCAGAGGGTGCCGTACTCGAGGCGGGAACGCCGCTTCTGTGAAGGATTTGCGGTTTTTGAAAGTTGTACGGGATCAGCGGTGGATGTTTTTTACAGGAGGTCCTTTGATGGCCACTACCTTTAAAGTGGGCGATAACGCCGTTTATCCGGGACATGGGGTCGGAAAAGTTACGGCCATTGAAACCAAAGAGATCTTCGGTAAGAAGCACGAGTTCTACACCATCCAGATCCTCGAAAACGGGATGAAAATCATGATCCCCAAAGACAATGTCGAGGCGGTGGGTCTGAGACCTATTATTTCCCGTGAAGAAGCCCACAAGGTGATCGAGATCCTGAAAGAGACGAACGTCAAAATCGATAATCAAACGTGGAACCGGCGTTATCGCGAATACATGGAAAAGATTAAAACCGGTTCCGTTTTCGAAATCGCGGAAGTTCTCCGTGACCTCTTCCTGCTCAAAGTTGAAAAAGAGCTGAGCTTCGGCGAGCGGAAAATGCTCGATACCGCCCGTGGACTTCTTTTGAAAGAACTCAGCCTGGCGACGAGCCGCGAAGAGCTGCAAAGCCAAGAAGAAGTTCGCGCGATCTTCGGTCTTTAATTCCATCCAGCCTCTTTATGCGGGGCCGACAAGCGCATGAGAAATGCGTCGTGACTTCGGGCGTTTTCCGGGTGAAAACGCTCTGAGAAGTCTGTATGAAGAGGCCCTATGTCAGCTGAACAGAATTCGACTCAGGAAAAGGTACGTACCCGGTTTGCGCCTAGTCCGACGGGTTACCTCCATGTCGGCGGCGCGCGCACGGCTCTTTACAATTATCTTTTCGCCAAGCACCACGGCGGAGAGTTCATTCTTCGTATTGAAGACACGGACCTGGAGCGCTCGACCGAAGAGTCGATGCGCATGCAAATCGAGGATTTGAAATGGCTCGGGATCGTTTGGGACGAGGGTCCCGATCCCGAGACGTTCGCCGACGTGGGACCGTACGGTCCCTACAGGCAAAGCCGTCGTAAAGAGATTTACCTTGAACACGCGCAACGTCTGATTGCCGAAGGTAAGGCGTATTACGATTTCCGCACCGACGAGGAGCTTGAGCGGCTCAGAGAGGAGCGGATTGCGGCCGGCCAATCGGCGCAAATCGGTCCACCTGAACGGATTGTTCCGGTTGAGGAAGCGCTCGAGCGGATCGCGAAAGGCGAAAAGGCGGCCATTCGCTTCCGCGTCTCTGAAGTGCGCGACTACGTCCTGCATGATCTCGTGCGCGGAGAAGTGAGATTCCCTTCGGATATGGTCGGGGATTTCGTCTGCATCCGTTCGAACGGTATGCCCGTTTACAACTTCTGCTGCGTGATTGACGACGCCCTTATGAAAATCACGCACGTGTTCCGCGCCGAGGAGCATCTTTCGAACACGCTCCGGCAGATGATGCTTTATGAAGCATTCGGCTACAAGATGCCGAAGTTCGGGCATCTTTCGTTTATTCTTGGACCGGACCGGCAGAAGCTCTCGAAACGTCATGGGGCGACGAGCTGCCACGACTTCAAGATGAAAGGTTATCTGCCCGAAGCGCTCAATAACTTTATTCTGCTTTCCGGTTGGTCGAGTCCGACCGGCGAAGAGATTATTTCCCGCGAGGACCAGATCAAGCACTTCACGCACGAGCGGTTTAATCCCTCGCCGGCGATGTTCGACACGCAAAAGCTCGATTGGATGAACTCGGTTTACTTGCGGTCGCTTCCGCACGATGAGCTTTGGCGTCGGATTGAGCCCTTCTTGGAGCGCGCCGGGCTCGATTTGCCCATGGCGAAAGATCCGGCTTGGCGCGACCAGGCGCTTACGGTTTTTAAGGTGAAGATGACGACGTTGGCTGACGCTGAAAAACTCTTCCTTCCGCTTTCCGACGCGAAGTTCGGGATTGCGGACGAAGCGGCGGAAGTTTTCGGCTGGCCTGAGGCGAAGAAGGTTTGGGAGGCTTGGAAAGCCGAACTCGAAGCCCTCTCTTCGGAGCGCATTACCGAGGAGGAGTTTGCTGGCATTGAGGACCGGGTCAAGAAAGCAACGGGGGCGAAGGGTAAGCAGCTCTTTATGCCCATCCGGGTCGCCGTGATCGGTCAGCCGCATGGAGCGGAACTCAAGATTCTTGTTCCGCTTTTGACGAGAAGCTCTCTCTTAAAGCGCGTGGCTGCATGCTTGGCTCGGGTGAATTAAGACGGAGTGAAAGACGTGGGACTGCGGATTTACAATAGTTTGACCAGGCAGAAAGAGGAGTTCGTCCCCCTAAAAGAGGGGGAGGTGAAGATGTACGTCTGCGGTCCGACGGTTTACGACTTCGTCCATGTCGGAAACTTCCGCGGGCCGATCTTCTTCAACTTGGTGCGGAACTGGCTTGAAAGACTGGGATATAAAGTCGAGTTCGCGCTGAACTTCACCGATGTCGACGACAAGATTATCAATCGCGCCAACCAAGAAGGTGAACTGGCTTCGGAAGTGTCCGAACGTTTCATTGAAGAGTACAAGAAAGACTTCGCCGCCCTCAAACTTCGCCCGCATACTTATAACCCCAAGGTCACGGAGACGATGGGGCCCATTCTTGAGCTTGTCGACACTTTAATTAAGCGCGGGAAGGCTTACGTCGTTGACGGCGAAGTGCTTTACAGCGTTCGCAGTTTCGAAGGATACGGGAAGCTTTCCCATAAGAACATCGACGAATTGCAAGCCGGGGCGCGCGTTGAAGTTGACAAGAAAAAACGCGATCCGATGGATTTTTCGCTTTGGAAGCCGGCTAAGCCAGGGGAGCCCAAGTGGCCTTCGCCGTGGGGTGAAGGACGTCCCGGTTGGCACATTGAGTGCTCGGCCATGATCCGCTCGATTTTCGGAGATTCGATCGATATTCATGGCGGCGGTTCCGACTTAATCTTCCCGCACCACGAAAACGAAATCGCGCAGTCGGAAGGAGCGACGGGTAAGCCCTTTGTGCGCTATTGGATGCATAACAACATGCTTACCCTGGGTGATAAAAAGATGTCGAAGTCGCTCGGGAACATCATGAAGGCGAGGGAGTTTCTGACCAAGTACAACGGCGAAATCCTCAAGTTCATGATGCTTTCGACCCATTACCGTTCGCTTCTGGACTTCTCGGAAGAGGCGATCGATCGCGCTATTTCGGGTCTTGCTCGCATTTATTCCGCGTTGAATTTGGCCGAGAAAACGATCGCGGCGGCGGATAACTCGGTCGCACCCGCTTCGTCTCCCGTAAAATCGTTTGCGGAGGCTTTGGAGAAGGCTTCGCGAGATGTCGCCGAGGCTCTGAACGACGACTTTAATACGCCCGAGATGTTCGCGGCGATCTTTAACCTCACAAGGGCCTTTAATGCCGTTGTCCGTCACGGCGCCAAGGTTACGCCGGAGATTCTTAAGACGGCTTTGGCGTACCGTGATTGGGTCCGCGAGCAAGGCGAATTGATGTCACTCTTTTTGGAGCCGGCGGGCGAATACCTCTATCTTCTCGACGATATGCTGTTAAAGCAGAAGGGGCTTGATCGGGCTCGGATCGACGCTCTGGTCGAGGAGCGCTCGAAAGCGCGCGCGGCGAAGGATTATAAGCGGTCTGACGAACTGCGCGACGAGCTGACGGCCATGGGGATCGCACTTCAAGACACCCCGCAAGGGACGACTTGGGAAGTCGCGAAATAATCTTTGCCTCTTGTGAACCACGAGGCGTCCCTCTGTTGTCGAGCCTGCTCGATGTGATAAGCTTCAATATTCGCTTGCTTATCAATTTTTGAGGAGGCAGTGGCTTGTCCGTTATTCCACTTCGTAAATCACGTCAACCGGTTGGCCGATTCAAACTCAAGACGGATTTCAAACCGTCCGGAGACCAGCCGAAGGCCATTGCCGAACTCGTCAAAAACATCGAGCAAGGGGTTCGCCACCAGGTTCTGCTCGGTGTAACCGGCTCAGGCAAAACCTTCACGATGGCCAACGTCATCGAGAAGGTGAATAAGCCGACTTTGATTCTCGCGCATAATAAAACGCTCGCCGCCCAGTTGTATGGGGAGTTCAAAGAGCTTTTCCCCGAAAATGCGGTCGAGTACTTCGTGAGTTATTACGATTATTATCAGCCCGAAGCCTATATTCCAGCGACCGACACGTTTATTGAAAAAGACTCGGCGATCAACGAGCAGATCGACCGCATGCGCCACTCGGCGACACGTTCGCTTTTTGAGCGCCGCGACGTGATCATCGTGAGTTCCGTTTCCTGTATTTACGGTCTTGGTAGCCCCGAAGCCTACGAAGGCATGATGATCCAGGTTTTCGCAGGCAAGGAACTTAAACGCGATAAATTCTTACGTGAACTCGTGCGCATTCAGTACAACCGGAATGACATCGATTTCCACCGCGGAACGTTCCGCGTTCGCGGCGACGTGGTCGACGTTTTCCCTCCCTATGAAGAAGATCGAGTGATCCGTATCGAGTTCTTCGGCGATTTCGTCGACCGGCTGTCGTGGGTGGATCCTTTGCGGGGAGAGGTGCTTGCGGATCTTGACCAGGTCGCCATTTACCCGGGAAGCCACTACGTCACGAGTGATGAACGACAGAAACTCGCGATTCAAAGCATCCAGGAGGAATTGCGCGGGCGTCTTGAGGAACTTAAAAGTCAAATGAAGTTTCTCGAAGCTCAGCGGCTCGAGCAACGAACTTATTACGACATCGAAATGATGGAGGAACTCGGCTACTGCCAGGGGATCGAGAACTATTCGCGCCACTTGACAGGACGGGCGCCTGGCGAGCCGCCGCCGACTTTGCTGGAATATTTTCCAGACGACTTCCTGTGTTTCATCGACGAAAGCCACGTGACGATTCCGCAGGTGGGCGGCATGTACCGCGGCGACCGCGCGCGGAAGCTTACGCTTGTCGAACACGGCTTTCGGTTGCCATCGGCCCTCGACAACCGGCCTTTGAATTTCCAAGAATTCGAGAAGCTTCTCAACTACGTTGTTTACGTTTCGGCGACACCGGGGCCATATGAACTGCAAAAGTCGCAGGGGCTCATCGTTGAACAAATTATCCGGCCGACGGGACTTTTGGATCCCATTGTGGAAGTTCGTCCGGCCCGTCACCAAGTGGACGACCTTTTAAAGGAAATCCGGGCCCGGGTCGCGCGTGGCGATAAGGTGTTGGTGACGACGTTGACCAAACGCAGCGCGGAGGACTTGACCGAGTACTACGAATCTCTCGGTGTTAAAGTGAAATATCTCCACGCGGATATCAAAACCATTGAGCGGACCGAAATCATCCGCGACTTGCGGCTCGGTGTTTTCGACGTCTTAATCGGGATCAACCTGCTTCGTGAAGGGCTTGATATTCCGGAAGTGAGTCTTGTCGCCATCACCGACGCCGATAAAGAAGGGTTTTTGCGTTCGGAACGTTCGCTCATTCAGACCATCGGTCGCGCGGCAAGAAACGCCGATGGCATGGTGATTCTTTATGCCGACACGATCACGGAGTCGATGCGCAAGGCGATCGACGAAACCAACCGCCGCCGCCGCATTCAGGAAGAGTACAATAAGAAACACGGAATCACGCCTGAAACGATTCGTAAGCGCGTGCGAGAGAGCGTTCTGGAAATTTACGAAGCCGCGATGCCCGCGGCGCCTTTACCTGGAACGAAGAAAGGGGATCTTAAGGTTATCTCGGCTCCGAAAGCCGAATATGTTCGCGATCCGAAACTGATCGATAAGGAAATCGTGCGTTTAAGAAAGAATATGAAAAAAGCCGCCGACGCGCTTGAATTCGAAGAAGCGGCGCGGATCCGCGATGAGATTAAACGGCTTGAATTGATGCAGTTGAGTCTCTTTGACGGAGCGGTCGACGAAGAGTCGAAAAAAGCGGCCGAAGGCGCTTACGGCGAGGATGGATCGGCGTCATGAGCGATCTGATCGAAAGCCTAAAGGAAAAGGTGCGCGAGTTTCCGCAAGTGCCCGGCGTGTATCTGATGAAGAACGCGGCCGAAAAGATTATTTACGTCGGAAAAGCCAAAAACTTGCGCGCGCGTGTTCGAAGCTATTTCGGAGAAGGGAAAGACCATAGCCCGAAAACGAAGTTCCTCGTCCGCCAGATTCATAAGATCGATTATATCCTCACCGGAACCGAGGTCGAAGCGTTCTTGCTCGAAGCCTCGCTCATTAAGAAGCATCGGCCGCGGTATAATATCCGGCTTAAGGATGACAAGGCTTATCCCTATATCCGCATCAGCATGGCCGACCGCTTCCCGCGGCTTTATCTTGCGCGTAAAGTGAAAAAAGACGGCGCGCTTTATTTCGGCCCCTATACGAGCGGGAGTGCTGTGTGGGGAACGATCCGTTTCTTAAACCGCACGTTCATGATCCGCGATTGCAAAGACGCCTTTATGGCTTCGCGGAAACGGCCGTGCATGACGTATCAAATCGGCCGTTGCAAAGCTCCTTGCGTCGGTTATGTGAACGAAGAGGAGTATCGGGAGGACCTCAAAGGCGCCATTGACTTCTTGCGCGGGCGCGATAAGGCCATTATCCGGGATCTGACGAAAAAGATGAAAGAGGCGGCGAACGAAGAGCGCTTTGAGGTGGCTGCCAAAATCCGCGACAGTATTGAGGCGATCAAGCGCGTGCTCGAGCGCCAATCAGTCGTGAACGACACAAGCGAAATCGATCAGGACGTGATCGGTTACCATGGGGCGGAGCAAGGGACTCTTATCTACATGGTTCATATCCGCTCGGGTCGCGTGATCGGAAACCGCTCGCACTTCCTTCCGCTTTTGGATCCGGATGCTCCAGAAGAGGACGTGCGAGAGTGGCTGACCTCGTTCATCAACCAGTATTACGAAGACAACTTCATTCCCGATGAACTCCTTCTGCCCGTCGATTTAGGGAATGATCTCATGAGGCTTCTTGAAGCGGTACTAAAGGAAAGAAGTGGGCGAGAGGCTCGCGTGCGCTTCCCAACGGATCGGGCGGGGCACGACCTTCTTGATATGGCGAACTCGAACGCCAAAGCGCATTTCGTCGAATACGTGAACAAGATCGTGGCGAAGAAGAAGGGGCTTGAAGAGATCCAAGCGCGCCTCAAACTTCCGCGGCTTCCGAACCGGATCGAGTGCTTCGACATTTCGAACTTCCAGGGTGCTGAAACCGTGGCCAGCCAAGTGGTCTTCGAAGAAGGGGCGCCGAATAAGGACCAATATCGCCGCTATCGCATCCGCACAGTTGAGGGACCAAACGACTTCGAATCGATGCGCGAAGTGCTCACGCGCCGGTTCCATCACGAGGAACTGGATGATCCGGATCTCATCGTTGTCGACGGCGGTAAAGGTCAGCTCAATATTGCGGTTCAGGTTTTAAAGGAAATCGGACGCAGCGATATTCCGGTTGTGGGTCTCGCGAAAGCGCGTACGCAAGGCTCGTTCCAGGATACGGAAGTGAGCGGGACTGAAGAGCGTTTCTTCCTTCCGGGACGTGCCAATCCCATCACGTTTAAGCCGGGCTCTGAGGCCTTCCAAATTTTGGTGGGTATACGGGATGAAGCACACCGCTTCGCGATCACGTACCACAGGAAGTTGCGGGAAGCCACGTCGCTGGAAAGCGAACTCGATTTCGTCGTGGGGCTTGGTGAAAAACGCAAGCGCGCGTTGTTGTCGAAGTATTCCAGTCTGGATGAAATTCGGGCGGCGAGTGTCGACGATCTTGTGAAGATTCCGGGTTTTAATCGGGTTCTCGCCGAACGCATTCTCTTGCAGTTGAACGAGGAGTCACAACTTTCGGGCGAGGAGGGGATGTCGCCCGAAGACGAGGTTCAAGTCTTTCCCGAAGATGAGTGATCACTGAAGGCGGTGATTGCGTGTCTTCAAACGGATCCCGCAAGACGGACAATCGGCGTCTTCGCGCACATCGAAGCTCAGATAATCGATCTTGTGTTTAAAGACGAGCTTGGAACCGCAAAGACAACAGTGGTTCTGATCGTCGATGATGATTTGATGCTCTTTCTTTTTGCTGACGTACTGCTTACGACCTTCCATGGCTTTCTCCGGATATTGTGACAAACCTTTCGGATGAAGCGAGTGAAGCTTAAGAAAAGGCCGGCTCTCGAATGAAAATCAGGTCTCTTGCTCGAGGAAATTTTTGCCCCTTCGGAACGAACGTCCGGGCCCATGGAAGTGGTGAATGGGGCCTCGCGAATCGGTAGATGCGGCGCGTTTCCGACTGACCCTTGAGGGACCTTCGCCTAGGATAGCGCCCGGAATGAGAAACGAAACGGGTTTGGACGCCAATCAGATTTATTACCTGCGCACCGTACTGGGGGTCGAATCAATCGTTTTCCCGAGGAATATCGAGCCGGTGACGGTTCCGGTGCAGCAGGAGGCGAGCGCGCGTGAAGTACGACGCTTAGGCACGAAAGAGAAAGCCCGCATCGTGGCTTTGTTGCCCACGCCTGGCAAAGAGCTTCCGCTTTCGGACGAGACAAAAACACTCGTTGAAAAAATGATCCTCGCAATGAAGTTGAAAGCCGACGAGGTTTATTTCGCCGTCTGGCCCGCTGAAGAGGAAGCTCTTTCGGAAGAAGTCAAACGTGAATTGGGAAGCGGCGGGGAGCGAACCCCCGTTCTTCTTTTCGGCGCGTTCGGTTGGAAGGCTGTTTCCGATCGGGAGCTTTCCCCCGGCGATATCGTGGAACTGGGTGAACGCAGAGTTTTTGTCACGTTTTCGCCCGGCGAACTCTTGCGGACGCCTACGCAAAAACGGCTTGCATGGGTGCATCTGCAGAACTTGATGAAAGAGCTGTAGAAGGTATTGAAGCGTGTCTTTGCTCTCGCTGATGACGAGATTCGCGTTTTTCATTTTGCTTGTTGTGTTTTCGGCATCAGGCGCTCAGGCTTCGGACGCCGAAGAAGTCCCCTCGTGTACTTTGCAAATGAAAATCGAAGGGGCAATCGGGCCTGGCCAGCTCGAGTACTTGGAACGGGGCTTGGCGAAAGCCTCTGAAATGAAGTGCCGCTCGGTCTTACTTCTCATCAACACGCCGGGCGGGGCGCTCGCAACGACGCGGAAAATGGTCGAGCGCATTCTTGCTTCCGATATTCCGGTATTGTGTCTGGTTTCTCCTTCGGGCGGACATGCGGGGAGCGCCGGCGCGATTCTTCTCATGGCTTGCCATGTGAGCGGCGCTTTGCCGGGAACCAATATCGGAGCCGCAACTCCGGTTTTAGCGACCGGTGATGAACTTTCCAAAGACGCACGCACCAAGGCGATTGAGGATACGGTCAGTTGGCTCAAATCGCTCGCGCGTCTTCAAGGGCGGAGCCTTGAGTTTGCCGAGAAAATCGTGACGGAAGCAAAGTCTTACGATGCGACCGAAGCAGCCGCCCTGGGGGCGATCGATACGGTTGCTCCCGATGTCAATGCTTTCCTCGACTTCGCCGAAGGGCGGACTGTGCAAATGACGGGCGGCCGTACCTTGCCAGTTGCAACGGGCGGCCTCGTTGAATTTGAACCGAACACACGCATCCGTTTCTTTAAATTCATAACGGATCCGCAATTCGCTTATTTGCTTTTTATGGGCAGTTTGGCGCTTCTCTATTTCGAATTCACCCATCCGGGGGCGATCGTTCCCGGCGTCGCCGGCGGAATCGGTCTCATTGTTTCACTGATGGCGTTCCACGCGCTGGATGTCTGGTGGGGAGCGGTCGCTTTGATTGTGTTGGGGATCGGGTTTCTGGTCGCGGAAGCCTTTGTACCGACGTTCGGAGCACTGGGAATCGGCGGGATCATCTCCTTAACGGCCGGTTCTCTTCTTCTTTTCGAGGAGGGAGGTCTACCCGCGGCTCTCGTTTACGGCGTTTCGATTTTAACGGGCGCGATGATGCTGGGACTCGCCTACTTCGCTTATCGCACGCGCCGTCGCAACCGTTTGACGGTCGACAAATCGCTGGTCGGGCAGATCGGCGAAGTGGCGAGTTTGGAAGCGCCGTCGCGCCGGCGCGGTATGGTGATCGTCGGAGGTGAGTACTGGCGTTTTGCTTGCGAGCGTGACGTGGTTGTCGGAGACAAGGTCGAAGTAATCGAACAAGATGGGCTCACGATGCGCGTGAAGCCCGTTGAAACCGGAGGTTGAGATGGCGCTGATATTCTTACTTGGTTTATTCGTCCTCTTCCTTCTCTTTTCGAGTGTGAAAGTTCTCTCGGAATGGGAAAAGGGCGTTGTCTTGCGGCTTGGGCGTTCAGTCGGCGCGAGAGGGCCGGGACTTATCATTCTGATCCCTTTCATTGAAAGGCTTTATCGCGTCGACTTGCGCACGGTCACGATGGATGTTCATCCGCAAGACGTCATCACGCGAGACAATATCTCGGTGAAGGTCAACGCCGTCGTGTACTTCCGCGTGACCGATCCCGAGCAAGCGATCACGAAAGTCGCGGATTATTATTTCGCCACCAGCCAGCTTGCGCAAACGACTTTGCGGAGCGTTTTGGGACAATTCCAGCTCGACGAGGTTCTCGAGCATCGCGACAAAGTGAATATGCGCCTGCAGGAAATTCTCGACCGCCAAACCGAGCCTTGGGGAATCAAAGTGACTTTGGTCGAGGTCAAGAACATCGACCTGCCGAAAGAAATGCAGGCGGCGATGGCCCGCCAAGCCGAAGCCGAGCGCGAACGCCGCGCGAAAGTTATCAGCGCCGAGGGTGAACTCCAGCGGGCGGAGAAGCTCGCCGAAGCTTCTCGTAAACTGGCTGAAAGTCCGTCCGCGCTGCAGCTGGCGTACATGCAAACGCTCACGGAGATTTCGAAGGAAGGCACGCGTACGATCGTTTTCCCTCTCCCGATGGAACTTGTCCGTCCATTTTTGGAATTTGAAAACGCCAGGAAATCTTGATTAAATTTACGGGTGCGTGAGGGTTAGCCCTCACGCACGGCTCTTCGAACCTAAAGCGGAACAATTAAACAGCTTCAAACGAATTGAAGCGCCATGAGGTGTGAATGCGAGGCACAAGATGTGCCGCCTTCCTGTCATGGACGACATTCAGAGTCACGGATTTGATTCTGAATGCGTTCGACTTCGCGGCTGAAACCCGGCGGACCGCTCGTCCCGTCGATACCGAGCGGGGTTCCCGCGAAAAGGCGAAATACTTTTTCCGGCGCGCCCTTGAACTGGTGTCGCCGCTTTTGATCGCGCTGACGGCGTTCGCCGCCTCGGCGGCGGTTCCGTCCACGATGGACGTTTCATCCGTCGTGCATAAAACTCCGTTCGTCGCTGAAGAGATCAAAGTACGGGTTCAAAGCGTCGACTCTTCTTTTTCGGTTTCTGGCGTCGGGCTACGTTTCCTTGAGTCGCCGGACACGAAAACCGAGCTGTATCAAGCGTTGCGCGTGACCTGGACACGCGATCCTTCGGGCCTTTTTGTTTGGACGATTAAAGATCGCGATTCAGATGCTCTGATCTCTCAATTCAAATCGAAGCGACTTGAAATCATCGGTACGCGCGTCAGAATCAATTTGAAGCCCGTCAACGGGAAAGTGACTGTGCTACCGAAAGGCCCGCGGGCGGATATCATCGCCATACTCAATCTTGAAGAATATTTGCGCGGCGTTTTGCCTGCGGAGATGCCCAAAGACTGGCCGCTGGAAGCCTTGAAAGCCCAAGCCGTGGCATCGCGTACGTTCGCCCTTTACCGGAAACGCGCGCGGGAAAAAGCGGGCGCGGTTTTTCACGTCGAATCGACGGTGATGGATCAGGTTTACCGCACCTTCGATTTCGAGGCGGGCCCGGAATTCGAAAACGTGTTCCAAGCCGTTCGTGAAACGGAGGGGATGATCCTTGTTACGCCGGGGGAAAATCCGGTGCCGCTCGCGGCTTACTTTCATGCCGATTGCGGTGGGCATACGGAAGACGCCCGCACGGTCTGGGGGGAAGCGGGTGTTGGAACCGCTGTTTGTCCGCACGCCTCGCCGTCCGAATGGAAGACGGAGTTTTCGCTCTCTGAGATCGAGTCGAGGGTGAAGGCGAGTTTGAAAAACCTCCCTCCGTCGGTTTCGCTGATGGGACTTGAGGCGCTTGGGAAAACGGTTTCGGGCCGGGTGGAGAATGTCCGGCTCGTTTGGAGCGACGGCGAGGAAACTCTGATGCCCGCTCACGCGTTCCGGATGTCGCTCGGCCACGACCGTGTTCGCAGCACGAACTTCCGTTTGACGGTGAGCGCGGAAAACCGCATCCATATTATCGGTCAAGGCGCGGGCCATGGCGTGGGCCTCTGTCAGCACGGCGCCCGTCACATGGCTCAAAACGGGAAAAGCTTCCGCGAGATCTTAAAGCATTACTATCCCAATTCGAGACTGCTTGAGCCTTCTCGTCCTTCTCAATTGACCCTTCTGGGCTC
>CALBDW010000147.1 GCA_937927435.1 uncultured Bdellovibrionales bacterium
CGCGACGCCACGGGAGTCTTCAGTTCAAGACCAAAACCTTTCCCCAAATGGTGAACAAACCAAGGGTCTTTTGTAAGGCAATATCCTCCAACACCAATCGAAGGCGCGAGAATATTAACGTAGTGTTGTCCTTTAGGAAGCGAGTTTGCGGCCTCAATCACTTGAAGCGCATCGACTTTTAGTTTCTCGCTTAAAAGCGCGACTTCGTTCGCGAGCGCAACGTTCAGGTCAATCCACAAGTTATCCGCAAGCTTCACAAGCTCGGCCGCGACGGCGTTATCGACTTTGATGGTTTCGATCTCGAGAACCGAGCGCCAGAATTCAGAGGCCATCTCGGTACTGACTTCATCAATGCCGCCGACAACGACTGGAATTGTCTTCAATTCAATGATTGCACGACCTTCGGCCAAACGTTCAGGACAGAAAGCCAAATAAAATCTCGCATCTGCGGGCGCGTTTCGCTCGAGAATCGGCCGAACCACGTCATCCGTCGTGCGCGGCGGAACCGTGCTCTTCAGAACAATGAGCTGCCCATCCCGGATATGCTTCGCGATCGATTCACTTGCCGCCACAATATCACGAGTATCCGGATCAAAATTAGCGCCAAGCGGAGTACCGACCGTCACAACGACGACATCGCAGTCGCGAATGGCGCCATAGTCCGTGGTCGCCCGGAGTTTCTTGGCCGCAACAGTCCGCGCGATAAGTTCATTGAGCCCCGGCTCATTAATCGAAATCGTGCCGCGGTTCATCTCGTCAACGAGGTTCTTTCGGACATCAATCCCAACGACATCAAAGCCTTTATCGGCGATCACCGCCCCGATACAGGAACCAATGTAACCGAAACCGACAATCGCCACTTTGGCGTTTTTTTGCTCAATCTTGGATTTCAGCTTCGCGACGTCTTGATGCATAGGTACCCGCAAAATTACGCAATGGGGCGGATCAAAAATCGCCCAATATTAACGCTTTAATTGAAGGCACCTTTCTATCGTAAGGAAAGCAAGAAATGTAGCCGTATTAACGCCGCAGAGCGCAATTTTTGGCTGCCAGCCGCCTATCCGCAGGGGCGTTGTCTCCAGCACTTAAGACAACGCCAGCGTAGCAAGGTTCAGTTTGATAACAATCCGCCCTTAGAGGCTCTTTCCATCAAACTTTTTAACCTGAAGCTTCTCAATATCGACGTTATCGAGACACCGGACGTTGATAGCCCGCATTTCCTTGCCATCAGGGCCGATACCTTTACTGAACGAACTCACACCACAATTGGAGCAGAAGTAGTGATGGATAACCCGTTTATTGAACTGGTAATCCTTAAGGTCCCCTTCCCCCGAAAGGAGCTTAAAGTTTTCAGCCGGAACAAACGCCAGCAAACTTCCTTTCTTCGAGCAGATGGAACAATTGCAGGAAATGACCTCTTTGAGATCCATTTCCACTTCAAAGCGAACCTTCTCACAATGACAACCACCGGTGTATTTCATTGCTGTTCTCCCTTTTGTTGGCCTCAACTTCGACGATTCCATATCCTCCAATGAAATTCAAAACCCATTCCCCTCTCTCGGAATCATCACCAACACGTACCATTGACCACGCGCGCCATCACCTGTAACCAGCACCCCTCGAATGAAATGCCTTCCGGCCCCAGAGAGCGCTTGCATCCGTCCGGACAACCGCTAAATTGAGCCAGAATGACAAAAATACCCTTTAATCGACCCCTCGTAATTGGAACGGAAGAGGCTTATCTCAAACAAGCCCTCGAAGATCGGCACTTTATCGCTGGCGGAAAGTTCGCAAAATCTTGCGAAAAGTGGCTTCACGAATACAGCGGCTGCCACGCCTTTCTGACCACCTCCGGCACAACGGCCCTCGATATGGCCGCGCTCATGCTGGATCTTAAACCGGGCGATGAGGTGATCCTGCCGTCTTATACGTTTTCAGCAACGGCTAACGCGATCGCCCTTCGAGGCGCCACGCCAGTCTTCGTCGATATCCGGGAAGACACCCTCAATATCGACGAGCGAAAAATCGAAGAGGCCGTCACGCCAAAGACGAAAGCCCTCTTCCCGATCCATTACGCCGGCGTCGCGGCCGAGATGGACACGATTCTCGAGATCGCCAAGCGCTACAATCTCGCCGTTATTGAGGACGCGGCCCAATGCCTTTGGTCCAAATATAAAGGCCGCCCATTGGGAACCCTCGGCGATCTCGGCACCATGAGCTTCCACGCGACAAAGAACGTACACGGAGCCGAAGCGGGCGCGGTCTTTGTCAAAGATGCGAATCTCATCCTGAAAGCTGAAATTGTTCGGGAAAAAGGAACCAATCGAAGCCAGTTCTTCCGTGGCGAAGTTGATAAGTACACTTGGGTCGACCTCGGAACTTCGTTCGCTCCGAGTGAACTCAATGCTGCGTTTCTTCTTGCCCAGCTTGAAGCTTCAAAAGAACTCACGGCGAGACGCCTCAAGCAATGGCAAACTTACTACGAGGCGTTGAAGCCGCTTGCGGACCAAGGGCATTTCCGTCTTCCGCAAATTCCGGCCGAGTGCGAGCACAACGCGCATATTTTTTACCTGGTGTTGCCGTCTGAAGAGGAAAGACAGTCGTTCCACAAACATATGCAAGAACGAGGAATCGCGGCTCAGCCTCATTATGTTCCGCTTCACTCCTCGCCGGCGGGCAGAAAATTCGGGCGCACGCCGAATAATGCGGAATTACCAGTTACCAACCGAGTTTTCGATGGCCTCATGCGCCTGCCGCTTTGGTTCGGAGTTGAGGAACACCAAGAACGCATCATTGAAGCCGTCGTTGAGTGGACGAAGAAAAAATGAATCCCGCGCAAGCCGAATCGAGTGTCCAAATTCCTGAAGAAGCGAAAAACTGGAAGATCGCACACGTCTTCCCCAATCACGCCTGGGGAGGCGCCGAGATTCAAATGGTCGAACTTGCTCAGTGGCAAACCGAAGCAGGCCTAGACGTCACCATTTGGTGCAAAGAAGATACTCCGATTCATAAAGAAGCTCGAAGACGCGGGCTCAAGTGCATTACTGATTACGTTCCGCTTAAAGCAGCCATTCCTCCTCTCTGGAAGATTGTCCCCGTCGTTAAACGGCACGGCTTCACCCATATCCATATCCACTGGGCAACAGGCATTCGCGTCTTCATGGGCATTAAGCTCTTTTGCCCGGTAAAGCTCATTTTCTACACGCACATGTGGATCACGAAAAACAAGAAGGATCCGCTTCACGCCCTTGCCTATAGCCAAATTGATAAGTGGACCGTTTCCGGCCCGAGAGCGAAGGAAGCCGTTCTCAAACACCTTCCGGTGCGAGAAGAGCAACTTGAGTTTGTCTCTTACGGAATCGACTTTCGCCAGTTACCGAAAAACTTACGCATAAATGGCCACCCGCGCCCAGGCCTTCGCTCGGAATGGGGCCTCCCGGAAAATGCACTTGTCTTCGGTTTCTTCGGGCGAATCGACCGACAAAAAGGTGTCGCCGAATTCGTTAAGGCCTTGGGACCGCTTCTCAAAGAGTTCCCCAATCTTCACCTCATGATGGTCGGCGATCCGACCATTAATGAAGAAGACGCCCTCAAATACAAACAAGAAGTCGACGCTCTCATCGAAGCGATACCCGAAAAAGACCGCATCCGCCGCTTCGGTCACCAAAGAGATTTCCACTCGCCGCTTGCGTGCTGCGATCTCTTGGTACTTCCAAGCTACATGGAGTCGTATTCAATTTTGATCGCGCACTCGTTCGCGTTAGGGATCCCAGTCGTCTCAAAGAACGCCGGCGGAACCCCTGATCTCGTTCAGCCGCCTCTTCGCGGATGGCTTGTTCCGAGCCGAAGCGTTACGGAACTGCAAGAGACGGTTCGCGAAATCGCGCGCAATCCTGAATCGATTCAGGCCAAGCGTGAAACGTGTGAAAAGTACGCGGCCGCAAATCATAGCCATACGGCCGTGGTGAAGCGGTTTATTGAGATCTACAGCTAAAAAGCCGCGGCCTCAGACCGCCTCAGCCACAATGATAGTGTGAGATCCGAGAAGGTTCTCTTTCGAAGAAAGAAACCTGTACAGAGACTTATTCATTTCACGCCGCTTCGGATCTTTTTCTTTCCTGAAGCAAGCTGAATAAATCGCCCATCGAATTAAAGGATAAAAAAGGTAATACAAAAACTGAGAGCCCTTGCGGTATCTGTGAGTTTTCAGCTCTTTGATCCGCAGCCCCGACTTTTCGCACGCGAAGTATAACTGGTGCAGGGGAATTGGATTGATGTGTTCGAAGTATATGTTTTCGGTATCTAGGGGAATCGGCTTAGCCGCAAGATGGTGAAATCCCGACGTAAAGAACGACCACCGGCTTTCAAGGCTAAGGACATTCGGAGTTGTGAGAATCAAGACGCCGCCGGGCCGCAAAACTCTCCGTACCTCGCGCAGGAATGAAAAGTGGTTTTCAATATGCTCAATCCCCTCAATTGAAACCACGTAATCAAAAGAAGCATCCGGGAAATCAAAACGCGAGGTCATATCGACCTTGCAGTAAGTGAGATCATCGAAGCAATGGAGGCGCTCGTCTATCTCGGCTGCCACTCCGTCATGACCAAATGCCTTTAGATCGCGAAGTAAATAACCCGGACCGGACGGGATATCGAGGACTTTGCCCGGTTGTTGAGACTTCAAAGTGTCGATTACTATTTCGTGCAAATAGGGGTTATGCCGGGTTGGAAGCTTTAAGTTGGTTTCTACGTACGCCACTTTTTCGCTCACTCCTAGCAAATTTGCTTTGCCAAAGATTATAAAAATGTAAGTCCATAAAGCCTTTTTATGCACTAAGTCTCTTGTCGAGCATCCCAACCACGAAAATAACTAATCTTATTTATCAATGCCTCTTCACGTTCCTGACATAACCGTCAGCCTCTAAATACAGGATGATTGTTATGAAAAATGATAGCACTTACGAACTTCCTGGAGTGCACCCCTTTGGTACCGGACATGACGGTCTGCTCCTAAATATAGGAGTA
>CALBDW010000148.1 GCA_937927435.1 uncultured Bdellovibrionales bacterium
TGAAGATGGATCCCGCGACCGCGAGCGCGCCACTGATTACGTCGCTCACCGACATCGCGGGTGTCGTTATCTACTTCAGTATCGCCAAATGGCACTTGTTCTGAAGGGCGGGATCACTTCTTGCGAGCGAGCAACATTCCGTCGCGCACGGGGAGCATGAGGATTTCAACGCGCGCGTCCTTCTTAGCGTGCTCGTTGAAGTTCACCATGCCTTCGTCCCTCTTATCCTGAGGATTTACCACGCGGCCGCCGCGTAAGACGTTGTCGACGACGATGAGTCCGCCCCGACGGAGTTTGGTGAGGCTGCCTTCCCAGTAGTTGATGTAGTTGGCCTTGTCGGCGTCGATGAAGACGAAGTCGAACGGGCCTTCGAGCGTTTCCAAGGTTTCGAGAGCTGGTCCCAGCCGGAGTTCGATTTTTTTGCCGTGCGGGCTTTTGTCCCAGAACTCGCGGGCGATCGCTGTGGCATGCGGATCAATATCGCAAGTGATGACTTTGCCGTCTTCGGGAAGAGCTTCGGCCATGGCCAAGGCGCTATACCCCGTGAAAGTGCCGAACTCCAGTACCCGGCGGGCACCGCTGATGGCGACCAGCATTTTTAGAAATGATCCTGCGAGACGGCCGACTTGCATCTGGGGAGCCGTGGTTTTGGCTCGGGTCACTTCGGCTAGTTCGTCAAAGATGGGAGGAAGGGGTGTTGTGTGCTCAACGCAGTATTTTTCAACGGCTGGGTTCACGATCTCCATCAGACAGATCCTCCTGTTTCGCTTTCAGACAATAGGCCCCCAGGGTGGGCGCGAGACGATGAGGACCATACCAAGGACGAGGGGCGTCCGCCTATCTAAGTCCGCGATAATGCTGGGCATTATGGCAAATCTTGATAAGTTATTAAAATAACTGTATGATATGATGCGTTAAGTGGGTCAACCGAGTTTGTTTGGGACCCATTGCGAGAATTCCCGTGTCGAATTAACATGGAAAACCTCCACCCAGAGGTCTATTTAGAATTCCTCAAAATGGCTAGGAGAGGTCGCCTTTGCGGTGGGAGTGTTTGAGAAGGGTGTCGTTTTAAGCCCTCCCTTCAGGAATTTGCTTGTGGAGCTATCAGAACCTTATAGGTCGTCCTTAAAGGCGGGGGCGGCGTCGGAAAAGAAGACTGAAAAGTCAGCCGCCCTCTTGGATCAATATATCCCTGAGTTCGAGACAGTCATCGAAGGCGAACTGATCGACTGGATGTTTGTTCCTTCGTATGGCCGTCGCTACAAGTGGAACCGCGCCGGCGCGCGGGTGAAGCGGTTCCCGCTGACAGCGCTTCAACGCTCGGTTTATTCCAAGTGGATGAATCGCCGTGCTGGGGGCGGGCGCTCTTATCTGTCGACCGAGCTCAAAACCGCCGAATGGTTGGCGCTTCGTTACGCGGAAGCCCTTCCTCATGACGTCACTCGTCTTGTGGTCTTTCAGGACTTCTTGCCGTTTTTGTGGCTCGTCGGTGCTTTGAAGGATCGCGAATACGAAGTTTTGCTCACGCGCCCGCCGTTTACGGCGATCGCCGAGAAGTTGCAGACGGCGTTACCGAAATCGAAGGCGGTGGCTGAGTTCCGCGTCGAGGAAGCGCTGATCAGGGCCGAGGCGGAAGCGCTTGAAAAGGCCGAGCGCGTGATCACTCCGCACGAAGAGTACGCGAAGTATTTCGAGAACGTCCGCATCGTCGAATGGGAACCTCCGCAAGTCGTTCCCCCCGCGGCCGTTCGTCAACCGAAAGCGTTCTTGTTTCCGGCCGACCTCGTGGCGAGAGAAGGGGCGCATGCCGCGCTGGCCGCGGCTGAGGCGCTGGAAATTCCGCTTCTCGTTGTCGGTTCCAATGCCGAAGGTTTGGCGGTCGATTCCGATCTCGTGATGTTCATCAAACGGTCGGAAATCCCGTGGCATGAGATCGCGGCGGTCGTGCATCCGACATTATTCGAATCGTGGCCGCGCCTGCATCTTTACGCGAAAACCTTAGGTATCCCTGTTGTCGGAACGGAATCGATCGGCTTAAGCGAAGGCGAGGGCGTGCATTTCGTTCCGTTCGGTGACGAAGAGGAGCTGCGCAAAACGCTGGAGCGTGTTCTGGCGCGGGAGACGGATCGCCCTTTTGAACCGCGCGTGCGGCCTCGCTCGTTCGGCGATTCTCTCAATCAATCGTCGTGAGATCGTTCAAGTAAAAAAAAGCCCGCCAGGACTCGCGTGGCGGGCGAAGAGTTTGTTGGCTTTTCCCAACTCCCTCTCTTTTGGGCTGTATCCTCCCAGTTGTTGCTCAAGAGCTCTCTACCTTCGGCAGTCTGGCTGGCATGATCAGCAGGATGACCGGAAGAATCTGCTGATTTTAGCCCCTATAGCTTTGCGTCACACCCTTTCGGATGTTTTGCCCTGAGCAAAGGAAGGATTGATTTTCACCTCAATAAACCTCCTTGGTTATCTCAGTGAAAGTTCTGTCGAGCTTTCATCCGCCTTCCCCCGGGTCTCTACTTCGGAGGAGGGTCGAGACTCCGCTCCTTCGGCATGTCCTGCATTTCTTTGACCCCCTGAGACCGAGAATCCTCTCGGTCTGGGGATAGGATAACGCAACGCATAAAATGCACAAAGAGAATGATGCATTTCGCATCGAAATGAGTCGTGGCTCAGAGCTGCTCGGCAATCGCCATAAAGGCTTTCGCTTCGTCGCTTTCCGGATCGCTTTCGACGATCGGAATTCCGGCTTCGCCGCCAATACCCACATTCGGGTGGAAGGGGATTTGGCCGAGTTTCTTGATGCCGCTTTCCTCAAGATAAGAATCAAGCACACCTTTCGGGAAAAGCTGCACGCGTTCGCCTGTTCCCGGGGTGACAAACCAAGCCATGTTCTCCACGACACCGAGAACGGGAACGTTCACGCGGACCCACATGTCAATCGCTTTTTTGACATCGGCGAGCGCCACGTTTTGCGGCGTCGAAACGGCGATCGCGCCATGCAGAGGAACCTTTTGCGCGAGCGAAAGTTGAATGTCCCCCGTACCGGGAGGGAGATCGACGATGAGGTAATCGAGTTCTCCCCAGTCGACGTCGCGAAGGAACTGGTCGATGGCTCTAAAAAGCATCGGGCCGCGCCAAACGATCGCGAGATCCTCGTCGACAAGATAGCCGATACTCATCAACTTGATTCCGTATCGAACCAGAGGAATGAGCTTCTTGTTTTCCGCGATTTCGACTTTCTGGTGAAGCGTACCCATCAAGCGGGGGAGACTGGGACCGTAGATATCGGCGTCTAGAAGCCCAACGCGTTTGCCGCGTTTAGCGAGGGCCAGGGCCAAGTTGACCGAGACCGTGCTTTTTCCGACGCCTCCTTTGCCGGAACTGACGGCGATAATACGTTGCACTCCCGGAAGGGGTCGCTGTGAATCGAACGGATTGGGCGTCGCCATCTTGACTCCTTCTTGCGCTGGGGCCTTTCGGCACTCGTTTTCTTGCTTTCACCGAGGCCATCCACGAGAATTGAAAAGTGGACTTAGAGCCGAAGCACTATCTACTTATCTACGGACTGATTGTCACTCCAATCGCGCTTTCGTTTTTCTTTCTGCGACGCAAACAGCCTCCTGTGAAACTCAACCTCCATAATCCGTCGACGGAGGCTTCGGCGCGCGTCCACCAGCAGTCGGTCGTGGCGGAAAATGTGCCCAATGAGCGGGACGCGAAGGAAAGCGTGAACGTCTTTGCCAGCGGCGAACGGGCGCTTAACGTTTTCTTCCAGTGGAACGGTCATACCTGGGATGCCTACGAGGTCTTGGGGCTTCCGGCCGGCAGTTCCCCTGAGGCTGTGGAAAAGGCGTACCGACAAATTGTGGCGCAGAGCGATCCCGAATCTCTGCCGTTTTTTGAGGCAGCCTACGAAGCCATCTTAAAGAATCAGCGCTGATATCACCCTCCGTCCGCCCTTTCTTGACTTAAAGAAGATCCGGATGTTACGCCGATTGGGCCGGTATCAGATTCTGAAAAGGACTAAAATATCATGTCACAGTCGCCAACAGTGACCACCTCATCGGGCTCTCCGTCCACCCAAATCAAGTACCTAGAAGATCTGCAAACCCTCGTTTCTCTTTGTAAGAGACGGGGCATTGTTTTCCAGTCGAGTGAAATTTACGGTGGGCTCGGTTCATGTTGGGACTATGGTCCGTTGGGCGCCAACTTAAAGCTGAATGTGAAACTTGCGTGGTGGAGAGCCATGACCCGGCGGGACGACATCGTCGGTCTCGATGCGGCGATCCTCATGCATCCGATGGTCTGGAAAGCCTCCGGGCACGTCGACACGTTCTCGGACCCGTTGGTCGACTGCAAGAAGTGTAAAACCCGTTTTCGCGCGGACAATACCGAAAGCTATCTCAAGGAAAAGAAGTGCCCGGATTGCGGCTCGACGGATCTGACAGAACCTCGCCAGTTCAACCTGATGTTCAAGACCTTCATGGGGCCGACCGAAGACGACGCCGCTGTGATTTACTTGCGTCCCGAAACGGCGCAAGGCCACTTCGTGAACTATGAAAACATCCAGACGACGTCGCGAAAAAAGATCCCGTTCGGAATCGCCGCGATCGGAAAGTCGTTCCGAAACGAAATCACGCCCGGTAACTTCATCTTCCGCACGCGCGAATTCGAACAAATGGAGATGCAATACTTCGTGAAGCCGGGAACGGATCTCCAGTGGTGGGAGAAATGGCGCGAGACCCGTTGGAAGTTCCTGGTGGACCTCGGTCTGCGCGAGGAGAACTTGCGCTTCCACGAACATGCGAAAGAGGAACTCGCGCATTACGCGCTCAAAGCCGGCGATATCCAGTACAAGTTTCCGTTCGGTTGGCAGGAACTCGAGGGAATCCACAACCGCTCGGATTTCGATCTTACGCAACACGCGAAGTTTTCCGGCAAGAAGATCGAGTATTACGACGAGGCGACTAAAGAGCGTTACGTGCCGTACGTGATCGAAACGGCCATCGGCTGCGATCGCTTGATCCTCGCGCTCCTTTGCGACGCTTACCGCGAAGAAGTGACCGTCGACGAAGACGGCAAGCCCGACGTTCGCGTGGTCCTCGGCCTGCATCCGGATATCGCGCCGATGAAAGTCGCGGTTTTGCCGCTTTCGAAGAAACCCGAGCTGCAAGAACCTGCAATGGCTCTCCGTAACGAGCTCGCTCGGGAATTCGACGTGACCTACGACGACGCGCAATCGATCGGTAAGCGCTATCGCCGTCAGGACGAAGTCGGTACTCCGTTCTGTGTCACTTTCGACTTCGACAGCCTGGTCGACAAGAAAGTGACGGTCCGCCATCGCGATACGATGAAGCAGGACCGCATCGATATCACCCAAGTCGGTGAGTACATTCGCAATGGTTTGAAGAATTTCAATAACCTTAAGTAAGACGCCAAACGAAGAGGGCTAGCTTATGACAGCACCGCAATCCATGACGTCGAAAAAGACCGTCTATTTCTTCGCCGCCGGTGAAACCGAAGGTAACGCCGGCATGCGGGATATTCTCGGTGGGAAAGGCGCGAACCTCGCTGAAATGACTTCGCTCGGGATTCCGGTTCCTCCGGGATTCACGATTTCGACCGAGGTCTGCGCTGCTTATTACCAGAACGGAATGAAAATTCCCGCGGACGTCATGGCCGAAGTCGAAAAGGCACTGGCCCGCGTGGAGGCAAAGATCGGCAAGAAGTTCGGCGACCGCAATAACCCGCTGCTTGTGAGCGTGCGTTCGGGCGCCCGCGCTTCGATGCCGGGAATGATGGATACGATCTTAAACCTCGGCTTGAACGACGAAACGGTCGAGGGGCTTGCGGCCCGTTCGGACAATCCGCGTTTCGCTTGGGATTCGTACCGCCGGTTCGTGCAGATGTATTCCGACGTCGTGATGGGCATGAACTCGTCGGTTCTCGAGGTCACGTTGGAGGACCTGAAAGACGAAAAGGGTTATAAGCTGGATACGGATCTCAAGACGGAAGACCTCCAGTACTTGGTGAAGAAGTTCAAACAGCAAATTTTCGAAACGACGGGCCAACATTTCCCGTCGGATCCGAAGGAGCAGCTCTGGGGCGCGATCGGCGCCGTCTTCAGGAGCTGGAACACGCCGCGCGCGGTTGCGTACCGGCAGCTGCACGGTATCCCCGATTGGTGGGGAACGGCCGTCAACGTGCAGTCGATGGTCTTCGGTAACATGGGCGAGGATTCGGCGACGGGGGTCGCGTTCACGCGCAACCCCTCGACGGGTGAAAATAAATTCTACGGCGAATGGCTGGTGAACGCCCAAGGTGAGGACGTCGTGGCGGGTATCCGCACGCCGAACCGTCTCACGCGCGAAGAAGCTGAGGCGGCTGGGCAACCGGGTACGTCTCTTGAAGAGAAGATGCCCGAGGTCTTCAAGCAGCTCGTCGACATCTATAAGAAGCTCGAGGCCCACTATCGTGACATGCAGGATATGGAGTTCACGATCGAGCAGGGCAAACTCTGGATGCTGCAGACCCGGAACGGCAAGCGGACGGCGCGTGCGGCTTTGAAAATCGCGTGCGACATGATCGACGAGAAGCTCATCACGCCGGAAGAGGCTCTTATGCGGATCGAGCCGAAGAGCCTCGATCAGCTGCTGCACCCGACGCTCGATCCGAACGCGAAAAAGACCCTCTTGGCGAAAGGTCTTCCGGCGTCACCGGGCGGCGCTTCGGGCCAGATCGTCTTCACGAGCGAAGAAGCCGTCGAATGGAAAGAGCAAGGTAAGAAAGTCATTCTCGTGCGCGTGGAAACATCGCCCGAGGACATCCTGGGCATGGTGGCGGCGCAAGGTATTCTTACGACTCGCGGAGGTATGACGTCGCACGCGGCGGTCGTCGCACGCGGTATGGGCAAGTGCTGCGTCGCCGGCGCGGGTGATGTGGCGATCGACTACGCGAAAGAAGAAATGCGGGTCGCCGGATACGTTCTAAAGAAAGGTGACATTATCACTCTCGACGGTTCGACCGGCGCGATCTACTTGGGCGAAGTGAAGACCGTTGAGCCGCAACTCGACGGCGTCTTTGAGCGCATCATGAAGATCGCTGACGAGTTCCGCACGATGAAAGTGCGCACGAATGCCGACACTCCGAAGGACGCGCAAATCGCCCGTTCATTCGGAGCGGAAGGCATCGGTCTCTGCCGTACGGAGCACATGTTCTTCGGTGCGGATCGTATCGATGCCATGCGCGAGATGATCGTGGCCGACAGCAAGGAGGAGCGAGAAAGGGCGCTTGAAAAACTCTTGCCGATGCAGCGCCAAGACTTCCTTGAACTCTTTAAGGTGATGAAGGGTTATCCGGTGACGATTCGTCTTCTGGATCCGCCGCTTCACGAGTTCGTTCCTCATACCGATGAGGAAACTCGCGAACTCGCGGCCCGCTTGAAGATCGACTACGAAAAACTCCGTCACCGCGTGAAGTCGCTCCACGAGTTCAACCCGATGTTGGGTCACCGCGGATGCCGCTTGGCGATCACGTATCCGGAAATCTACATCATGCAAACGCGCGCAATCGCGGAAGCGGCGGCGCAACTTGTGAAAGAGGGCGAAACGCTCGTTCCGGAAATCATGATTCCGCTGGTCGGCGTAGACACGGAGCTCAAGAAGCTTCGCGAGCTCGTCGAAAAAGAAGTTTTGGCGGTGCAGAAAGAGCAAGGAGTGAAGTTCGACTTCATGGTTGGAACGATGATCGAGCTTCCGCGTGCTGCAATTACGGCCGACGAAATCGCCGCGCACGCAGACTTCTTCAGCTTTGGAACCAATGACTTGACGCAAACCACCCTTGGTGTCTCTCGTGACGATGCGGCGCGCTTCCTTGGCTCGTACGTTTCTGAGGGCATTTTCAAAAACGATCCGTTCATCACGATCGACCAGGAGGGGGTAGGAAAACTCGTGAAAATGGCAGTTGACCTCGGGCGTCGGGCGAAACAAAACTTGAAGCTCGGAGTGTGTGGTGAACACGGAGGCGATCCGGATTCGATCCTGTTCTTCCAAAAAGCGGGATTGGATTACGTCAGCTGTTCGCCCTACCGGGTGCCGATCGCGCGTTTGGCTGCGGCTCAAGCGGCCATCGGGCAGAAGGCTCAGAGCGCCACACATTAAGGGGCTGCTTGGCTCCGCTTAAGCGGCGGAGCCTGGAGTAGTTCTAAAGTTGTTTTTGAAAGAAGGGCTTTCGAGCTTTGGGGGAGAAAGCCCTTTTTTTGATTTTTCGATTTCGACTTTAGTAGAGGCAGTGACCTTCAATCGGCACGAAGCCGAGAGGGCGTCGCTTTTACGGGAGCAGCATTAGGACATGCGCATCAAAAAACTTGAGCTGATTGGCTTTAAGTCGTTCAAGGACCGGACGGTCATTCACTTCGACAAAGGTATCACTGGGATCGTCGGGCCGAACGGTTGCGGTAAATCCAACATTGTCGACGCCTTGACCTGGGTTATGGGTGAGATGTCGGCCAAACACCTGCGCGGCACAAGCATGGAAGACGTGATCTTCGCTGGGGCCGAAGGTTACGCCCCCATGGGGATGGCCGAGGTGAGCCTGACTCTCGAAAACGACGGCGGACCCTTCCCCGTCCAATACATGAAGCACTCCGAGATTATGGTCACTCGCCGTCTGAACCGTTCGGGGGAATCGGAGTACTTCATCAATAAAGAGCCGGCCCGCCTCAAAGACATCCAGGAAATCTTCATGGACACCGGCGCCGGTGCCAAAGGCTTCTCGATCATCCAACAAAACGCCATCGGCCAGATGATCACGGCGAAACCGGAAGACCGCCGTGTTTTGATTGAAGAAGCGGCCGGAATCACGAAGTTCAAGGCGCGCAAGCGCGAGTCACAACGCAAGCTGGTTGCGACGGAACAAAACCTACTCCGCCTCCAAGACATCGTCGGCGAGTTGAAACGGCAGATCGACAGTCTGCAACGCCAAGCTCAAAGAGCGGAGCGGTATCGCGCCTTGAAACGCGAGATTGAAGATCTCGATCTTTGGATTTCGTCGCGCCAGTTCCTCGAACTCAAAGAGATTTCGGAAGCGGCCGCGTGCGAGCTGGCTGAGGCGGAAGCGGCTGAAGTCGAAGCTCAATCGGATGTCAGCTCTCAGGAAGCGCTCCGTGAATCGCTCCGTGCGGAACTTGTCGAGCGCGAAGCGCAAGTGAACGCAAAGCAAGCCGAAGCGATGGTTTTGCGCGATCAGGTGCAAAAAGCCGAAAGCGAAATCCAGGAGCTTCGTTTTGAGATCGAGCAGGCTCGTCGCAATAAGGAAATGACGGGTTCGCTTCTTGAAGAAAACCGGACTCGCCGCGAGATCCTGCTTTCCGATCTTGAACGCGTACGCGAAAGTCTCGAACGGATTCGGGAAGAAGCGTTGGCTTTGAAAACCGAATTCGAGGCGAAGAAAGAGCGTTTCGACGACGCTTCGGCGCGGATCGAGGAAGTCGACCAGGAATTGACCGAGGCTCGTCGCGAAATTCTTACGGTTTCGCAAGGCGAATCGTCGCTCGCTGCCCGCGTGGCGTCGATGCGTGAGACGATCGCGAGCATTGAGGAACGCGAGGCGGAAGCTCGCGCAATTCTCGAAGAGCTTCTCGAGAAACGCGTCGAGTTTGAAGCCCGCCGCAAGAAAGTTTGGACGGAACTCGAACGCGAGCGCCAAGAGCAATTGGATTTGGCTCGCGACGTTGAGACATTCGAAGCCAACAAAGCGGCTCTTACGAAGCAAATCGAAGAACGCCGCGCTGAGGTTGAGCAGTACAAGGATTCTTTGAATGAAGTCACGAGCCGTCTCTACGGTCTTGAAAACCTCGCCAACAACTTCGAGGGCTTTGAGGCGGGCGTGAAATCGATCATGTTCTGGCAGCGCCAGAAGCTCGAGGAGTTGCCTGAGAGCGAGCGTGCGGAGAAACAACAGTTCCATCCGGTCGCGGAAGTGGTCGAAGTTCCGGCCGAATACGAACTGGCGATGGAGGCAGCCCTCGGTCCGCGTTTGCAAATGCTTCTGACGGATAATGCGGATGCCGCGCTCACGGCCGTCAGCTATCTGAAAGAGCAAAAACAGGGCCGCTCGAGCTTTGTCGCCGGCGGCTTGCAAGTCGTCGAGATCGAAGCTCGCGACATCGACCGTTCGAAAGTGAAGGCCGTTTTGAAAGAGGTCGTTAAAACGCCCGCTCGTTTTGCGCCCCTTGTTTCGCGGCTTTTGGAGCGGGTTGCGGTGGTCGACAGTTTGGTTCAGGCGTTCGAGTTGAAACGCGAGTATCCGGATTGGACCTTTGTGACCACCGAAGGCGATCTGATTTCGAGCGATGGAGTTATCACGGGCGGTACGGCAGAAAGCGCCGACTCCGGCATGCTCAAGCGCCGCCGTGAAATCAAAGAGCTTTCGCTCCAGAAAGAGGAGTGGGCCGGTAAACTCGCATTGGCGACCGCATCGCTCAAGAAACTCGAAGAAAGTCTGAAGACTCTGATTGAGGACCTCGAGGCAGCTCAAAAGCGCAATCTTGAGAAAGAAATCATTCTTGCGAGCCTCAAGAAGGACCTCGATCAGGCTGAGCGCGAGCTTGATAACGCGAACCAAGCGATCGCCCGCCAGGAGCGCGATGTTCATTCGCTGACGAGCCAGAAAGAAAGCCGGATGGCGGAGCTGGCGGAAATGGAAGCCCGCCTCAGCGAACTTTCGGATCGGAAGGTCGAGCTTGAAAGACGCATTGAAGACTTGAACCAAGAGCTTTTGATCGCCCGTAACGGCATCGATGAGCTTCAAGAAGAGGTGATGAAGCTCCAAGTTCAATCGGCGACCAAGACGTCCGAGTGCGAGGGCTTGGAGCGGCAAGAGCAAATGCTCTTGCGTTCGCTCGAAGAAGTCGAGTCCTTGCTTTCGCGGATGAGCGAAGAGAGCGAAAAGTCGACGGCGAGTATGTCGCAGAACCAGATCGAGCTCGAGGAACGCAAGGTTCGGCTCGAAGAGCTCATCCGCCGTTCCGAAGAAGTGGCGGCCGAGGTCGCCAAGATGCGCGACGAGTACGAGCAGGTGCAGACTCGGGTGCGCGAGTTGGACCAAGCGCTTTCGGACCGGTTGTCGCAGCGTAACCAGATCCAGATGAAGATCAATGAAGCGAAGCTTCGCCTTGAGCAGGCCCGCATGAAAGAGCAGAACCTGCGCGAGCAAATTCGCGAGCGCTACATCCTGGAGCTGGACGAAGTGGCGGAACGCTACCGCGACCGCGAGGGCGATATCAAAGAAGCCGAGGCGACCCTCAAAGACTTGCGCGAAAAAGTCGCGCGGATCGGCGAGGTGAACCTGTCGGCGATCGAGGAGTACGACGAAGTTGCGAAACGTTACGAGTTCCTTTCGAAGCAGCAAAACGACCTCATTGAGGCGAAAGAGCAGCTTAAGAAGGTGATCGATCGTATCAATCGGATCTGCGCGAAACGCTTTAAGGAGACGTTCGATCAGGTCAACGAACGGTTTACGAAGGTCTTCCCTGTTCTTTTCGGTGGGGGTGAAGCGAAACTCGTTCTCATCGAAGATCCCGAAAAAGGCGAGATGGGAATCGACATCATCGCGCGGCCCCCGGGAAAGAAACTGCAAAGCGTTTCGCTCCTTTCGGGCGGAGAAAAAGCGCTCACGGCTGTGTCGTTGATCTTCTCGATCTTCCTCGTGAAGCCGTCGCCGTACTGCTTGCTGGACGAGGTCGACGCGCCTCTTGATGATGCGAACGTCTTCCGTTTCAACGATCTCGTGAAAGAGATGGCGAAGCGCTCGCAAATCATTGTGGTCACGCACAACAAGTACACGATGGAAGTCGCGAACCGTCTCTACGGCGTGACGATGGAAGAAAAAGGCGTCTCGAAGATGGTTTCGGTGAACCTGGGAGCCGCTTCCTAATTCCTCTCTCAAGGTGGCTCTTGATCGAGAGCCACCGCAAACCCCGCTGAATGAAAAAAATATAGAAACGGCGTGCTGCAATTTAAGTCGGTGAGGAGATTAGTGAATTCCTCCTCTGGCATGTCTTCACGGTCACGATCAACCCGTTGATTTTCCCTTCGGATTGACCTTAAACCGGCAGCAAATTTTGGACCGGAGGAAGGGTCATGAAATTGATCGCGGCGATATTCTCGGCTGTTTTGTTATCGGCCCCTTTTTCGATGGCGAAAGCCGAGTGCGAAAAAGAGGCGAGGGCGGTGATCACGCGTTACTACAGCAAGCGCGGTGCGAAAGTTGTCAGCTTGAAAGGACTCGAAGTCCAAGGTTTGACCCCTGGTGCTTATTGGCAGCGCTACGCGGTAAAGGTGAAGGTCACCACCTCGATTAAGGGCAAAAAGATCACAAAGGATCGCATCTTCATCATGTCTTCGCCCTTTATCTGCGAAAAGTTGGGAATCGAATCGATCCTTTGATTCTGTCCACGCGTCCTCTTGACCCTCGAGGAAGCGGCCCATAGGATGGCCGCGCCTTTATCAGGGAACGGAGTGAGGATGGAGTCGTTTCTCTCGCAGCTCGGTAATGATCAGCTTTACATCATCGGGTTTTTCGTGGCCGCGTTGGCCATCACGGCGGTGGTGGCCTTCATGTTCTGGCGCGCGCTTAAGAGCGATCGCATTGAGAAACTCGAAGCTCCCACATCTCCGGAACGCGACCTATTTAAAACCCCTGAAAGGGAGATCGTAACGGAGCCGGCTCAAGGCACGCCGGCGGTGCCGGCCGCAACGGCCCCGCAGGTTGATGTCGCTCCAGAAACTCCCAAAGAAGAAGCCCGCAAAGTTGAAAGGACACCGCTTTCGGCCACTCTTGCCGGAACCCGCCAGACCTTCATGGGGCGGATCAAATCCCTGTTTGGTTCGAAACCCGCGCTGACTTCCGACGAAATGGAGCAGCTTGAGGAGATTCTCTATACGTCCGACCTCGGACCGCACACGGTGCAACGGCTTCTTGAGGCGGTTGAGTCGAAAGTGAAGGGAAATGGTGCGAACGGCTACGAAGTCGTTCGCGAAGCGTTGAAGCACGAAATGATCGAAATCTTTGAGAGCCTTCCGACGCGGGGTAATGGGCAAATAAATCGGGCGGATTTTGAAGGCGATCTCGATGGGCTTGAAGAATTGAATATCTGGTCGCAGAAACCGGCTGTCATCATGGTCGTCGGCGTGAACGGCGCCGGGAAAACGACGACGATCGGAAAGCTCGCCCGCCGCCTGGCGCAGTCGGGGTGTCGCGTTCTGGTTGCGGCTGGCGATACGTTCCGGGCTGCGGCTGGCGATCAGCTGAAAATTTGGACAGAGCGCGCCCAGGTCGAAATCTTTAGCCCTGAAGGTGTGACAGACCCGAGTGCGGTCGCGTTCAAGGCCTGCGAGACTGCGAAGTCGGGCGGATTCGATGTTGTGATCGTTGATACGGCTGGTCGACTGCACACGCAGAAAAACCTGATGGAAGAGCTGAAGAAAATGAAGCGCGTGGTCGCCAAGCAACTTCCGGAGGCCCCGCACGAAGTACTTTTGGTTCTGGATGCGAATTCGGGCCAGAATGCATTGATTCAAGCGCGTGAATTCCACCAAGCCCTCGAGGTGACGGGGGTTGTTCTCACGAAGCTCGATGGTTCGGCCAAAGGTGGAGTGGCCGTTGGTTTGGCTCACGAATTAAAGCTGCCGATTAAGCTGATTGGAGTTGGCGAAGGTATTGATGACCTGCGACGCTTTTCGTCAGAGGAGTTCGTTAATTCAATTTTATAGTCATGAAATCTTAAAATAGACTCCCGCTTGTAAGTTTTTTGCTTTACACTCTTGGCCGTGGCAATGATTGAGAAATCTCCAAAGGCCGAGATCAAACCCGCAAATGCGTCGCCAAGCGCCCCTACGAAAGGCGAGTCGCCGACGGAGGCGCGTGCGCATTCGACACAGGAGCCCAACATGCGGCTCTTTGAAGTTGAAATCGCGGGTGTTCCGCTGCGTTTGAAATCCTCTCATGATGAACAGACGGTGAATGAACTGGTCGCTCTCGTGGACCAAAAAATCCGCGAGGCCTTACCTCTCACGAAGACCGGTTCAGTTCAAAATGCCTCTATTTTAGCGTCTTTACATCTCGCAGAAGAGTATCTAACCCTCAAGCGGAAGGCGAAAGCCGAACTTGAACGGTTGGAAAAACGAACGCTTAAGGTGATCTCAGACTTGGAGAGCTCTCGTATGACGGGGCTCCAAAGTAAGGATGATCGCGTTAAGACTGTCGGAAACGAAGCTGATCGCGATTCTGTAAAGAGAGATACGTCGCAAAATAATGATATTCATCGGGAGTCGGCGCTCGACCTCTGATTGATTTTCGGCCGACTTCAATTGACGATCCTCTCCCACCTACTTGAGCCCCACTGAAGCTGTGGGGATTCTAATGGCATCGAAACGTGTTTTACGCGAAACGTTTCGCTCCCGGTTACGTGAGCGGGATCATGCCGCCGGTGAACGGGAAACACGTGCCCTCAATGCCTTGCTCATAGACCTCCTGCGCTCATTTGATACGGATGCGCTGAAAGGTTACTGGGCTGGCTATCAAGCTCTCGGATATGAGCCCGACATCTCCGAGGCGGTTCGAGCGATGGAAAGCGAAAGCCTGACGTGGGTCTTCCCGCGCCTCGAAGAGGGCCGGATTGTTTTCTATCGTCCGCACGGCGACGAAGCGTTTACGATAGGCGATTACGGTATTCGAGAACCCGATCCCAAGCGCTCCACCCGGATCGCGTACGACGAATTACGCGGTCTTCTGGTGCCGGGACTGGCCTTTGATCTCAAATGCAACCGGCTCGGGCGCGGAGGCGGTCACTACGACCGTGTGCTGTCGAGTCGTACCTCTGGACACACACCAATCAAAATCGGCGTCGCTTTCGAGCGGCAAATCTCCCCCGAGGACATCCCCGTCGAACCCTTCGATATCCCCATGGACTGGGTCGTGACGGAAGAGCGCGTGTTGAGACGCTCGGATGCGGGGAGGAGTGCCGGTTTAGCAGGGGACTCATCCCCTGGAGGAATGAGTTATGAATGAGCTGATTGTTCCAATTTTGATGGCCATCATCGGACTCTTCGTGGGCGCCGGTGGCGCCATCTACGTGAAGAAACTGCGTGACGAAAAAACGAAACGCGGAGCCGAAGATGAGGCCGAGCGGATTTTGAGCAAGGCTCGCGCGGAAGCTCAGCGTATCGACCGGGAATCGAAACAAAGGGCCCGGGATTTCGAAAACCGCGCGCGCCGGACGGCCGAAAACGAAATCCAAAAGCAGAAACAGAAGCTGCAGCAGGAAGAGCGGCAGCTACGCGAAAAAGAGGCGAAACTCGAAAAAGAGTTCCAGAATAAGGAAGCGGAGCTTGAGGCCCGCCTTCAGGAAATCGCCGCCCGCGACGAGAAAATTCGGATCGGCGAAAAACGAATCCAGGAACTCGAAGTTGAAATCCAGAAGAAGCAAGAGGAACTCCGTGCCCGCATCGAGGCGATCTCGGGGCTTTCGGCCGCTGAAGCGAAGCGCGAGATGATTGAGGCTCTCACGGAAGACGCGCGCGCCGAGGCCGCGAAACGCGCTATGGAGATCGAAGAAGCCGCTAAGGCCGAAGCTGATGCAAAAGCGAAACGGATCATCGCCATGGCACTCGCCCGTTACGCGGGCGAGTACACGGCCGAGCGGACCGTGAGCGTGATCAGTCTGCCCAACGAAGAAATGAAGGGTAAGATCATCGGGCGCGAAGGCCGGAACATCCGGGCCTTGGAGGCTGCGTGCGGTGTCGACCTCATTGTCGACGAAACGCCCGAAGCGGTCGTGATTTCAAGCTTCGATCCTGTCCGCCGCGAAGTAGCGCGTCGCGCCCTTGAAAAACTCATGGAAGATGGGCGCGTGCATCCGGCTCGGATCGAGGAGGTGATTGAGAAGGTTAAGAAAGAGATCTTCAAGCTCATGAAAGAAGACGGCGAAAAAGCCGTGTTCGAACTTGGGTTGCACGGCGTGCATCCGGAAGTCATCAAAGTGCTCGGTTCGTTAAAGTACCGCCACACGCTCACGCAGAACGTGCTCCAGCACTCGATCGAAGTCGGCTTCCTGGCCGGCATGATGGCGGCTGAACTCGGAGTGGATGTGAAGCGTGCGCGCCGAGCGGGGCTTCTCCATGACATTGGAAAAGGCTTGGACCATACGGCCGAAGGCTCGCATGCGATCGTGGGCGCTGAATTCCTCAAAAAATACGGCGAACACGAGGCGATCTGCCATGCCGTGCGCGCCCATCACGACGACGAAAAACCGAACTCGGTTTTGGCGTTCCTCGTCCAAGCCGCGAATGTGCTTTCGAACTCGCGGCCGGGAGCGCGCCGCCAGTCGATGGATTCCTACATCCGCCGCATGGAGGATATGGAGTCGATCGGGAACTCGTTTGACGGCGTCGTGCGGACCTTCGCCATTCAAGCCGGGAAAGAGTTGCGCGTGCTTGTTGAAGCCAGCCGCGTGACAGATGAACAGGCTGCGATGCTTTCTTACGACATTGCCCGGAAAATCGAGCGCGAGATCAATCACCCGGGCCAAGTTAAAGTGACCGTCGTGAGAGAGGTGCGCGTGGTCGAGCACGCGCGCTGATTCGGAGAGAGGGAGAATATGCCGAACTTCGCGTCCCCACGAGAGCAGCTGGAAGAGATCAAACGCGGTGTTGTTGATCTCGTGTCGGAGGAGGAGCTTTTAAAGAAACTCGAACGTTCATACCGCGAAAACAAACCGTTGCGGGTGAAAGCGGGATTCGACCCGACGAGACCGGATCTTCATCTCGGCCACACGGTGCTCATGAACAAGATGAAGACCTTCCAGGACCTCGGTCACCAGGTGATTTTCCTCGTCGGGGATTTCACGGCCATGATCGGTGACCCTACCGGGAAGAACGAGACACGTCCGCCGCTTTCCCGCGAGGAAGTGGCGGAGAACGCGAAAACTTACGTTCGCCAGGTTTCGAAAATCCTTGATGAAAGACGGATCGAACTTGCCTGGAACTACACCTGGTTCGAGAAGATGACGCCGGCGGATTTTATCCGTTTGGCTTCCCATTACACCGTCGCCCGCATGCTCGAGCGCGATGATTTCGAGAAGCGCTATAAAGCGGGTATACCAATCGCGATTCATGAGTTCTTGTACCCTCTCGTTCAAGGGTACGATTCCGTCGCCTTGAGAGCGGATGTCGAACTGGGCGGAACGGACCAGAAGTTTAATCTTTTGGTCGGTCGCGACCTGCAACGAGTGTATGGTCAGGAGCCCCAGTGCATCATCACCATGCCGATTCTCGAAGGGCTTGACGGCGTCCAGAAAATGTCGAAGAGCGCCGACAACTATATCGGCGTCGACGAAAGCCCGCGTGAAATCTTCGGTAAGACGATGCGGATTTCTGACGAGCTGATGATGCGTTATTACGAGCTGCTCACCGATGTTCCGATGGCGGAACTCGAGAAGATGAAGGCCGATATGAAGGCCGGCATCCTCAATCCGCGCGACGCGAAGGTGCGCTTGGCGAAGGAATTCGTCCGGCGCTTCCATAGCCAGGAAGCGGCGGACGCGGCGGAGGAAGAATTCAACCGTATTTTCGTGAATAAAGGAGTTCCGGATGAAATGCCGGAGTTCAAAGTTCCGGAATCGCGGTTCATGGAAGAGATCGACGTAGGCGGATTGTTGAAAGATTGTTTGTTGGTGGCGTCGACTTCCGAAGCCCGCCGTTTGATTCAAAGCAACGCGGTCGAGATCGGCGGGTCGAAGATTCGCGAGCCACGGATGAAGTTCACATTCAAGGCGGGCGACGCGGTGATCGTGAAAGTGGGGAAGAAGAAATTCGCCCGTTTGAAGATCGTTTAAAGCGGGATTTTGGGAAAGTAGTCGGAGATGAAGGTCAAGTTCGTTCCGCAAGGTATCGAATGCGAGATCAAGCTCGGAGAAAGCGTCTTGCATGTCGCCCAAGACAACGGGATTTACATTAAGTCCGTTTGTAAAGGCGTGCCGAGCTGTGCGGAATGTCGCGTGCGTATCGTTGACGGGGATCACAACGTCTTGCCGCCCGGATCGGAAGAGCTTTCTCTTATTGGAAACGGTTATTTCATCGATCGAAGACGCCTGGCCTGCCAATTGAAGTGCTTCGGCGACATCACGGTCGACACCTCTGAGCAGATCGCAAAACAACAGGAAATGCTCAGTGGCCCGAAGAAGAAATTGTTGGCGCAGGACGACCGCATCGAAGACACGCACACGATCCGTTCGGAAGAGCAGGGAGACGACGTTTCCGCGAATGAAGGTGAAGAGGGCGTCGAAGACGATTCGGAGGAAGAAGCTGCTGCAGAAGTGGCCGAAGAGGCTGGAGCGGGAGCTGAGGCATCCGCCAAGAGCGCGCCCCAGGCGCAAGGAGGGAAACGTCGGCGTCGTCGTCGCGGCCGCCGGGGGCGGAACTCCGGGAGCGGGGGTAGGCGTTAGGAACCCGATCGATCTTGGGTTGAGGGGCCGGACGACCCGGCGTCGCGAAAGGGGGCAAGCATGGACGCTTTTCAAATCACGTATCGCTTTCTATTCCCCGACGGCCAGGTGCGTGAATACGTCGTCGACATCGATGCCTCGACGGGGCGCTCGAAGTTGAACGCAGCGCCTGTGTCACCGCCCGCATGGACCGCACTTGAACACAAAAAATGTTCGCACTGTCCGCTTCAATCCTCCGAGCATCCCCATTGTCCCATCGCGCTCAGCATGGCGACGGTTGTCGATGATTTTAAGGATCACAAATCGTTCGAGAAAGTTTCCGTTGAAGTCGTGACCGAGGAGCGGACCTACAAGAAAGACATCGCTTTACAAGAAGGGTTATTCGGCCTCTTGGGACTTTTGATGTCGACCTCGGAGTGCCCCTATTTCGATTTCCTGCGCCCGATGGCGATGTTCCATCTGCCGTTTTCAAGCCTGAAAGAAACCATGATCCGATCGGTCTCGTTTTACCTTTTGCGGCAGTACTTTGTGGCGAAAAAGGGCGGGCAGCCGGATTTCGAGCTTAAGAGCTTCGGAGAGTATTACAGCCAGGTTGAGAAAGTGAACGAGGCCATGATTGAGCGCATTCGCTCGATTTCGAAAGCCGACGCTGAAGCGAACTCCATCGTCATCCTCGATGGTTTCGCCAAAATGCTGAGCTTCCAGCTCATGGACGGCCTGCCGGACCTCGAGTCGTATTTTAACTTCAGCTGACCTGTTTCCGCCTGGCATTATCGCTTCCCAAGGGCGCCTCCTCTTGGCAATGTAAAGCCGCGACACTAAGAGGAGCTGGGGATTATGATTAAGCTCGTTTTACTCAGGCATGGAGAAAGCACTTGGAACCGTGAAAACCGTTTCACGGGATGGACGGACGTCGATCTCTCGCCCTCGGGATATGAGGAGGCGAAAAAGGCCGGTCAGCTTCTCAAAGAGGCGGGCTTTACGTTCGATGTGGCTCACACTTCGGTTTTGAAACGGGCGATCCGCACGTTGAACATCGTGCTCGATGAGCTCGATTTGTTGTGGATCCCCGTCAAAAAGAACTGGCGTCTGAACGAACGCCACTACGGCGCTCTTCAAGGGCTCAACAAGGCTGAAACCGCGGCGAAGCACGGTGAAGAGCAAGTCTTCATCTGGCGTCGCAGCTATGATATCCCGCCGCCGCCGCTTGATTCGGAAGATCCTCGCCACCCGCGCTTCGATCCGCGCTATAAGGAATTAAAACCGGAAGAACTGCCCTCGACGGAGGCGTTGAAGAACACCGTCGAACGGGTGGTGCCTTATTGGACAGAAGCGATTGTTCCCGATCTTCAGGCCGGCAAGCGGGTCCTGATTGCGGCGCACGGAAACAGCATCCGCGCGCTTTTGAAGTATCTTGAGAACATTCCCGACAACGAAATCGTCGAACTCAACATTCCGACGGCGGTTCCAATGGTTTACGAGTTCACCGATGATTTGAAGCCGATTCGGCGGTATTACTTGGGCGACCAAGCCGAGATCGAAAAAAAGATGCAGGCAGTGGCCAACCAAGGGAAAGCCGCCAAGACTTAATCCATCTCGTTTCGCCAGTCGGGATGGGTGGTGAGTTTTTCGATTAAAATCCTTTTGTAACGGTCCGGAACCCAGGAGGACTCGGCGGCGTTGATGATGAGTTTGCGTATTTCGGCGGGCGTGAAACCGTGCACTTCGTGGAGGACGCGGAGCTCATCTGCAAGCGAGGTCTTGAACATCGTCGGGTCGTCCGTGTTCACAAAAACGACCAGTCCTGCGTCGTAGAAACGACGGATGGGGTGCTCCTGGATGGAGGACACGGCGCCCGTGCGTACGTTCGAAATCGGGCACATCTCGATTGGGATGCGGGTTTGACGAAGGTATTCAATGAGTGAATCGTCTTCGACCGCGCGTGTTCCATGCCCGATGCGCTCGACACGAAGTTCACGGATCGCTCCCCAAACACTTTCAGAATTCGCCACTTCGCCGGCATGAGCTGTTGTGTGGAAACCAAGATGGCGAGCCCTCTCGTAGACCTTAGAAAAAAGATGGGGTGGGTACTCGTATTCGGTGCCGCCAATTCCGATCCCAATGACGCCGAAGCCTCGCACTTCGTTAATTTCCATCAGCGTGCGTTCGGCCGAACGGGGGCCTAAATCCCGCGTCAAATCGGCGATCAGACTCACCTCGATCCCGGGGACGCGGGCGAGTCCGCGACGGAGGGCTTCCGTTATGCGGCCTGTCTGAAGGGAGGAGCGCACGGCGTGGGTTGAAGGCGAATAAAAGGCTTCGGCGTAAAGGATGTTTTGTTTTTTTAGGTCGTTCGCAATGGCTTCGGCGATGAATTCAAAATCTTCGTATTCGCGCAAGAATCGGTTTTTCCAAATCCAGGTTTGAATGAACTCCGCGAAATTCCGGTATTCGAAGCGGCGCTCGAGGTCTTCAAAGGTCCTTACTTCAGGGTCGCCCCCGTATTTCTCCATGAGTTCCCAGAGAGCGGGAAGGGGAATCGCCCCTTCGAGATGTAGATGCAGTTCAACTTTCGGAACTCGGCGAAACCAAGCCAGGAGCGGCGAAGAAGTGCTGCTGGCGTTGGGCGTCATTGTTGAGAAATTTTTCGCCATGTTTTAGATTCCTTAATACGCAAAGGAGATCCCCGATAATGGTGGAAATTACGGGCCAGAAGTTTTCGTTTCCGCAGCGGCCGCGCCGTAACCGTCGAACCCAAGCAATTCGGGATCTCGTTTGCGAAACCGTCCTGCGTCCACAGGATCTTATTCAGCCTCTCTTCGTAATGGAAGGGAAGAATGTCCGCGAGGCGATCAGTTCGATGCCAGGACAGTATCGGCTTTCCTTGGATCTCGTGATCGAGACTTGTCGTGAAATGGCGGATCTCGGGGTGCCCGCGGTGGCGCTGTTCCCCGTGATTCCGAACGAAAAGAAAGATGCGCGTGCGACTGAGTCCGCGAATCCGAACGGCCTTTTGCAAAGGACAATCGCTGAAATCAAAGCGAAAGTTTCCGCGATGACCGTGATTTCGGACGTGGCGATGGATCCTTATTCAACAGACGGTCACGACGGTGTCGTTAGAGACGGCGAAATTTTGAACGACGAGACTCTTCCGATCTTAGTCGAAATGGCGTTGGCGCAGGCGAGGGCTGGCGTCGATTTCGTCGCGCCATCTGACATGATGGACGGCCGTGTGGGAGTGATCCGTAAGGCCCTTGATGATGCGGGTTTCTCAAATGTCGGCATTCTTTCCTATGCGGTGAAGTACGCGTCTTCATTCTACGGGCCTTTCCGTGAGGCGCTCGATTCCGCTCCGCGGATGGGAGACAAGAAGACCTATCAAATGGACCCGGCCAATAAGCGGGAAGCGATCCGTGAGGTGCGGCTCGACTGCGAGGAAGGCGCGGACATCGTCATGGTGAAGCCGGCACTGGCGTATCTCGATGTGATTTCGGCGGTTCGCGACGTGGTCGACGTACCGGTGGCCGCTTACCAGGTCAGCGGCGAATACGCGATGATCAAAGCCGCGGAAGAGAGGGGATGGATTGACGGGAAGCGAGCGAGAAATGAAGCGCTTCTCGCGATCAAGAGGGCCGGTGCGGACATGATCTTGACCTATTACGCTATGGAGGTAGCGCGAGACTTTGCTAACGGTATGAAATGATTTCGCGCGCGGGATTTTGTAACCTATTGGAATGACGTAGATTTTTCGGTCTTTCAAAACGCGGGCGGGCAAAGCGTCGAATGGGTATCAAGTTTTTTGAATTTGTGCTATAACGGCGGCTTCTTAAGCGCCATGTTTTGAAATCTTCAAGTTCGTTACATCAAGTAGGGGAGGGAATCCGTGTTGAATCCGAATGCCGACGTTGAGAACGTACAAGAAGCGAAGCTCAAGAAGGCACCGGTGGTCACCGAAGAAGTTGAGGACGATATCGACCTCGATTCGATTCCCGATATTCTGGCCTTGCCGGAAGATAAGTACCCCAAGTTCACCTTGGCCAAGAACAAAGCGCGGTTCTTGCGCATGGTGAGCTGGTACAAGAATAAGCAAGAGTGGCTGGAAGTGGCGCCCTTGAGCGGCGTGACCAAACTCTTCAAGCATCAAACAAAAGAACTCGTCGGCATTCGGGCAAGCAAGCTCGATTACGAAATGGAACTCGAGACGGGAACGCTCACGCCGTCACAGCGCGCTTACCGTCGTGACGAGCTGAAGATGTGCAAAGTCCACGAGAAAATGGCCGTTAACCTCATTGCGAAAATGCAGGTTAAAATTAAAAGCGGCCGCCGCTAATTTATTCCGATCTTTCGAAAAAAAGCGGCACGGGTAGGAGCGTGCCGCTTTTTTTGTGTCCGGGTTTTTTCCTGGTAGTATGGATCCTCTTTAACCTTCGTCCCGTCTCATTTCGAACCTCTGTGATTTCAAAGTGTTAGAGATTGGCACGCGAAAAATCTCATTTAGAGGAAATTTTTTCCTCATTTTCTCGGAATGGGCCGCCGATATGGTTCATGTGAGTCAGGATGACTCATTGACGGCTCATTGACGGCTCATTCAGTTGAGTCTTGAGAGCTAGCGCCGGAAGGATACGGTGCTTGGACATAAGAACGGTGCTGCTGCTCTCGGGCACCGGAACTCTACTCGGGAGGTCTTGGTATGGTACGTTCGAAGTTTATCGTGGTCAGTGACGACCAAGTGCTGATTCAGAAAGCGCAGCAGTTCGGTCAGTTGAACGGCGTTTCCGTTCAAGTGATGTCGCCGGAACAATATGAATCCATGCAGCAGAAAAGCTCCGACATTCCTTCACTGGTTCCGGGCCACAGTGCCGTAGAAGGCGGCAAGATTTTGCAATTCCCTGGGACGGGCTATACGCCGTCCGTCGAAAGCCGTCCGACAGTGACGACGATCAACCAACTCGAAGCGACCGCGATCGAGAACGCGATCATGGCGTTTAAAGGCAATCTGACAGAAGCCGCGAAGGCGCTTGGAATCGGCCGCGCGACTCTCTACCGCAAAGTGAAGCAGTACAATATCGATCCTTCCGCTGCACGTAACCGCAAGAAAGCGGCATAAACGTGAAGTAGAGTTCCTGGAATTTTTTGATCTCCTTAAAAGCCGGGCTTCGTGAAGCTCGGCTTTTTCATATCTATGGCGGCAGGACTTTGGAGTCGCGCATGAAAGCGGTCGTCAGGATTTTTCTTTTCGTGGTGACGGCGCTGGTTGCCTGCATAGGCTCGGTTAAGAATTCCTACCGGAAAGCCGCGCACGAGGTCTGCGATCTGATCGACGTCCATTATTACCTGCGCGAAACCGAAGAAGCGCAGAAGTTCATCCGTCAGTGCCGCCGCTACGCGGAGCGCACGGATTTTCCCTTATCAAGATCGGAAAACATCGCCCGGCTAAACCGGGTTTTATCGGCTCTTCCGACCTCGCATCTGAGCATTTACGCGCCTGCAGAAAATCGGCAGATGTGGGAGCATCATGGATACGACACGGGCCTTCGTGTGCGTATTATCGAGGACGTTCTGGTTGTTTACGAGGTTCTCGGAGGAAGCCCCGCGGCCCGGGCGGGAATCAAACCGGGAGATATCGTTGTTTCTTTGGACGGGGAACTGATTTCGCCCAATGAAGCGCGCTCGCGGGCCGGCGTCTACGAAATCGAACGGCGAACGGAGGGGCGCGTTTGGGAAGTGGAATTGGTCCCCTCTCTCATCAAAGAAGACTTGCGGCCGAGGCTCACGGATCTTGGCGGCGGGCGAGGATTACTGACGATCAGAAGTTTCCTTTCCCAGTACTTTGAAATCCCCGAGTGGAAACATCTCGCTCGTGAGCTTTCGAATTACCGGCGGCTTGTCATCGACGTCCGCGAAAACGTCGGCGGAAGCTTTCCGGCGATGCTGCGCGCGCTTTCGCCGTTCCGCTGCCACGAGCCTTATGTGGGTCGGCTTTACAAGTCGAGCCTTGCAGGAGGAGAGAGTGCGGAAGACCTATTGGACGTTACGGACGCCGAAAGCCAGATCAGGCAGTTGGAGAGATTCAAAGAAGTGCGTTTGCGCACGTTCGATGGCTACGGTTGTTTCGAAGGCCCGGTTGTTCTTCTCATCGATTCCGATAGTAGTTCCGTCACGGAAATATTCGCCTACGCGTTTTTAACGCGTCCAAGATCGGAAGTCATGGGGCATGCGACAGCCGGGCAAGTAGTTATGGCCCGTTGGTTTCCGATCCCCTCGCTCGGATCGGATGAATACCAAATTTCGATCCCGATCGCAGGTTTCGAGACTGCTAGCGGCCTTAAGCTTGAAGACAATGGCGTTCATCCGCGCCGTTACTTAAATTACGACTTGAATCTCGCTCTCGAAGGGCGCGATTCGTGGATCGTCGAGGCCTTGCGGGTGCTCGAGAAACTCTAAACCGTCTCGATTTGAGAATTTCTCGAATCGCGACATGTGTTTTGACGCCTGATCACCGTTTTGACAGTTTCGGAGCTTATTTCCCCCTTCTTTTTGCCGATAGTTAGGCATGAGCCTCGCATATCAAGTTTTTCGGTTGGATCAGTGCGGGAGGCGCGCATGAAAAAGAAAGACAACGTCATCGATTTGACTGAGAGAATAAAAGAGCCAAACTATAAAGAGTACTTAAAGGGGCTCAAAGTGCGGTTCGATCTCGAACATACCAAAGTCGCGCTCTCGACATCCCTCTTGTCGATCGTCATTCTCGTTACTTTAGCAAATAATAACCTGATGAGTTCGGCCGTTGAGACGAAGGCTGAACCGGCGCAAGTTGCGCGCGGAATCGCGAGCGTGCCTGGTGAAAGTGTGACGTTCGCCTCGACTTCGCCCGGAATTGAAAATCCTCAGTTGCTGAAGGAACTGGCCAAACGCGACCTCGGTCCGGATGCGGCGGTCGGCAGAAAGCCGAGCGCGCTTGAGAAGCTCGCGTTTGAAGTTCTCGAAGGGAAGTATGCGGTCCGTGTGCGTGACGGCCTGCTTGATGAAATCGAGTTGGTTGAAGGCGCCATCACCGACGCAAAGGAGATCCAAAGCGTCCAATCGTTCATTAACGGCCAGCGCGATTTGCTCCCTCGCTACGACCGTCTCGTTCAAGTCGGTTCGGAGCGTTCGGGCTCGGATCAGATCCAGACTTTCCAGCTGGTCAATGAGGTGAGCATTCCGGTCGCACAAGTCGAAGTTAGGCTCGCCGAAAGCGGGCGCCTCGTCGGCCTGCGTGTGGCCCAACTTCAGACCAGCGTGAAATAAGAATTTGGACGTCATGACTCTTCAAGGACCTGCCGATAAGCGGATATGGTCCTTGAAGATTTCTCGTTACCTGAACGCGGCGCGGTCCCGCGCGGCGGCAGCTTCCAGTCGAGTTCACACGAGGAGCGCGGTCCTTGGCCGGCGTCTCCGAGAGACCGTTTGGCTGCGACTGTTGCGGACTTTATCGTCTTCCTTCCCATTCTCGCTCTCGTCATCGCGCCTTTTAGCCGCGAGGCGCGTGAAGCTCAGATTCTCGGTTCCGAAGAAGCTTGGAGCGCCGCTGTCGGGTCGGCTTTGGCGGCCGGGTTCTTTGCTCTGCTTGTTTATCAGACCCTCACTGTTTTGGTCTTCGGAGCAACGCCGGGGAAGTTGGCGTTGGGCTTAAGGGTCGTGTCGACGTCCTTGCCAGGCGGGCATCGTCCACGGCCTATTGAGGCGTTCTTACGTGCTCTCTTTTGGTGTCTTGAAGTCTGTTTGCTTGGAATTCCTTGGCTTGCCGTTTTCTCAAACGAGCGCCGTCGGCCCGTGCACGATCGCGTCGCCGATACGGAAGTGGTGACATACTCCAAATCAAGACGGGCCGTCCCTGCGGAACCTTCGCTCGTTGAGATGTCACTTGCGAGCGGCTTTCAATCGGCGACCCTCGCTGTTTGCGCGATGGTTCTCACGGTAGAGATCACACGGATCCAAACCCGCTACGCATCTCTTGAATCGAAGATCATGCGGCTGGAAGAGGAAGGCTATGTTTGTCCCGAAATCAAGGAGGCGATCGATAAGTCATCTGTTCGACGTCTTGATTCCACGAAAGACCGGCTCGAAACGGCCTTAAGCCTTTATCTTTCGGGCGCCGTGGAAAAAATTTGTGTTGAAGCGGAAGCTGAACTGGCGCTTTGGAAGAACGAGGAAGCGCCCCTTGCATATTTCGCAAAAGCCGTCGCCTTTGAAGATATTGAAAAAGCGGAGCCCTATTTTGAAAAGGCTTGTGACGAGTCGATGCGCGGCGATGTTTGCAAGGCCGTCGCACTGATTCGCGGCTCGGTGCGAGAAGCCGAGGAAGAGGGAGAACGCGACCGCGACGCTGAGAACCAACACGAGCGCGAAACCTTGAAGGTCTTGACCTCCATCGACGAGACCAGCCCCGATTATCTCCGCACTCTGGCGGTTCGTTATTTGGTTGAAAAACGCGATAACGAAAGCGCCTTATCGCTCCTTGATGCCGCCATGAGTTTCGACGGCGCCCGCGACTTCGCGGCCCAAGAACGCGCCAAAGCCCTGTGGCGTCTCGGGCGAAAAGAGGAAGCGCGCGCGGCCTTGACCTCCGCGCTCTTTTTGCTGGGTCCGGAAGGGCGTTTGAACTTGGCGCAATGGTTCTGCCGGAATGAAGTTCTGGCGAGCGGATGTTCGTCCGAGAGTACGGCGGCCTGCTCGCAGGTCCGCGAGGCCGTCAATGATAACGAAGCTTGGCTCCACCGTCCTGAAATTGCCTCGGCCTATCTTCATACCGTGAGTTGTTCGGCGAAAGAGGAGTCGCTCCAGTCGTTAACGGAGCGCCTGCCGTTTATGACCGGGCGGCGGGTGGCGGCAGCGCTTCTGAAAGCGCAAAAAGGTGAGCGCCGAGAGGCGGTTCTTGAATTGCAGGAGATTCTAAAGGGGAGCTCAAGCAACCGCGGCGTGTTTTTGACCGATGCGAACGTGTTGCTCGCGTCGATCGCCGAAAACACCGACGAGCTTGCGCCCGTTCAGTCCGCATGGAGCCGGATGGACGAGAGGTCGGAAGGCTGGCTCACTGTCGGCCGCAGCCTTTTAAAGAATCTCGTTCGATTGGGATCGTGGGATGCGGCCCTGACCACGGGCCTTAAGCTCCGTCAAGAGGATCGTTTTGACCGGGAGTCACTTGAGCTCACCTTACTTGCGGCCAAAAAGGCCGGGCGCCCTATTGTTGAGCAAACGCTCTTAACAGGCGCCGAAAGACGGCCATCCAGTTTGCAGAAAAGGAGTCGCAAGTGATCTTTCCGGTCTTAAGAGGACTTCTTTCTCCGCTGCTCATTCCAGTAACGTTTCTTCTGTTTTCGCTGAATCTTTTGGTTTTCATCGTCACTCTGGGTGAAAACGAGGAGGGCGACCGGAAAATCGAAGCGATTCTGAGCAACCGTTCGTTCATCGAAACGCAAGGAGCCGCTTTCGCGCAAATGATCTCCCGTCAAGATGGGGCGTCGGTCTTTTCTCCGATGCTTCATCAATTGGCTGCGAAAGCATTAAACGGCGACTCGGATTCCCGGCGTTTGCTCGGCAACTTGGCGGTTCGGAACGCGACTTTCATGAGAGACGCCGAAAATTATGACTTCGTCGGAGACGAGATTGCGCTCGAAAAATGGCGCTCGGCTTTTAAGGAACTCAAGAGCGTTCAAGCCGAGCACCCGACCTACCAATGGGGTTTGAGCCGTCTCCACAACGGTTGGCTTCAGTACATCACGTACCAGTTCTCCCATAGCGGGATCGTGCATCTTTTCTGGAACATGGTTTTCCTCCTGCTCTTCGGCGGATTCGTCGAGACAACGCTGGGAGGAAGCTTCGTCATTCTTTCGTATTTGGGCGGGGGACTTCTCGGCGCGTTCGCGTACTCGAAGTTGTCCGGGATTTCGTCGTCCCCGCTTGTCGGGGCGAGCGCGGCGGTGAGCGCGTTAATCGCTTTTGTCGGAATCGTGGGCATGGTCCGGAAACGCAAATTGCGTTTTTTCTATTGGTTGCTTCCGGCGGAAGGCTATTACGGATTCGCCTATCTCCCGAGCTGGCTCGTGCTTTTGGTGATGCTGCTTCCCGACTTGGGCGGGTATTTGGCTGCCACTCGCGATTTCGGTTCGGTCGCCTACAGTGCGCATTTAGGGGGAGCGGCTTGGGGCTTCGCCATGGCCGCGGCTCTCTCCGTCGGGCTTCTTCGCTCTGAACGGGAAAAGCCTTTCAGAGCTCAGCATTCCTCTCAAATTGAACCCCCAGGGGACTCTCAAAACGGACCCAAAGCCGCTTAACAGCCTGTTTTACTGAAATTGGTGCACCTTACAAAAATTTACAGTCGATGAATAATTATAATTATGGCCGTTTATTCCCCCTCGAAATCCTTCGGCAATTGTCAAAGGTCCTGGGCCTTTGTAATTGGAGGGCAGCTTCTTTCTACGTCCAATCCAGGGGGAATCCTAATGAAACGGGCCTTTTTATTTGCGTTCTTGATCGGCTTCCTGTCGGCGCCGATGGTGTCCTTCGCTCAATATGAAACTTCATATGCGGCCGAATCGTACGACGAGTCCGACGGGGAATACGCCCAAGAACTCGAAGAAGTGGGTTATCACACTCATGAAGACGAGTGGGAAAACTACACGTTTCAAGAGTTCCTTTGGAATCACATGCCCCTTCAGTTCTACAGCGGCAAGAAAGGCAGCTGCTACCGCATTTCCTGCCGCGTTTGGGCCGATATCGATAAGACCACGCAAACGATGTACCTCTACGTAGATGGAAGTCTGTATGCGACTTGGCCGGTCTCGACGGGACTGAGCCTCGACACGCCCAATATGGATACGCACCCGAACGGACGCATCTACACGGCTTACACCTCTAAAAAGCATCCGGGCGGCGATTACAAAGGTTTGGGTAATATGCCGTACGCCGTTTTCATCCGCGGTGGTATCGCGATTCATGGCACTCCGCAAAGCAACTGGAAGCGCCTTGGTAAGCCCGCCTCTCATGGCTGCATCCGCTTGCACCCGGATAACGCTTTGATCTTCCGCGACCTGGTGAAATCAGTCGGTATTTATCAAACGTGGGTGACAATTCGCGGAGTCCGTCCCAAAATAAAATAAAGTAGAATCATCTATTCGGATCTAAGGAGGGATTCGGCGTGAAACGGATTTTCATATCGACAATCTTGATCGCGGCCGCGGTTCTTCTTAGCACCGCGGCCTGCAACCACGAAAGCAGTTCTATTTCCGAAGAATATTCCTACGAATTCGAGAGCAACTGTTCCACCGGCCGACATACCTTTAACTCGCGTGCGGCCTATTGCGCGGCTCTTGCAAACCACGAGTTAAATAACCATTGCGCTTGCGAGATGCGCCAAGACCGGTTCCAACGTGATTGTCCGGGGCAAACTTGGCCGGGATGCCTGCAATTGACGAGCGAGTTCTGGGAAGGCCAAGTCTGGGAGTAACGTTGGGCTTGGCAGGTCCAACTTGGGCAAACTGGCTTACTCTATTGATGATGATCTAAGTTATTGAATTAACAATGGTTTTTGGGTTCCTGATCATCCCCATGCAAGTGAGCCAGTTCGAGGCGCTCGCAATTGTTTGGAGCGCCTCCATCTTTTCTCACTCTTCCGACGGAGCGAAGCCGCGGCGGAGTGTGTTTTCAGCGATCGCCCGTGGTTCCATGAAGTTCAAGAGATAGTCCGGACCGCCGGTTTTTGAACCAGCGCCTGACATCTTGAAGCCGCCGAATGGATGGCGTTCGACCATCGCCCCCGTGCAACCGCGGTTGATGTAGAGGTTTCCGACCTCGAAGTTCCATTTCACTTTTTCGATGTTCGCCGGGCTTCTTGAGTAGAGGCCACCGGTAAGGGCGTACTCGGTGCCGTTGGCGATTTCGAGCGCCTGATCGATGTCTTTTGCACGCATGATCGCGACCACCGGACCGAAGATCTCCGTTTGGCCCAAGAAGCCCTTCGGATAGGCATCGGCGAAGATCGTCGGCGGAAC